>DASVES010000072.1:0-3173 GCA_036380435.1 Pyrinomonadaceae bacterium | reverse complement strand
CTCCACTACGGGGCCAACGATCTCGACGGCACGATCACCGAGGGCGGCGAGCTTTCCGAAAGCTACTCGGTCGAGTCCGGCGGCGAGGTCAAGATGTCGAAGCAGGAGATCGTCCAACTCATCGAAGACGCCGGCTTCGATCCGGTCGAGCGCGACACGCTCTACAACCGCGTCGAGCGCGAGACGGTAGTTGCTTAAAGTTTGGTGAACGCTTCGCGAGACGTTTCCACCTTCCGGCCCACCGACAGGTTTTCCGACCGGGTCGAGAATTACATCAAGTATCGCCCCGGCTACCCGGCCGGTGTGCTCGCGCTCATGCGCGAAGAGATGGCGCTCACGCCGTCGTCGGTCGTCGCCGACATCGGCTCCGGCACGGGGCTGCTCACGCGCATGTTTTTGCAGAACGGGAACGCGGTCTACGGCGTCGAGCCGAACCGCGAGATGCGCGAGGCGGGCGAGCGCCTGCTGGAAGAATTTCCGAGCTTCAAGAGTGTCGAGGGCACGGCTGAGGCGACCAATCTCGACGGCGCGAGCGTCGATTTCGTCACGGCGGGTCAGGCGTTCCACTGGTTCGACGTGCCACGCGCGCGGCGCGAGTTCCAACGCATCCTCCGGCCCGGCGGCCGTGTCGTCCTCGTCTGGAACAACCGCGCCGCCTCCCCGACCCCGTTCCTCGCAGACTACGAGCGGCTGCTCGTCGAGTTCGGCAACGATTACCAGCAGGTCAGCGCGGGCTACGCACACGAGGAGTCTTTGCGCGCTCTCTTCACCGGCGGCTATGAACAGAAGGTCTTCGACAACCGCCAACTACTCAACCATGAATCCTTGCGCGGCCGTCTCCTCTCCTGCTCCTACGTGCCGCTCGAAGCAGACCCGCGCCACGGCCCGATGCTCGAACGTCTTCGCGAAATCTTCGACGCACACCAGAGGGACGGCCGCGTCTCTATGGATTACGACACACAGATCTTTTACGGAGTGATAAGTGATGAGTGATAAGTGATAAGAAAGAGCAGACGGGCTTTCTTCTTTCTTATCACTTATCACTCATCACTTATCACCGTTCTTCAAAGGCTCTAATGATGACGACAGCAACCGAGACACGCACCATCACCGTCGCCCACTCGCCCGACTCCGACGACGCCTTCATGTTCTACGCGCTGGCGAACGACCTGCTCGACACCGGCGACCTGCGCTTCACTCACGTGCTCCGCGACATCCAGACCTTGAACGAGGAGGCCATGCGCGGCACATACGACGTGACGGCCGTCAGCTTTCACGCCTACGCCTACCTCTCCGACAGGTACGCGCTTCTGCCGCACGGCGCGTCCATCGGCGACGGCTACGGCCCCATCGTCGTCGCGCGCGACGAGTACCGTGTCGAAGACCTGTCGCGTCTCAAGGTGGCTATCCCTGGCACGATGACGAGCGCGTACCTCGCGCTGCGCATCCTGTGTCCCGATTTTTCTTACGAGGTCGTGCCCTTCGACCAGATCATCGACGCCGTCCGCGATGGCCGCGCGGACGCCGGCCTGCTCATCCACGAGGGGCAGCTTTTCTACCAGCGGCTTGGGCTGAAGAAGGTCGTCGATCTCGGCGAGTGGTGGAAGGAGTGGACGGGCCTGCCGCTGCCGATGGGCGGCAACGTCATCCGGCGCGACCTCGGCCCGGAGCTGGTCGGCCGAGTCTCCGGCCTCCTCCGCGAGTCGATCCGCTACTCGCTCGAACACCGCGAGGACGCTCTCGCCTACGCCATGCAGTTCGCCCGCGACATGGACCCGGAGCTGGCCGACCGCTTCGTCGGGATGTGGGTCAACCAGTTGACGCTCGACTACACAGACCGTGGCCGCGCCGCCGTCCAGCGACTGCTCGACGAGGGAGCCGAGCGCGGCGTCATCCCCCGGCGCGTCCGTGTCGAGTTCGTCGGCTAAGGCAAGGATGAAGGATGAAAGAAGACATCTGGCCTTCACTTCATCCTTCCGCCTTCATCCTTCATCCTTGCCTTCTCTGGCAACAGGCCGCCGCCCGCAGGCATCTGAACAAGGCGCTCGCCGAAGGGCTTCTCCGCCCCCGGTCGCGGCGCAAACTTTTAAATCTTTAAGGACACCGGCAAGAAACATGAAACGTCTTACTCTTTCCCTCCTCGCCGCCGCCTCGCTCGCGGCCGTGCTCTCCGCGGACGCCCCCCGCGCGCAGACGCAGACCTCGAACTCGACGGCCAGCGTCGCGTCGCGTCCCGGCGCGGGCACGCCCAGCCCCGAGCAGATCATCAGCGCCTTCTCCGCGAAGGAGTCGGAATTCCGCCGCGCGCTCAACGAGTACCAATTCAAGCGCGACGCCGTCATCCAGACTATCGGCATGGGCGGGCAAATCACGGGCGAGTACAAGCGCGTCTCTCGCTTCGTCTTCGACGACGCCGGCAACCGCTTCGAGAAGATTCTTCATTTCCCGATGTCCACCGTCAAAGATGTCAGCATCACGCCCGAAGACCTCGAAGACCTCGGCGGCGTCCAAGCCTTCGCCCTCGAAGCCTCGCAGATCGGGAAGTACAACATCAGCTACGTCGGCAAGGAGCGCGTTGACGAACTCGACCTCTACATCTTCGACGTGGCGCCGAAGGTGATGCCCAACCCGAAGAAGACGAAGGAGCGTCTGTTTCAGGGGCGCATCTGGGTTGACGATCAGGACCTCCAGATCGTTAAGGCGCGCGGCAAGGGCGTGCCCGAGACGAAGGAGTCCAGATACCCCACCTTCGAGACCTATCGCGAGAACATCGACGGCCGCTACTGGTTCCCGACCTACTCCTACGCCGACGACGAGCTAGTCTTCGACAGCGGACAGGTCGTCCGCCTCCGCCTCCGCGTCAGATACTCCGACTTCGAGAAGCTGCGCGGCAAGGTACGCATCATCGAGGAGGGCGAGCCGGGCGTCGATGAGCCGAAGGGCACGCCCGTGCCGGATGAGCCCTCGAACCCGACACCCACGCCCACGCCGAGCCCCGCGAAGCCCAAGCCCTGAGCTGCAACAACCTGACCGCAGCCCGGACGGCGAGCCGCGGAGCGGCGGCAGATTGTAGCCCACGGCGCAAGCCGTGGGACACGCGCCGGTTAGAGATGAACGAAGCCCCGGAGGGGCGAAAGAAAATCGACGTTGAGGATAATCAACGTCGATTTTCT
>DASVES010000071.1:0-2638 GCA_036380435.1 Pyrinomonadaceae bacterium | reverse complement strand
GAGGATCACGCGGACGGGCGTAGATTCGACGATGAAGGACATGCGCCCCTTGTCGAGGTAAGAGCGAAGAAACGTCCCGTCCTTTAGCTTCTCCAAAATCTTCGGCGCGATGCCGCCCCCGACGTAGAGACCCCCGGCCGGCTTGAGAAGCATGACGAGGTCGCCCGCCATCCCGCCGTAGATCGAGACGAAGATGTCTAAAGCCTCGGCGGCCAGCCCCGACTTGCCGCCGAGCGCGGCATTCGAGACCGCGGCCGAGGGGTCGCCGCCGCGTATCTCTTCGGCGAGCCACGCCTCCTCCTCCGCGAATCTTTGTTCCCGTAGGAACTCGTAGATTTCAAACAACCCCGGCCCCGAGAGCACGCGCTCGTAGCTGACGCGACCGCCGATTTTCGTCTTCATGTAACGGAGGAGTTCGATCTCGCGCTCGTTGCGGGGAGCGAAGTCGATGTGTCCGCCTTCGGAGGGGATGGGGCGGTGGCGGCGTCCGTCCCAGAAGAGACCGGCCATGCCGAGGCCCGTCCCGGCCGCGATGAGCGCCCGGTGTCCTTCAACTCCGTCCCGGCCCTCGTGCAGAGTAAAAAGCTGCGACGGCCCGAGACAACCGACTCCGTAGGCGGCGGCTTCGAGGTCGTTAATCAACTTGACGTGCGGGAGGCCGAGCACGTCTTGCAACGACTGCGCCCTTACGTCCCAGGCGAGGTTGGAGGTGGCGACGAAGCCATCCTGAACGGGGCCGGCGACGCCGAAGCAGGCGTGCGTCAGGCGCGGCTGATGTTTGGAGATGAAGTGTCCGAGGATGGATTCGAGGGAGTCGTAGCCGCCACTCGGGTAGCTGTCGAACACGACCGGCTCGACGAGGCCGCCCTCGCGCGGCTCGAAGAGGGCGACGTTCGTCTTCGTCCCTCCGATGTCTCCAGCGATAATCATTGTTTCGGGTTGTGCGGCCGGGACGCGTCCGTCCGGCTATCGATTCAGACTCTTCAAAACTTCGGCGCACGCGGCGACGGCTTGCTCATACACTTTATCACGAGTGAGCAGGGCAAGCTCTCCGCTCAGCCACTCGCCCTCGCTTCGCACTGGGAAATCCGTGAGCCGGCCGACGACACGCCCCGACGCACCGAGCCTCGTGGCGGTTTCGAGTTTCGCCTCCCCCATTTTCAGCTCGACCCAAAACTCAGCGCCCGTCTCCTCGGACTTGAGCGCGAGTGAACGAAGACCGGATGTTTCGACAGTCCCCCGACCCGCGTGTTTGAAAACCAGCCGCATGCCGCGGCCGTCTGCCGCCGACAACTCTACTTCCGCCGGCGCGTCTTCGCCGGAAGCGACACAGCGCACGACTTTCCATCCCAGACGCGAGCACAGCCAACCGGCGCATAGAAGTGCCGGGGCCGAGATTTTCGGCCCGGCGGCGGCGGCGGCGGAGTCGAATGTGATCTCGATGCGGTCAAGCGCGCGCAGGTGCGGCGCGTAGTCCTTCACGTCCCAGAAGCTCGCGAGCATCGAGCGCCACGGCGTCAGGCGTCCCCAGCAGAGATCGCTCGCGGCCATGTACTCGGGGTTGGCGCGGACGACTTCCGCCAGCCGCAGGAGGTCTTCGCGCGGGTGGTCGAAGGCGGCGGAGTCGATGACGACGCGGTCGGCGACGCCGACAAGGCGCTCGAACAATTTGTCCTCGTAATGCGGAATGTCCTTCCACCACAGGAAGACGGGCACGTCGGGGACGAGGAGCGCGGCGACGGCGCTTCCCGCGCGCGCGACTGCTGCGCCGCTCGCCTCGATGGTCACTTGCTCACCGCAAATCTGTCTCGCCCCCTTGCTCGATTGGCTGCAACGCGTGGAGACGCGCGCGTCGAGCCTCTCTTCCGTTGAATTAGCGTCTGCGAAGATGATCAGCGCGCGGCACGGGTTGCTCTCGAAGACCTCATCCAATAGAGCATCAATCGCCTCACGTTCCTGATGCAAGGGTTCGTAGACAATCAAATTGAGCACGCACGCGCGCATCACCCCCGGCCCTTCTTTGCCTTCCTCGCCCGCGGTCGCCTTCGACCACATCGCCGTCAGCTCTCTTTCGAGCCTGACAACGTCGATGCCCTTCGCCGTGGGTAATGCGACTGCGCTCTCGTGCCTCTGCGTTTCCATCACAGTTCTAAAAACTATACTCCGCTTAAAACTTTCTTTGCGCCATTGCGTGAGCACATCGGCTCCAACAGTACCGCGAGCGGTAGCGAGCGGGTGTGGATGCGCGGGGCGGGCCTCTCATGTTGGCCGCACCCGCTCGCTACCGCTCGCGGTACTGTTCACAACCACTTGTCACGGTCGGCGCCAGCGGCGCCCGGCGCGCTCGATGATGGCGAAAGATTTCTGCGGCCCCCACGTGCCGGCCTCGTAGTTGGGAAACGTGGTGTCTTCTTTGCCGACCTCCCACTCTTCAAGAATCGGCGTGACAAGCTCCCAGCCGCGCTCGGCCATGTCGCCGCGCGCGTAGAGCGTGGAATCGCCGAGGATGCAGTCGAGGATGAGACGTTCGTAGGCTTCGGCGAGCGGCACGCCGAAGGACGCGCCGTAGCGGAAGTCCATGTTCACGTCGCGCACGCGCGTGGCCTGACCCGGCACCTTCGCCGCGAAGCGCATGGTG
>DASVES010000070.1:0-22328 GCA_036380435.1 Pyrinomonadaceae bacterium | reverse complement strand
CTCGCTGACTGCCTCGGGCAACTCCACGTAAGACAGCTCGTCGTGGAGGCCGCGCCCCGGCTGGACGGCCACGCAGTCGGTTCGTCGCAACTCCCCAATGCGCCGCCAGACATACCGCCCCTCCTCGTCAATCACACGGATGCGGTGCAAGTCAGTCGCCGTCAAGGCGTAGCCGTTCTTCAGCGTGACGGTGACGACCGGCAGTCTCCCGCGGCTCACAGTGGCGGAGACGCGTTGAGCACTTCCATCCTCAACGAGGACCTCGTTGCCTACCCGCACGCTCTCGACTTTGACCAGCCCGCGTCGTGTAGCGACGCGCGTGCCCGCGGCCACGCAATAGTCGCTGATGATTAGCTTCTTGCCTTCGGGCGCGCGGAAGCAGCGGCGGTACTCGATGGAGTGCGGAACCTGCTGGATGTTGGGATTGGTGCACGCGAAACGGCCGGTGGGCGCGCCGATCTGGTGGAAGTTGGCGTGGATGCGGCCCGTCGTGGGGTTGATCTCTTTGAGGATGTTTTCGCCGTAGCTGGTGAGCGCCTTCTGCACGGTGCGGTATTCGAGCAGCTTGGCGACGGACGGATACTGGTTGGCGAGCGGCTGCAATTTCCAGTTGCGCGTCGAGTCGGGGACGGGCACGCCGAGTCGGGTCAGGGCCTTGGTGAGCTGGACGTGCGAGTCGAGGTTGAGTTCGACACGCGTGGGGCCGAAGAAGGATTGCTGCGGCGACTCCTCGGCGAGCATGTCCTGTAACTCTTCCGCGAGCGTCTTACGCATCTTCTCGACGACGGCCAACTGCTCGCGCCAGCACGCGGCGTCGAGGTAGACGCCGGCCAGCTCCATCGACGCCACGGGCACGACGCACTCGAACTCCAGTTGGGCGCAGCGGCCGAGGTTGTTGGCGCGCAGTTGCGTGATGAGCTTGTCGCGCAGGGGGAGCATCACGGCGGCGTCGCGCGCGGCGTAGCGGAGTTGCGCCTCGGAGAGTTCCCCGCCCCAGTTGCTCACCTGCTGCGACTTGTCCACAGTCTCGCCGAGATAACGCTCGACGACCGCCGCCAGCCCGTGCCGGTCTTCGGTCTCGCCGGCCGAGATGATCTGGCTCGCCAGCAGCGTGTCGAACAGCCCGGCGCGCTCGACCGTTCCGCCCTCGCCGTTCGCGCCGTTCCCGCCGGCGCGCGAGTCGAAGTCGCCGTGCAACTCGACGCCGAGCGCGTGACGCACCCACTTGGCGTCGAACTTCGCGTTGTGCGCGATCTTGACCGGCTTCGTGGCCGCGAGCAGCCGCCGCAACGGCTCCAACGCTTCGACCTTGTCGGCGTGGCCGTCGGGCGCGAGCGCGAAGAGGTCGAAGACGCAGACGCCGTCGGGCGAGGCAATTTGCACGAGACGCAGGCGGCCGCCGTAGGGGTCGAGCGAGGTGGTTTCGCAGTCGAAGCCCACGGCCCCGTGGCGCGAAAGCTCCTCGCAGGCGGCGCTGACTTCTGTGATATCGGTGATGAGGCGGTAGTCGGTTGAAGACATGAGAGCGAACTGCTGTCGGATGAATGTTTACGCCTCACGCGAAAGGCGCGACGGACGCGAAGAGAGGGCGCGGGACAATGTACGCGCCCGGTTGTCAAAACTCAAAGCTGCGGCGCCCGTGCGTCCCAGCGGGACGTGCGTACCGCCAGCAGGAGCAGCCCGGCGGCGAACGTGGCGACGGCCGCGCTCGCGAGGAAGGCCGTGCGCGCCCCGTAGAAGTTCCACAGCGCGCCCGTCAAAAGCGATGCTGGTAAAACCGTGATGCTGAAGGCGAGATTATACAGCCCGTAGGCCGTGCCGCGCTGCTCGGCCGGCACGAGGTCGGCGACGAGCGCCTTCTCCGCCCCTTCGGTCAGCCCCGCGTAGACGCCGTAGAGCAGAAACAGCGCCCACGCCTCACCGGGCCGCGACACGAAGGCGAACCCCGCGTAGACGCACGCGTAGAGAATCCACCCCGAGACGATCATCCGCTTGCGCCCGAGGCGGTCGGACAAGTCGCCGCCCACGAGCGAAGTCAGCACCTTGCAGGCGTGGAGCGCGGCCCACAGCAGGGGGATGGTCGCGGCTCCGACGCCCGCCTCCTGCGCGCGCCGGAGCACGAAGAGGTCGGAGGAGTTCGCCAGTGTGAAGAGCGCGAGGACGACGAGGAAGCGTTTGAAGTTCGTGTCGAATCCGCGCAGGCTGAGACGCGGCGGCGGCGACACCTCGCGCAAGTCGGTCTTCACCTCGCGGGGCGCGTCGCGGACGAAAAGGGCGGCGACGAGCACGGCCGCCAGCGCCGGCACGGCCGCGAGCAGAAAGAGCGTGCGCAACTCCCCGAGGCTCGGCGCGCTGCGGTCTTGCGCGATGAGGGCGATGATGGCGAAGCCGAAGAGTGGGCCGATGACGGCCCCGGCGTGATCCATCGCGCGGTGGAGGCCGAAGGCGAGACCGCGCTCGTCGGGCGCGGCGGCGTCGGCGATCATCGCGTCGCGCGGCGCGCTGCGGATGCCCTTGCCCACGCGGTCGGCGAGGCGGATGGCGAGGACGTGCGTCCAGGAGGTAGCGAAGCCGAGGAGCGTCCGCATCGTGCCGGCGAGCGCGTAGCCGAAGACGACGAGGCCCTTGCGTCTGCCGAGGCGGTCGCTGAAGTAGCCGGCGAAGAGTTTGAGGAAGCTGGAGACCGATTCGGCCGCGCCCTCGATGAGTCCCATCGAGAGGGCCGAGGCTCCGAGCGTGGTCAGGAAAACGGAGAGGAAGGGATAGACGATCTCGCTCGAAGCGTCGTTGAGGAGACTGACCGAGCTGATGGCGAAGACGTTCGTGGGCAGACGACGATAGCGTCCCCATATCCCGCCCGCCCCACGCGCCCGCGCCGCGCGCGCAACCTCTTCTATCGGGTCGGCAAAGTCCTCTTCCCTCTTGCTCATTCAGGGGCGCGCACTCTCCCGGTCAACGCCGGTTCGCGGGGCGCGTCGTCGCGCCGCCGCCGCCATTGCGGTTCTGCCGCGCCGGAGCGTCGCCGCCGGCCGGCGCGTACCACCACCACATCACCGCGCCCGCCAGCAGCAGCACCACCGCCACGCCCAGCAGGAACAGACGCACGGCCCAACGCAGCACACGCTTGAGCACGAAGAACCCCACCACGGCGACGACGCCGAGCACGATGGCGAGGATGGCGATGATACTGAGAGACATGGGAAGCAGGGAGTCAGGAGTCAGAAGTCAGGAGTCAGAATAAGGAAGGCGAAGCTCGCTTTTATTCTGGCTCCTGACTTCTGACTCCTGACTTCTTGTAGCTCGCGCTGACGACCGTCTTGATGTTGCCGCGGACGTTGAAGTCGCCCTCGATTTCGACGGCGAGGGGATCGCAGGCCCGCACGAAGTCTTCGAGGATGACGTTGATGACGTGCTCGTGGAAGACCTTCACTTCGCGGAACGAGTTGACGTAGAGCTTGAGGCTCTTGAGTTCGACGCAGCGTTCATTGGGCACGTAGTCGAGGCGGATGGTGGCGAAGTCGGGGAAGTCCGAGAACGGGCAGACGCAGGTGAACTCGGGGATGTCGAACTTGATGTGAATCTCGCGGCCCGCGTATTCGTAGGGGAACGTGTCGAGCGGGTAGAGGTTCATCTCTTCGCGCGGCGTCGGGCGGATGTCGAGACCCTGTTGGTTAACACGGGGAAGCGTCGCGTCGGTCACGGACATTCTCAGTTGCTCCTTGAAACTTAGACGCGCGCATCTTAACCGAGCCGCACGCGCCCCGGCAACCGATGCGCCCGGCGCTCATTGCCCGCCTCTACAGCGAGTCGTCGATGTGGCCGCGCGCGATTGCGAATCGCTACAATAATGAGCTTTCGTCGGGGACGCAGGGTTAACACATCCGTCCGCTGCTACAACCCGCCGCTGGTCGAGAGTCAGACTGTGCGTGCGACACTCGGCGCGCCGCCGCCGCGCCCGATGGCGAAAATCTTGATGAGCAGGAGGCCGGCGATGAAGCCGCCGATGTGGGCCGCGTAGGCGACGCCGCCGCCGGCCGCGCCGCGGTTCATGTAGCCCTCGAAGAACTGGAACAGAATCCAGATGCCGAGGGCGACGTAGGCCGGCACGGTCGTCAGCATCCGCAGCATGATAACGCGCACCTGCCGGCGCGGGAACAAAAGCAGGTAGCCGCCGAGCACGCCCGAGATGGCGCCCGACGCGCCCAAAGAGGGAATGAAAGAGTTCGTGTTCATCAACACGTGCGAGAGCGACGCGATGACGCCGCACAGGAGATAAAAGAGCAGATAGCGCACGTGGCCCAGACGGTCTTCGAGGTTGTCGCCGAAAATCCAGAGGTAGAGCATGTTGCCGAACAGGTGCATGAAGCCGCCGTGCATGAACATCGACGTGAACAGCGTGAAATAGACGGAGACCGGGATCGGCTGCAAGGGAATGGAGACGGGGCGGTTGGTCGCCGGGTCAACGCCGAGCGGGACGTTTTGCGCGATGTCGGTGTTCGTGACGATCTCCTGCGGCACGGTGGCCCAGGCGTATGTGAACTGATCGTTCGACCCGAGGCCCTGCGCGAAGACGAAGACCAGGACGTTGATCGCGATGAGGACGTAGTTGACGAGCGGCGTCGTAGCGCGGTCGGTGTTGTCATCGCCAATTGGAAAAATCATCTCTCCTGTCACCTCTCCATAAAGGACGGCGCGCGCGGCTGCGGCTTCTCCACTGGCGCGCGGCGGTCGCGGAATTTGCGGACGGCGGGGCCAGTTTACGCCCACCGGGCCGCGCTGCGAAGTCGGGAAACGATTTCTCTCACACCCGCCGGCGAGCCGCGATGTTCTCAAGCATCGCGCCGCGCGTGCGCGCCCGCGTGTTTGACATTCCGGCGCCGCGGGCAGTATCACGTTAGAAAAGTTTTCTAACCCGTTCGGGAGGTGAGCATGAAAAGTTTGCTGGCTGTCGTGTCGTCCATTCTCGTGTCGGCGCAACCCTTCGCGCAGACCGCGCCGCGCCGTGGGACGGAGGGGCCGGCCGCGGGTTACTGGCCCGAGGCGCGGAGCCGCGAGATTCTGGAGAAGACGCAGACGGTGCGTCTCGCGCCCGACCTCTCGCACCTCTCGGAGGGCGAGCGACGCGCCGTCGCCAAACTGCTCGAAGCCGGGAAGATTTTCCAGAGCCTCTACGAAGAGCAGCGACACGAGCGCGCCCTCTCCGCCGAGCGCGACCTCCAGCGACGCACCGGCCCTGACGCCCAAAACCTGCTCACGCTCTACCGTCTCTATCAGGGGCCGATTGCCACGACGCTCGAAAACAAGCGCGAGCCGTTCCTCCCCGTCGAGATGACGCCTCCGGGGCAGAACGTCTACCCGTGGAACATCACGAAGGAGGAGACGGACGCCTTCCTCGCCGCGCACCCCGAGCGGCGCGACGCCCTGCTCGACCTCCGCACGGTCGTCCGCCGCGCCACCGCCGAGAGCCTGCGCCGCGACCTCAGTGAACTCCGACAACACCCCGCGCTCTCGACGCTCCATCCGGGGCTGCAAGCCGAGCTGCAAAAGATGTCCGCGCGGCCCGACCCCAAAATGCTCTACGCCGTCCCCTACTCGGTCGCCTACGCCGACCAGACCGTCCGCGCGCACGCGCTCTTAAACGAAGCGGCCGACGCCGTCCAGAAGGATGACGAGGAGTTCGCCCGCTACCTACGCAACCGCGCGCGCGATCTGCTCTCGGACGACTACGAGTCGGGCGACGCCTCGTGGATCACGGGCCGCTTCAAAAATCTGAACGCCCAGATCGGCGCCTACGAGGTCTACGACGACGCGCTCTACGGCGTCAAGACCTTCTACGCCTTCAGTCTCCTCGCCACGCGCCGCGCCGAGACCGAGGCGCTGCGCAAGGCGATGAGCGGCATCCAGGCGCTCGAAGACTCCCTGCCCTACGAACACCATAAGAAAGTGCGCGAGGACATCCCCGTCGGCGTCTACGACGTAATCGCCGACTTCGGGCAGGCGCGCGGCGGCAACACCGCCACCATCCTCCCCAACGAGAACTATCTCGCGCGCCGCTACGGCCGCACCATCCTCCTGCGCGCCAACATCATGCGTAACCCCGACATCTTCCAGGGCGCAGGCAATGCGTGGGAGGCCGCCGTCGCCCCCGCGCACAAGGACGACCTCACCTCCGAGGGCGGCTTCTACCGCACGCTCTGGCACGAAGTTGGCCACTATCTCGGCGTGGACGCGACCAAAACGGGCCGCGACCTCGACACGGCTTTGCAGGACGCTTCGAGTCTGCTCGAAGAGATGAAGGCCGACCTCGTCGCGCTCTACGTCGCCGAAGCGCTCCGCAAGCAGAACTATTACACCGACGCGCAACTCCGCTCGGTCTACGCCGGCGGCGTCAGCCGCGTCCTCCAGAACAACCGCCCGCGCCGCGAGCAGCCCTACAACACGATGCAGCTCATGCAGTGGAACTTCTTCCTCGAACAGGGGCTCCTCAGTTTCGACCCTCAGACGAAGAAGCTCCGCATCGACTACGGCAAGTATCACGACGTGGTGGGCAAGCTCTTGCGGAAGGTGCTCGAAGTGCAGCGCGAGGGCGACCGCGCTGCCGCCGACGCCTTCATCGACCGCTACGCGAAGTGGGACGACTCCCTGCACGGCGCCGTGGCCGCGGGCATCCGCGCCCAGCAACGCTACCGCTTCCGCATCTTCAAGTACGCCGCGCTCGGCGAGTGACTACAGAGCAAAGGTAAAAAGGCAAAGGGCAAAAGTGAAGAGGCCCGCGCTTCCTCACTTTTGCCTTTTGCCTTTTTACCTTTGCCTTCTTTTCAGGGGACGCTTCTGGGCGGGTGCGGCGGCGCGGACGGGTGGGATGCATCGTCGTCGCCCGTGTCGGGGAGTCCGGCGACGCGCGCGCCTTCGGGCGTGAGGCGCACCCAGTCGTTCCCCTCCTCCGTGTGGCGGACGAGGAGGCGTTGTCTCTTCTCCAAATCCTCGAACGCCCTGACGATGTCGGCGTTGGCGTATTCAGTCGAGCGGTCGAAAATTTCGCGGGCGAGCAGCCGGCCGGTCCCCGCGCTGCGGAACAGGCCGAGCACGTATTCTTCAATCTCCGCGAGCTTGCGCTTGTCCATCGCCCGACTCCCTTCGCACGGCCCTTCAACGGGCGCGGCTGAACGCCCCGTCGATGTAAATCGGCTCCAGCCCCGACGCCCAATAGGCGAGCGCGTCACGATTGGGCTGCGAGGTCTCCTGCCCGGTACGCAACACCAGCGCGTCTCCAGCCAGCGGACGAAACTCGATCCACCCCTCCCACGTGCCGTCCGCGCGCTCCTTCCCATAGACGGCTGCGCGGTAAGTCACGCCGCCGGCATCTTTCACTTTCGTCTCACACTCATGAATCAATTCGGCCATTTCTCACGTCCCCCAACAGCGCACCGCCTCCCGTTGTCTGTTCCGGTCGGCGGCCTACGCGGGTTTGTAAAATCAATCCAGCACGTCGCGGCTCGACGGGCCGCCCGCAACGACGCCGCGCCGCTGAAGCTCCGGCACGTGCGGCTTCAAAAGTTCGTAGCCCTCGCTTCGGGCGACGTAGGTCGCCGCCGTGATGTCGCCCGTGACGTTGAGAGTGGTGCGGCACATGTCGAGAATCCGGTCAACGCCGAGGATGATGGCGATGAGCGGGGTCGGGATGTTGTAGGTGGCGAGCATGAGGATGATGAACGGGATCGAGCCGGAGGGCACGCCCGCCGTGCCGATGCCGCCGAGGATGGCGAAGTAGGCGATGCCGAGCTGCTGCGTCAGCGTCAGGTCTACGCCGGCGAGCTGCGCCAGAAAGAGCACCGTCACGCCCTCGTAGAGCGCCGTGCCGTTCTGGTTGGCGGTGGCGCCCACGGTGAGGACGAAGCTGTTGATCTCGCGCGGCACGCCGAGGTTTTCCTCCGAGACGCGTAGCGCCGTCGGCAGCGTGGCGTTGGAAGAGGAGGTGGAGAAGGCCGTCAGCATCACGGTCTTGATGCGGCGGAAGAACTCCAGCGGGTTGATGCGCGAGAGGAAGTAGACCGAGAGCGAGTAGACACCGAACATGTGGATGGCGAGACCCAACAGCACGGTGACGACGAACCACGCGAGCGCCTGAAGGAGGTCGAGGCCGAAGCGCGCCGTGTTATTGAAGAGCAGGCAGGCGACGGCAAACGGCGCCACCTTCATGATGATGTCGATGATCTTCGCGGCGATCTCGAAGACCGCCTGAAGGCCGCGCAGCAGCGGCGCCGACACTTCGGTCGGGATCATCGTCGCGGCGATGCCCAAGAGCACGGCGAAGAACATCAGGTGGAGCATGTCGGGCGTGTCGGTCTGCCGCTCCTCGCCCGCTTTGATGCCGGCCACGGCCGCAACGGGGTTCGTTGGCACGATGGTCTTGACCACCTGCATGAGCACCGAGTCGGTCGTGCCGGTCTTCGTCGCGTCGGCCACGCGCTTCGTGGCGTCCTCGCCGTAGCGCGCCTGCAAGCCCTGCGAGGTCGCCGCGTCGATGCGCTCGCCGGGGCGGATGGTGTTCGCCAGCGTCAGCCCGATGACGACCGAGATGGCCGAAATGATGAACGTGTAGGCGAACGACTTGAGACCCACCCGGCCCAATCGGCGCACGTCGCCGATGCCGGCCACGCCGACGACGAGCGACGAGAAGACGAGCGGGACGACGATCATCAGCAGCAGCCGCAGGAAGAGCGCCCCGACCGGCTCCGTGATGTTGCGGATCGTCCACGCCACTCCGGGGTGGTCGCCCCCGAGCACCCGGTTGGCGACGACGCCCGCCACCACGCCCACCAGCAGCCCGATGAGGATGCGCGTGTGCAGCGCCATCCCCCGCGGCCGATCCGGCGTCTGATCCTTGAGGTCGGTCGTCAGCTCGCGCTCATACGCGTTGCGCCCCGCCTCGCTAATGCGGTCTTTGTCGTCCATAAGAGTTCAAAGTTCAAAGTTCAAAGTTCAAAGTCAAAAGCTGTCCGGCCTTTGAACTTTGAACTCGGAACTTTGAACTTCCGTTCACCTCCCCCATCTCAGTTTGCCGCGCAGGACTTCAAAGTAGTTACGCGTGTCGGCCTGGATCAAGTGGAAGGCCGTGCGGCTCTTACGCACCGTGACGCGGTCTTCGTATTCGAGCGGGATGCCGATCTGCCCGTCGAGCGTGAGCGCGACCTCCTCTTTGTCGGTCTTGAGCGTCAGCTCGATCTCCATGTCGTCGGAGACGACGAGCGGGCGGTTCGAGAGCGTGTGCGGGCAGATGGGCGTCAGCACGAGCGCGCCCATCGTCGGGTAGATGATCGGCCCGCCGGCCGAGAGATTGTAGGCGGTCGATCCCGTCGGGGTGGAGACGATCAGCCCGTCGGCGCGGAAGCGGTTGACGAAGTGGCCGCCGATGCGCGTCTCGATCTCGATGATGCGCGCCAGCGCCGACTTGCTGATGACCACGTCGTTCAGCACGCGCTCCGCGGCCAGTCGCTCCTCGCCGCGAAAGACCTCCGCCTCAAGCATCATCCGCCGCTCGACGGCGTAGCGGCCTTCGAGGATGGATTCGAGCGCCGGGATCAGCTCCTCGACGCGATACTCGGTCAGGTAGCCGAGGCTCCCGTGGTTGACGCCGAGCACCGGCACCTCGCGCTGCCCCAACATGCGCGCCGCCGCGATCATCGTCCCGTCGCCGCCGAGGACGACGACGAGGTCGGCCGCCGCCGCCATCTCTTCGTGCTCCAGCGTCTCGACGGCGCACCCCGTCTCGCGCTCGATCTCCTCGGGGATGACCTTCGGCCCCGTCATCACCGTCACGCCGCGCGCCGCCAGCCACTCGACCAGCCGGCAGATAGTCTTCAGCGCGTCCGGCTGGTGCGGCTTGACCAGGACCCCGACGCGTCGAATCGAAGACATAAGCCTCTCGGTGCCCACGGCAGTGTTTGAATTTTCACGGGAAATCGGCTCGGATGATAGCCGCGCCCGCGCGGGGGTGTCAACGCTTATGTGCGCGACCGTTCAGACGGCTTCGCGAAACTTTAGACAGGATCGACAGGATTCGCAGGACGGACAGGACGAAGAAAGGATTGATTTGAGATTTGAGATTTGAGATTTGAGATTTGAGATTTGAGATTTGAGATTTGAGATATCAAATCATCTTCATCCTGTCAGTCCTGTTAATCCTGTCCATTCATCTCTGATGTCAGTTGCGGGTGGCGAGGACGGGGAGCGAGCGGCGCGGGCGTTGTGAGGCGCGGGCGTCGGCGTTGCCGTGTGCGGGGCGTGAGCCGCGCGCGCCCCACTCGCGGGTGAGCCGCGCGAGTTCGGCCCCGTCCGACTCGGGGTCAACGAGCGTGAGCCAGACGGGCAGAGGGAGCCACGCCCACGCGGAGCCATAGGTCTCGACGTTCAACTGCTCGACGCGGCGCTCCGTCCGCCACTGCGACTCGACGGGCGGCACGTCCTCCCAGCGGTCGTAGCAGGCGTGCTGGATGCACGGGGCGGGCTTGGCGCGGCGGTGGACGAGACACCCGACGCCCGGCTCGAACAGCGGACACGAGAAGGTCTGCGCGAAGGTGTCGCCCGAGGCGCGCAGGGAGTAGAGCGCGACCGTTTCGCGCGCCCGCGCGTAGACGCGCCGCCGGTCTTCCGCGCCGAGACGCGGCGTGCGCCGGAGCGTCTCTCGGAAGGCGACGGCTTCGAGACGCGTGACGTGGACGTTGACGAAGTGGGCGTCGGTGCAGCAGACGCCCGCCGTCGGGCACGTCCGGCAGTCGCGCGCGGCGTGCTCGTAAGTTTTGACGACGTGGCTCTGGAAGGCCGCCTTCTCGCGCTGGAGCCGCGCGAGCGCCTGCGCCTCTGAAAGTTTCCTCACCGCACCTCCGCCCGTTCGTAGAGCGCCAGAAACTCGATGTTGCCGTCTGCGCCGCGGATCGGCGACTCGACGACGCCCCGCACCTCGAAGCCCAACTCACGCGCCGACGCGTTCACCTCCGCGACGACGCGCGCGTGCTTTGCGGGGTCGCTCACCACGCCGCCCTTGCCGACCTCGCCGCGCCCCACCTCGAACTGCGGCTTGATGAGCACGACGACGCGCCCGCCCCCGGCGAGCAAATCTTTCAGCGCCGGCAGCACCTTCGCCGCCGAGATGAACGACACGTCCATCGTGACGAGGTCGAATCTTTCATCGAAGTCGGCGGGGCGCAGGTGGCGCGCGTTCACCCCCTCGCGCACCTCGACGCGCGCGTCCGAGCGCAGGCGCCAGTCGATCTGGTTGTGCCCCACGTCCAGGGCGACGACGCGGCGCGCGCCGTGCTGCAAGAGACAGTCGGTGAAGCCGCCGGTCGAGGCGCCCACGTCGAGACAGGTCATCCCGACGACGCTTACGCCGAACTCGGCGAGGGCCTTCTCCAGCTTCAGTGCGCCGCGGCCGACGTAGCGCGCGGCCGGGTCGTCGCTGCCGCGCACGCGCAAGGCGGCGTCCGGCAGAAACGTCTCCGAAGGCTTCTCGACGCGCTGGTCGTTCACGAGCACGGCGCCGGCCATGACGAGCGCCTGTGCGCGCGTCCGCGACGGGGCCAGCCCGCGCTCGACCAGCAGCTTGTCGATGCGCTCGCGCTTCACGTCCGAAGAATCTTAAGAGGGAGTGCGCGGGGGCACAAGTGGGGGTATGTGCGTCGGGCGTCGCCGCGCGGCCGGGGAACACGGATGAGACGGATGAAAACGGATCGGCACGAATCCGTGCTCATCCGTCTCATCCGTTTCATCCGTGTTCCCCGACCACCCGCCTTCTCCTCCGCGACTGCGTGCGAAGGATCGTTCTGATCGTTCAACGCTTCGGCCTGCGCTTCCGAACGGGCCTGGCCGGCTCGTCGTAGGAGTCTGTCTCGTTGGTCTTGATGATGCGGAAGACGTGCCCGTCGCGCTCGACCTCCTTGACGCCGGTGATGGAATCGAGCGCCGGCATACCCCGCCTGAGCGGGTCGATGGGCGGGAGCGCACGCGCGCCGCGCGGCCCGGCGGTCTTAGTCTTCTTCTTATCCTTCGGTCGCGGCACTCGCTCTCCTTCAGCCGGCGCGCGGGGGCGCTTTACGGGTTGAAGACGATCTTCGTGATCGGATGCACTTCCCAGACGGTCGGCATCCGGCTCTTCAAGCTCCTGGGGCCGGGTCGCGTCCCCGTGGCGTGGCCGATGTCGAAGAACATCGACCCTTCGATCTCCACGGGCCGCGGCGGGTCGTAGAAATCGTAGGTCTTGCCGGGCAGGTCACTGGCAAAGTGTGCCTTGAAGGCGTCGCGCGCGGCCTTGAGTTTGGCAAACGCCGTGCTGTCCGCGGGCGGCAGGCCGGAAAGCTCCATCGTGATGTACAACTCCGGCGTCTTCGAAGGGTCGCGCCCAAGGATGAGGTGATAGTCGTTGTCGTTCTCGCGGCTCGCGGCGTAGAGGAAGACCTTGACCCGCACATTACGCATCTCCTCTTCGACGCGATCCGAGGTGGCCGTCTTCCCGATCTTCGGGGTGCGCTTGATCATGGATTCGTCTGTGGGCAGATACCTGACGAGGTTCTTCAGGTCTGTGTAAGTCCTGAGCGGCGCCTTGGCGATGGAGATTTTGGCGGCCCGGCGCTGGGTGCCGGTGAAGTTGTCGTTGGCGGCGGCGGCGGACGGGGTGGCGGCGGACATCTTCGCCAGAGTCCCTTCGGCCGTCGCGCCCTTCTCGTAGCCGTCCACCTCGTTGGTGCGGATGATGCGAAACGCGGCGACGCCTGAGGCCGCCGCCTTCATCGACTTCGCCCCCGACGTCTTCTTCGCGCCCGACGGTTTTGAATGCCGCCACACTTTGACAATCGAGTCGCGTGCGGGCATACCCGTCCGCATCAGGTCGAGCGATTCTATGTCGGAGGTCTTTGAAGCGGTCGCGTTCCTTTTTCTGGTTGTGGCTCGTGGCATGGCGGGGATGCTCCTTAGTCGTTGCGGATTTTGTGAGCCGGGCTATTTCAAATAGCGCGGGGGCCGGGGCGAGGTGACGGGGACGGCGCCGAGGAAACGTGAAGAGTTCGAGACGGCGACACTATACGACATGTGGCCCGTCTCTCGAAAGCTGTTCGGCGCGTGCGCGTTTATATTCCTGTGCTGGTGGATTGCGTCCATCTGTGCGACTGGCGAGGGGAGCACGGATGACTCACAAGCAAATGCAAACTGCTATAAGCGCCGCTGCGGTCGCGCGCGCAGGGCGGGAGCGTCGGTGCAAAAGAAAAAGGGAGGAGCGAGAAAGCTTACGCCATCACGCCCCTCCCTGTTTTCTCCCCCTTGTGCATGTTAGCGAGGAGGAGAATTCCGACCGCCTTCAAAAATTCCTCTGATGCTATCGACCATGTAGGCCTCGCCGCGCACGCGGCGCCTCTCCCGGCGCATTCGTCGCAACCTGTCTTCTTCGCGCGCGGCGCGACGCTCGGCGGCGGAGCCGGCGGGCGCCGGCCCCTGCGTGTCGTAAACGCGCGGACGCGTCGGCGACGACGCGTCGGCCCGCTCGTCGTCATCATCGTCGCCCTTCCTGCCACGCTTGACGACCGCCGGGCGCGCTTCTTCTTCTTCAGCTTCAGGCCGGCGCGCGGGGGCCGCACGTTCCGTCTCACGCGCCGTGCCCTCCCCGTCGTTGACCCTGACCCTCTCACGCTCTGACGCGGCGGGCGCGGCCGCCACCTCTTCCGCGGCCGCCGCCGGGGATTCGGCAACTACGGAAGGCTGCGCGGCCTCAGTGGTCGTCGCTGCGGGCGGCGCTTCTGAGGAAGTGGCAGGCGCTTGTTGTTGTTGCTCCGGCGCGGCCGTCTTGACGGCGGTGTCGGCGGTGCGGCTGCGCTGATAGAAGTACAAACCCGTAACCCCGACGACGGCCCCGGCGAACAGGGCGACGAGGACGAGCATGATTGTCGGGTGGTTGCGACGCTTCCAGGCGCGCGTGTAGGCGGGCGGGGCCGTGCCGGTCTCGACATAGGCGCCCATCCCTTCGTTCATCGCACGGTCGTCGAGCGGAATGACGGGGCGCGCCACCTCGGCGGCGTCTTCGTCAAAGAGCGGCCGGATGACGGTCGCCTCCGGGTCGCGCCCCGGCTCGAATTGTTGTTCCTGTTCTCTCATCGACGTTCTTGTTGGCAAACTTCTACCGGCAATTTATTTGATGCAAACTTGAGACCGCTATTCGGTACTTTCCACGATAGTTCGATGACAAAACTGTGACAGCGGTTCGATTAAATCTTTGACAACAGAGGCCGTAAGGGTCGTCGCGTGACACGGCGCGGCACGGTGCGGCCCCAAATTCTCTGACTTGAAAGACGAAGGGCGCGTCGGCCCCGTGAGCCGACGCGCCCTCTTTTGAAACAGAAGTCCGCTGCCCTAAGCCCGGCTGTGTACGGAAGGGCGGCGGTTGGCGCGGCGCTCCTCCAGCACTTCGACGCACTCGCGCACGCGCGTGTAGATGCCGTCGGCGTCGAGGCCGTATTTGGCGAGCAGCAGCTTGGGGTCGCCGTGCGTGATGATGCGGTCGGGCACGCCCATGCGGACGATCCGCACGCCGTCGAGCAGCCCGTTCTCTTCCAGTAGCTCCATCACCGCCGAGCCGAAGCCGCCCGCCAGATACGCCTCCTCAACCGTCACGATGAGACGCTTCGTGCGCCCGAGCGCGAGCAGCAATCCGGCGTCGAGCGGCTTGACGAAGCGCGCGTTGACGACCGTGGCCTCGACGCCTTCACGCGCCAGTTGTTCGGCCGCCGCGAGCGCCGGGTGAACCATCGAGCCGTAGGCGACGATGGCGACCTCGCCGCCGGCTTCCGCGTCGCGCAGGATTTCGGCCTTGCCGATCTCCAACACTTGCGGCGCGCGTTTGATGTCGGCGCCCGTCCCGTTGCCGCGCGGGTAGCGCATCGCCGCCGGCCCCGTGTGTTGGAGCATGGTGTGGAGCATGTCGCGCATCTCGGCCTCGTCCTTGGGGGCCATCGCGATGATGTTCGGCACGCCGCGCAGGTAGGCGATGTCGAGCAGGCCGTGGTGTGTGGGGCCGTCGCCGCCGACGATGCCGGCGCGATCCATGCAGAACTTGACGTTCAAGTTTTGCAGGCACACGTCGTGGACTATTTGATCGAAGGCGCGCTGGAGGAAGGTCGAGTAGATGGCGCAGACCGGCTTGAGGCCCTCGCAGGACAGCCCGGCGGCGAACGTGACGCAGTGTTGCTCGGCGATGCCAACGTCGAAGGCGCGCTCGGGGTATCGCTCCAGCACCTTGTCGATGCCGGTGCCGTCGGGCATCGCGGCCGTCAGCGCGACGACGCTCGGGTCGCTCGCCATCTCCTCGCACAGCGACTCGCCGAAGACCGCCGTGTATAACGGGGGCGCTGGCTTCGACGATTTGACGGCCGCGCCGGTCTTCAAGTCGAAGGGGCCGGTGGCGTGCCACGCGTAGTAGTTCTTCTCGCGCGAGGGGAAGCCCTTGCCCTTCTGCGTCAGCGCGTGGACGACGACGGGGCCGTCCTTGATCTGCTTGGCCTCTTCGAGCGCGCGCACGAGCGCACGCGTGTTGTGGCCGTCCACGTAGCCGACGTACTTGAAGCCGAGTTCGTTGACGAGCGCGCCGGGCAGCACGGCCGCGGCGATGGCGTCCTTGACGGTCTTGGCGGCTTGGTAAAGACGCTCGCCGATGAGCGGCGCGTCGTGCAGGAGGTCGCCCACCTCGTCCTTGAAGCGGTGATACCCCTGCGCCTCGCGGATGCGGTTGAGATAGCCGGCCAGCCCCCCGACGGCCGGGGCGATGGACATCTCGTTGTCGTTTAAGAGCACGATCAGACGCGTCTTGAGGTGGCCCGCCTGATTGATGGCCTCCATCGCCATTCCGCCCGCCAGACTTGAGTCGCCGATGAGCGCGACGACGTGATGATCCTCGCCCTTCTGGTCGCGCGCAATCGCCATCCCGAGCGCGGCGGAGAGCGAGGTCGAGGCGTGGCCCGCGCCGAAGGTGTCGTGTTCCGACTCCTCGCGCCGCAGGAAGCCTGACAGCCCGCCGTACTGTTTGATCGTGTGGAGCTGTTCGCGGCGACCCGTGAGAATCTTGTGCGCGTAAGCCTGATGGCCCACGTCCCAGACGAGTCGGTCGTGCGGCGTGTCGAAGGCGTAGTGGAGCGCGACGGCGAGTTCGACGGCGCCGAGGCTGGCGCCGGTGTGGCCGCCCACACGCGACATCGTCTCAAGAATGTAGTTGCGGATTTCGGCGGCGACCTCTTGCAGGTCGTCCTGCCGGAGCCGGCGCAGGTCGGCGGGCGCGTTGATTGCTTGTAAGAATTTCATGTTCGGGCGCGTATTGTAACGCGGCAGGTAGCGTTTTGCCATCAACAAGTAGTCACAAAACGTGGGCGAAGTGTCACGATAAAATGCTCATCCGAGAACTTCGACCACGACTCCCTTCAAAAATACCACGGCCAGAATAACGTGCCGCGCGTCTAAAAGGTTCAGAACAACAAGCGCCGCGGACGGGTCTCCCGGTATCAGGGCAACGTCTGAAGCCCAGCGCCGCGCCGCGCGCAGGTAATCAATTCAAAGAGGGGAATTTAAATGACCATGAGAAGCACTCTTACCAACATCGTTCTGGCAGCCGGCCTCGTCGCGGGCACGGCCGCCCACGCATTCGCGCAGGACGACAGGCCCGCGCCGCCGGGCTGGACGCAGGACGGCGCCGGGCCGCGCGGCGAGCGTATGGGCCGGCGCGGCGGCCGTGCCCGCGGGCGCATGGCCCGCAGACACCGCATGGACTTGCGCGGCCTGCGGGGCCAGCTCGACCTGACGGACGCGCAGAGGGAACAGCTCCGCGCCCTCCGGCAGAACGCGCGGGGGGCCAACAAGGACGAGCGCGCCGAGCTGCGCGAGTTGCGTCGGCTGCGCCGGCAGGGCGACACACTCACGCCCGAGCAGCAGGCCAGGGCGCAAGCCCTGCACGAACAGTTGCGCGCGAACGGCGAGGCACGCCGGCAGCAGTTCCTCTCCGTGCTCACGCCCGAGCAGCGCACGCGGCTCGAACAGCAGCGCCGCGAGATGAGGGAGCGCCGCGAGGAGCGCCGCAAACGCCGCGAAGAGTTTCGCCAGCGCCGCACGGAGCAGACGCCGCAGCCGTAAGCGACTCTGACGGACAAGAAACAAAAGGAAGGCGGCCCACCTTTTCGTCAAGGCGGGCCGCCTTCCTTTTCTTTGTGCCGACGTAATCGCCGGGGCACATTTATTTCTCTTCTTCTTTCAGCCACGCGCGCAGGCGCGTTGCGATCTCGTCGCGGACGCGGCGGAAGGCGGCGAGACGCGCCTCCTCGTCGCCTTCAACGGCGGCCGGGTCGTCGAAGCCCCAGTGGATGCGCTCGGTCGCGCCGGGGAAAACCGGGCAATTGTCCCGCGCGTTGTCGCAGACCGTGATGACGTAGTCGAACGCCTGCCCGGCGAACTCGTCCACGGACTTCGAGCGGTGGCTCGAGATGTCCACGCCCACCTCGCGCATCGCCTCGACGGCTTCGGGCCGCACTCCCGCCGGCCGCGTCCCCGCGCTCAAGACCTCGAAACGAGCGCCGGCCTCACGCCGCAACAGCCCCTCGGCCATCTGACTGCGCGCCGAGTTGCCCGTGCAAAGAATCAGAACGCGACCTCTCTCCGACATCATCGCCTTCCCTTCTCAAACTCCGTCCGCACTGCGCGCTCAGTCTTTCGCGTGCGGCATGACAATGTCGCCGGCCGCCTCCGGCAGCGAGGGAATGAGCCAGCGCATCAGCGCCGTCGCCGCGGCCGCGCCGGCGAGTTGCGCGGCGACGAAGCCGGGCACGTCAATGGGGCGAATTCCGGCGAACGTGTCGCTCGCGGAGCGCGCCAGCGTCACGGCCGGGTTGGCGAACGAGGTCGAGGCGGTGAACCAGTAGCCGGCCATGATGTACGCCCCGACGGCGAAGGGCGCCGACGCGGCGCGACGCGCGCGGACGCAGCCCCAGATGACCGCCAGCAGGCCGAACGTCGCGACGAACTCGCTGAAGAGCTGCGCCCCGCCCGCGCGCGCCCGGCCCGAGGCGAAGAAGACGGGCAGGCCGAACATCGCGTGCGCGGCGGCCACCCCGATGAACGCGCCCGCCACCTGCGCCCCGACGTAAGCCGGCACGTCGCGCCAGCCGATGCCGCCGGCCCACGCGTCGGAGAGCGTCACGGCCGGGTTAAAGTGCGCGCCAGAGACGTGGCCGAACGTAAGGATCAGACAGACGAGCGCCGCGCCGGTCGCCAAGGTGTTCGCCAGCAGCGCCACGCCTGTGTTTCCGCCGCTCAGGCGCTCGCCCATGATCCCTGAGCCGACGACCGCCGACAGCAGCAGGGCCGTGCCCACAAACTCGGCCACGGCCCTGCGCCCGAGGTCAAACGTCTCTTTAGTATCCGCCCCCATCGACACTCTTTCAGCGCGAGATGGCGACGGGTTCGGACGACGCGGCCCCGCCGCAGCACGAAGAAGCGGCGGCCGTGGATTCGACGGTCGCCGTCGAGCACGTGGCGGACTCGCCCGTCTGCGTCTCGACCTCGCCGAGTTTGATTTTCTCGGGCGCGGCCGTCGTCCCGCAGCAGGCAGGAGACTCTTGCAGGTTGTCTTCGAGCACGACGAAGACCTCCCACTCGTTGCCGTCCGGGTCGGCGACCCACGCCTTGTCCTGAAAGGCGTAGCAGCAGTTGGTCTGCATCTCGTCGCGCGTGAGCAACCCCGCGCGGCCCCAGCGGTCGCGTGTGGCGAGCACGTCGTCGGTCGAGGCCACCTGGATGCCGAGGTGCGAGAGCGCGCCGCGCTCTTTGAAGGCGACCTCGTTTAAAGTCAGGTTGAGCAGCGGGTTCTGCACGTCGAACTTCGCGTAGCCGGCGCGCACCTTCGACGGCTCCAGCCCCAGCAGACGCCGGTAGAAGTCGATGCTCCGCTCCACGCTCTTCACGTTTAGGGCCAGATGCGCCTTGAGCGCCTTCACCGTCTCCGCAGTCTTGTCTTCCATCTCGTTTCTCCTTTACAATCATATTCGCCTTGGCGAATGTAAGCGCATCCTACATGCATCCGATATATGTGTCAAGACGTATTTGTAACGACGGTTGATTTTTTTTTGACGGGTGGGGCGCGTGCTGTGTCCTAACGGATGGTTGCCGGCGGCGATATGGATTTTGTCATCGACGAAATGCGCGCGGACGACTGGGGCCGGGTGCGCGAAATCTATCTCGAAGGCGTCGCCACCGGCGAGGCGACCTTCGAGACCGGGGCGCCGTCGTGGGAGAGTTGGACGGCGGCGCACCACGCCTTCGCGCGTCTCGTTGCCCGCGCGGGCGACACTCTTCTCGGCTGGGCAGCGCTCAGCCCCGTGTCGGGCCGAGCGGTCTACCGCGGCGTCGCCGAGGTCAGCGTCTACGTCGGCGCGGGGCATCGGGGTCGGGGCGTGGGCCGCGCGCTGCTCGAAGCACTCGTCGGGGCGTCGGAGGCGACGGGGGTGTGGACGCTTCAGGCCGGCATCTTCCCGGAGAACGCGGCGAGCATCGCGCTCCACACCGCTTGCGGCTTCCGCTTGGTCGGCACGCGCGAGCGCATCGGGATGCGCGACGGCGTCTGGCGCGACACTGTTCTGCTTGAGCGGCGGAGTCGCACGGTCGGGCGCGATAATGCTCAAGACCCGCCTTGAGCCTCCCGCGCCTTTGCGTGAGATTTCTCGTCTCGAAGAAAAGGTTCACGCAAAAGCGCAAAGATAAGATGGAGTCGGGGGTGTTGAGTAGTGAGAATTTTTTGCGAGGGGTTGTGATGACGGCTAAGTACAAACAGATGGAACTGCTCTTTAAGGCGCTCGCCGACCGGACGCGCCTGCGCCTGCTGAACCTGATGGGCGCCGACGAGGTCTGCGTCTGCTACTTCGTCGAGGTGCTGGGGACGAACCAGCCGAAGATTTCGCGCCACCTCGCCTATCTGCGTCGGGCCGGCGTCGTCGCCGCGCGGCGCGAGGGCAAGTGGATGCACTACCGCGTCGTCGCGCCGGCGGACTCACACGCGGCGCGCGTCTTCGAGGAGGTGCGAGCATGGATCAGCGACGACCGCGAGATGCAGCAGGATCGCGCCCGACTCGTGCGCCTGTGCTGCGCGCCGCAAGCGCCCGTCCGCCTGCAAGGCGCGCCGCGCCCGGCCAGCCTCGCGGGATAGGAAAATCATCGAAAATCGTGATACCCGCTTCGTTTCAGACGCGCAACAATGTGTTGAGGCTAGGACGCGCCGGTGGTATAATTACGCCGACGAAAACGACCCTCGCGATTGACACTTTTCAACGTCTGACCACAGACCGCAAGGAGCTATGAACATGGCCGCCGTCATGCAGGAGACAGTGCTCCGCGAGCAGTTGTTCGACCGCCGACAAAAACTGGAGACCGCCATCACGGCCTCCGACGACACCCTTCACCTGACCGGACTTCTGCGCGAGGTAGATGATGCGTTGGAGCGTATGGGCCGGGGCGCATACGGTCTGTGCGAGGTCTGCCACGACCCCGTCGAGCGCGAGCGCCTGATCGCCGACCCGCTCGTCTCCGTCTGTCTGGGCTGCCTCAGCCCCGTGCAGCGGCGCGCGCTCGAAGACGATCTGGAGCTGGCCGCACAGATTCAGGCCACGCTCCTCCCACCGCAAAACTTCACCTCCGACGGCTGGCAGGTCTCCTACCACTACGAGGCGGCCCAGCACGTCAGCGGCGACTACATCGACTTAGTCGGCGACGACGACGGCCAGCTCTATTTCATGCTCGGCGACGTTTCCGGCAAGGGCATCGCCGCCTCGATGCTGATGACGCAGCTCCACGCGATGTTCCGCACGCTCATCCCGCTCGGCCTCCCGCTCAACAAAATCGTCGAGCGCGCCAGCCGCATCTTCTGCGAGAGCACGCTGCCCACACACTTCGCCACACTCGTCTGCGGCCGGGCCGACACGGCGGGCGAGGTCGAAGTCTGCAACGCCGGCCACCTGCCGCCGCTTCTCATCCACGAAGGCCGCGTCACGTCGCTCGCGGCGACGGGGATGCCCATCGGCGTCTTCTGCAACGAGCAGTTCACTTCCCTGCGCGTCTCGATGGCGCCCGGCGACACGCTTTTGCTCTACACGGACGGACTCTCCGAGGCGCGCGACGCGGCCGACGCCGAGTACGGCGCCGAGCGCCTGCTAAAACTGGTCGGCGATTGTCTTGAGCACACGCCGGCCTCGCTCGTCACCCACTGCCTCAAAGACCTCCTCGCCTTCAGCGGCGACACGCCGCGGACGGACGACCTCACGATCATGGCCATCAGGCGCGTGGGGTAAGCGCATGAGAGCTAAATGAGAGGTGTAAATCATGGGACGATGGACAGAACCTGGGTTGATTGCCTCTGCTAGAGAGTGGTTTGACGATTCCTTTGATTACGATGGCCCTGCTTGCTATGAACTCGGGACTGGAGGCCCAAGGGGGGATTCATTCAATGGCATTATGTGGGTGAGACAGGCAACGAACATAGACGAATCGCCTGCTATGCCAGAAACGGCTCACATCTGTCAAAAACTATTAACGAACACTTACGCGAGGGCTGGTATTTGTACTATCGCGCACGCGTCTGTTCATCCAAGGAGGCCGCGAAGCAGATGCAGGATAACCTTTTGGGTCGCCACAGATACGATTGGAATAAAATGCTTAATGGCGACTAACGCAATCTCACCTTCTCGACGGAGACAAGCCGGCTGTGATGCACGTCCGTCAGTTGGGCGATGCGGAAACCGTCGAAGCTCTCGGGCAGGCCGGGGACGGGGATGTCGGTCTCAGCCAGCTCGTAGTTGAACGGCTCCAGAAGGCTCGCGTAGCCGGCCGTGCCGGAGACGCCCGCGAGACCGGGCGCCGCCAGCCCCTTCAGAAAATTCCGCCGCGTGAGTTTAACTTCCGCCATCGCGCCGGAAATTGAAACATCGCCAACTCAGGGCGTAGGGAGGCAAGGATGAAGGATGAGGGATGAAGGCGAGTCGGCAGGAGGCAGCGGGCACTCGGCAGTCAAGGCGCTCGACCGGCATTGACTGCTTACTGCTCACTGCTCACTGCTTACTACCTTCTTTCATCCCTCATCCCTTCCCAACCGTAGCCCACACGACGTAGCCGAACACCGATGACCAAAGTCCGAGCCGCCCTCATCCCCGCGCCGCACGCAGCGGTCGAAGTGCGCGAACTTGACGAGCCGGAGCTTGAGCCTAACTCGGCGATGCTCGACGTTGAGTTGAGCGAGGTCTGCGGCACGGACGTGCATCTCCAGC
>DASVES010000069.1:0-9668 GCA_036380435.1 Pyrinomonadaceae bacterium | reverse complement strand
TATGGATATTTAATCGAAGAAATTATTGATTCGTTCACTAAGAGAGCTATCATACCTGCAATACCTTTAAATCACGCCGCATCTACCAACGGCAGGCACCCGACCGCGAATAGCGCGGCTCTCATCGAGAACTTGGGTGGTGTCGGGGTTGAATGCGCGGCGGGTGATGCCGGGCGTTAGGTGCTTCCCTTTTCTACCTCGCCTTGACCGAATCTGCCTTTATACGTACAGTGTTCCTGTACGTTAGCTTCAGAGGTGATCTGCATGCCTATCCAAACAACATATACGCGCGCGCGGGCGAATTTGGCCAAGCTCTGTGATGAGGTGGCGAAAAATCAGGAAATCGTCATCATCAACCGCCGCGGCTCCCGTGACGTGGCGTTAGTTTCCGCCGAAGAGTTGTCGGGCTTGATGGAGACGGCGCATCTCCTCAGGTCTCCGAAGAATGCGGATCGGCTCTTAACTGCCCTGAAGCGAGCTAAGGCTAAGAGGCCAAAGCCGAAGGCCACGGTCGCATCTTTGCGTAAGGAGCTTGGTGTTGGCGAAAAGGAGTAAAGACCAACCCCGCAGGAGCAAAGAGCGCGTAGCAGCGTTCCACCCCGAGTTCATTGAAGATTTACGTTATTGGGTGGAGACGGATCGCAAGGTCGCGCTCAGAGCCTTTGACTTGGTCGAGGCCGTGATGCGCGATCCGTTTACGGGTCTTGGCAAGCCAGAACCGCTCAAGTATCAGTTGGCAGGCGCGTGGTCACGACGCCTCACGCAAGAACATCGAATCGTATATCTGGTTAGTGAAGGAAGAGTTGATTTTCTTCAGGCGCGTTATCACTACTGACGCCGCATCTACCAACGGCAGGCACCCGACCGCGAATAGCGTTGCTCTCATCCGCAAGACTCGCCGCTCATCAGGTTGTGTGCGCGGCGGGTGAGGCCGGGCGTTAGCCAGCATCGGAGTCATCATGCAGGAATCGGGCGAGATAAAGGAATTGCTGATCGAATTACGTGACGTGCAGCGTGAGCATCTGGCCGAGTACCGGAAGGTGACGCAACGCTCACTGGAGTTGCAACAGCAGGCCGTGACGCGTCAGGAGCAGCTCGGCAACCTCTACCGGCGCGTCGTGTTGGCGTGTGCGTTACTCGTGATGTTTATCGTTATCATCATCATTTATTTGATGGGAAGATTGAGCTAGGCGCCCTCAATTTAAGGCTTGGTCCAGCTATACATAGTCTCGGTGGCCAGATGGTAGATGAGATACGTGTAGGGCTTATTGGTGATGGCATGGCGGCCCGCGTGTTCCACGCGCCCATCATTCAATCGGTTTCTCGCCTGAGACTGAAGAAAGTTGTAGCGCGCCATGGGGACGCCTCCCGTGATCGTTACCCGTGGGTCGAAGTGGTGCGTGACGCCGCCGCCCTCCTGCAAGATGAGGAGATCGATCTGGTCGTCATCGCAACCCCGAACAACTCCCATTTCGACCTTGCCAGACAGTCTTTGCTGGCCAATAAGCACGTGGTGGTCGAAAAGCCTTTCACCACTTCGTCGGCTCAGGCTCAGCAGTTGATCGATCTGGCGCGCCGGCAAAACAGACTTCTCAGCGTCCATCATAATCGGAGGTGGGATGGCGATTTCCAGACAGTGAAGAAGCTGTTGGGCGGCAATCTCCTGGGCCACGTGGTTGAATACGAGTCGCGTTATGATCGCTTCAGAAATTACCCGAGGCCAAACGCATGGAGGGAAGAGGATGGTGAAGGAGCAGGTATCCTGTACGATCTCGGTTCCCACCTGATCGATCAGGCGCAGGTTCTGTTCGGCCTGCCGCGAATGGTTACGGCGGACCTCAGTGTCCAGAGGAGTTTCGCGAAGGCGGTCGATAATTTTGATTTGACACTGCATTACGACGAGTTGAAGGTGATACTGAAAGCGGGGATGCTGGTGCGCGAGCGGAGTCCGCGTTTCATTCTCCACGGCACGGAAGGCTCCTTCGTCAAATACGGCATTGATCCGCAGGAAGAGGCGCTGAAGCGGGGACTCACGCCGGCAGAGCCTAACTGGGGCGAAGAGCCGAGGGAACTGTGGGGCACGCTCAACACGCAAATCGGCGGGTTACACGTGGAGGGGCGCGTAGAAACGAATGCGGGTTGCTATCAGGCTTACTATCAGAACATCGTTGATGCGATAGCTGGTCGCGCCGAGCTTGAGGTTAAGCCCACAGAGGCGAAGGACACAATACGCATCATCGAATCGGCGCTTCGGAGTAACGAACAAAAATGCACGCTTCCGCTATCTTCGTGAATTAAACACGTAACTCATGTTGGTTCCTCACCAACCGTCGTTCAACCTGCACCCGTTGGCGCTGCTCGCCGCGTCGTTCGCGGCCGGGATTCTTCTCGCGCGTTTAATCTCCCCTCCACTCGCCGCGTGCTTCGCCGGCGGAATAATTCTCTCGACACTGGCCGTCGTCGCTTGCCTTCGCGAACGTGCGGGGCATGCGACCGTTCTCGTCGTCGCGGCCTTCGCGGCTTGCGGGGCGGTGTTTGCGTCGGCCGAGGGCGTGGCGACGCCGCGCGTGCCTCGCGTGCGGCAGTTACTTGAAGAGGGACGCATCGGCGGGGGCGACCCCGTGGAGTTGACGGGCGTGCTGGAGCGCGCGCCCGAAGTCGCGCCGGACGGGCTGGCGCTGCGTCTGCGCGCGGAGCGTTGGGGCTTCAAGGGGGAGGAGCGCGAGGTCTCGGGCGCGGTGGAACTCTTCGCGCCGGCGCGAAGCGAAAAGGTGTGGGCGGAGTATGACGCGCTGGAGTTACGTCGGGGGGCGCGGCTGCGTGTGTTGGTCGGACTGGATCGCGACGAAGGTTACCGCAACCCCGGCGTCTCACCGTTCACAGAGTATCTCGAACGCCGCGACGCGGACGCGCGCGGGACGATCAAGAGTCCGCTCGTCGTCGAAAGGCTCGACGACGAGCCGGTCTTTCTGCCGCTTCTCTGGCTCGAACGCCGGCGCGCGTGGCTGCTCGCGCGCTTCACGGACAACTTCTCCGCCGACACCGCCGGCGTGCTCGCGGCGTCGGTGCTCGGCAACCGTCTACACCTCGCGCGCGCGACCGGCGAAAAGTTTCGCGAGGGCGGCACGTTCCACGTTCTCGTCATCTCTGGGTTACACATCACTTTCGTCGGCGGCGTGGCGTGGTGGCTGGCGCGCCGTTTGACGAGGCGGCGGCTGTGGCAGTGGGCCGCCTCGGCCGTCTGCGTGTGGGCCTATGCGGTCGCGGTGGGGGCCGAAGCTTCGGTGCTGCGCGCGGCGCTGATGTTCACAGTCGCGGCGCTCGCGCCCGCCATCGGACGGCCCGCCGGGACGCTCAACGCGCTCGGCGGCGCCGCTCTCGCGCTGCTCGCCGCGCGCCCACGCGCCCTCTTCGACCCCTCGTTTCAACTCACCTTCCTGTCCGTCCTTTCAATCGTCGTGCTCGCGTGGCCCGCGCTCACGCGCCTGCACGAGGTGGGCGCGTGGCGTCCACGCAGCACGACGCCGTACCCGCCCGCGTGCCCCGCGCTCCTACGCCGGCTGGCCGAAGCACTCTACTGGAGCGAGCGCCGCTGGCGCCGCGAGATGAGGCGCTCGACATACAGCTACCGGCTCTTCAAGACGCCGCTCGCGGCCCGCCTCGAACGGTGGAGGGTGCAGGCGGCGCTCCGCTACGTCTTCACCGCCGTACTCGTCTCGGCGTGCGTACAAACGGGGATGCTGCCCGCGCTCGTACTCTACTTCCACCGGCTCACGCCGGCCGCGCTCGTGCTGAACGTCTTCGTCGGCGCGCTGATGGCCGTCCTCTCGTTCGCCGCGCTCGCCGCCGTCCTCGTCGCGCAAGTGTCAGCAAAGGCGGCGGCGCCACTTGTGTGGCTGGCCGAATGGGCGAACCGTCTGATGGTGGACAGCGCCGGCCCCTTCGCCGCGGCGGGCCTCGCAAGCGTGCGACTGCCCGAGTACGCGGGCGCGGCTGCGTTCGTCTACGCGCTCTATTACCTGCCGCTCGCCGTGCTGGCTTTATCCCTCGCGCACTGGTCGCCACTCGCGTTGCGGGTCGAAGCGGAAACGGCCGCCGCCGTTGCGGGCCGGCGATTGTTGAAGGTCTCGGCATGGCTTTATGCGTTACTCGTCGCCGTCATCATCTTCCACCCGTTCAGCGCGGGGCGCGCCGAGGGGCGTTTGCGAATCGACTTCCTCGACGTGGGACAGGGAGACGCCGCGCTCCTCACGATGCCGGACGGGACGACGCTGCTCGTCGATGGCGGTGGGCGACCCGGCTTCAACCGGCGACGCGAGGGCGACGCCGAGGCAGGCCGCGAGAACTTCGAGCGGGATACGCGCGGCGTCGGCGAGGCGGTCGTCTCCGAATATCTCTGGTGGCGCGGCCTCGACCGGGTCGATTACCTGCTGTCCACGCACGCGGACGCCGACCACATCGACGGTCTCAACGACATTGCGCGCAACTTCCGTGTCGGGGCCGCGCTCGTCGCGCGCACGCCGGCCGGCGACTCCGAGTTCGCTCGCTTCACAGAGACACTGCGCCGCGCCAGTGTGCCGCTCTACGTCGTCGGGCGCGGCGACAGGTTGCGCTTCGGCAGTGTCGAAGTGGACGTGTTATGGCCCCCGGTCATTGCGCCGGGCGACAGGGCAACGTCGGGCAACAACGATTCCGTCGTGCTCCGCGTGCGCGTGGGCCGGAGAACATTTCTCCTGACGGGCGACATCGAGGCCGGCGCGGAAGCCGCGCTCGTCGCCGCCTCGCCCGGTGGTCTCGGGTCGGACGCCGTCAAGGTCGCGCACCACGGGAGCCGCACCTCTTCGACCGAGGCGTTCGTCGCCGCGACGCGCCCCACGTTCGCCGTCATCTCCGTCGCGCGCGACTCGCCTTACGGACACCCGCACGAGTCCGTGGTGGAACGCTGGCACGCACACGGCGCGCAAGTCCTCACCACCGGCGAGCGCGGCATGATTACCGTCAGCACGGACGGCGCAGACCTCAAGGTGGAAACGTTCGTGAAACCGTGAGCGGCAGGGGCGGTTATTAATTTCTAACAATATTCGTTGACTTGAGAGGGAATCCGAGATATATAGCGCCTGCCAGTCCGACAATCACGAATGCCCCCCGTTTACGTAGTCATCCTCAGACTCCGTAATCTTCACTCCCCACTAACGTTTCGACGGAGACAAGACTATGAAAAAAGCATCTCCAATGCTCCTACTGCTTCTGGCCGCGCTCGGCCTGACGCTGGCCTTCGCTCTCTCGAAGAAGTCGCGGACGAGCCTAGCCGCCGCGGCGGGCGCGCAAGAGGTCAAGACTCACCTCGCCCAGAAAAAAGATTTTCTGTCGGAGTCCGGGCAGAGGGTTCTGGAAGTCGTTGAGGCGTCGTACCAGACGACGCCGGACAGCTTCGACAGCTCGTCCGTCCGGGCGAAGAATCTCAGCGGTAAAAACATCACGGCGCTCGGACTCGTCTGGACAGTGACCTACGAGGACAAGACGAACTGCCAGATAGAGCAGCTCATCGATTACAGGCTGCACAGGGACATCGTGGCCGACAGAAAGGTGCGGGCCTTCGCGCCCGATGAGGAGAAGGTTATCCCACGTCTGACGAAGGACACGCTCGAAGAGGGCCGGGGTATCGAGAGCGTGTCAGTGGAGTTCGCCTTCGCTGAATTGGAGGAGGCGGGCGCCGTCGGCTCCGATCCGTCCGGACTCTACAAGCAGCTCCGCGACAAGCGTGCGGGTGCGGAAATCTACAAACGCTGGGTGGAGAGCGGGTACGACGACACCCCGGCGCAGTTTGAAGCCGTCGTCGGGAAGCTCTCGGGTGACGAGTTGCCCGCCGACAAGGCACTGGAAAACGATAAGGCGGTGCTGGGAGCACTGGTCTACAAGCAGTGGATGCTCGGCGTCCTCAAAGACAAGGGAGCGGCGGCCCTCCAGAAACAGCTCCGCCAAAGCAGGCAGCCCTCAAGGTAGGAGCGAGCCTGAGCCACCCCTTGATTTCTGACTGTCAGAAGGAGGACGCCGATGAAGTTAAGAATACTGCTGCCCATGCTGTTCGTGCTGACGTTCTTTACTTGGGCCTTCGCCCAAACCACGTCTAACTGCATCAAGAGAAGCTGCTCCGCGACGAATCGCCCGGGCGGGGCCGGCTGCGACATCGTGTTCGAATACAAAGACTGCTCGAACCAGAACCACACGGCGCGCCCGAGTTGCACCAACGGCATTCAGGGGCAAAGCTCCTGCCAGTGTACCTGCACCGCGGCCCCCAGCAACGGATGGGCGGTCTCCTACAGCCTTCCCGACGATTCGAACGTGAGCGAACAGAAGGCCTGCCTCGGATGCCCAACCCCGACAACTTCCCAGTCATGTTACGAGTTCGGCTGGCACTGGAACTATGCGCATAATTACTGTAGCGAGACCCCGGCACCGTGCCCGGAGCAGCAGTACATGTGTGCCGAGGGCTGGCAGTACTGGGACGAGTGGCAGTGCGGCTGCTACGGCACGCCGCCTTCGCCCATCGTCATTGACGTGGCGGGCAACGGCTTCAACCTCACCGACGCGGCGGGCGGCGTCACCTTCGACATCTCAAGTAGCGGCCACCCGATGAGGATTTCATGGACGGCGGCTAACTCTGACGACGCATGGCTCGCGCTCGACCGTGATGGCAACGGGACGATTGATGGAGGGCGGGAGTTATTTGGCAACGTCGCCCCGCAGCCCACACCGCCTGCGGGCCAAGAGCGGCAGGGCTTCCTCGCACTCGCCGAGTTCGACAAACCTGAGAGCGGCGGGAACGCGGACGGCGTCATCAACCGGAGGGATGCCATCTTCGACTCCCTGCGTCTGTGGCAGGACACAAACCACAATGGCGTCTCTGAAGCGAATGAGCTACATCCTCTGCCTGACCTCGGACTGAGAACCATTGACTTGGATTACAAAGAGTCGCGGCGGACAGACCAGCACGGCAATCAGTTCAAGTACCGGGCGAAGGTAAGGGACGCGCGCGGGCATCAACTCGGTCGCTGGGCGTGGGACGTGTTCCTCGTCTCGGGTCAGTGAACGAACTCGCTAAGTAACACGGCGGGCCGGTAGTCTCTCAGGGCTACCGGCCCGTTGCTTTGTGACTTCATACTCGACAGGAAGGGCTTCCTGTACTGAGCAAAATCGATTTTGCTCAGTACGTAATTCGGCCCGTAAGTCATACATACACAACTGTACTGAGCAAAATTTTCTCCTATAAAATTACTCGCACCTCTTCGACCGAGGCGTTCGCCGCCGCGACGCGCCCCACGTTCGCCGTCATCTCCGTCGCGCGCGACTCGCCTTACGGACACCCGCACGAGTCCGTGGTGGAACGCTGGCACGCACACGGCGCGGAAGTGTTGACGACCGCCGCGCGCGGCCTCGTCTCCATCAGCACGGACGGCGAAGACTTGCGCGTCGAAACGTTCGTCAGGTGAGCCGCCGCCGCCGCGCGCGCTTTGAATCGGCGCGACCGAACGGCTATATTCCAAATGCTCTCGACGATTCCGACACGACCCGAGAAGGGAACCGCATGAACCAGGGCGATGCTTCAGACACCTCGCCGCTCTTCGACCGCCGCCCCTGGGGCAGCTTCACCGTGCTCGACGAGGGCGCGGGCTACAAGGTCAAACGCATTGAAGTCCTGCCCGGCAAGCGTCTGAGCTATCAGCGCCACGCCCGCCGCGCCGAACACTGGATGGTCGTCGCCGGCACGGGCCGCGTCACGCTCGACGGCCGCGAGATCACCGTCCACACGGACGAGACCATAGACGTGCCCGTGGGCGCCGCGCATCGCATCGAGAACCCCGGCGCCGACACCCTCATCTTCATCGAAATCCAGCGCGGCGACTACCTCGGCGAGGACGACATCACCCGCCTCGAAGACGACTTTGGAAGGGGTTAGAGGTCAGAGGTCAGAGGTTAGAGGTCAGTGAAAGACACGCTCGTCTTCACTGACCTCTGACCTCTTCTTTATTCCGTGAGCAGTATACGCAGGTCGCGGACGTTCGTTCCCGTGGGGCCGGTGAGGAGCGCGTCGTCGAGGGCGTGGAAGAAGGTGTGGGCGTCGCTGTCTTCGAGGTGGCGGTGGGGGTCGAGGCCGCGTGAGCGGGCGCGGGCGAGTGTCGTCGAGTCGGCGAGGGCGCCGGCCGCGGGGCTGTTGCCGTCAATGCCGTCCGTGCCGGCGCACAGCGCGACGACGTGACTCGGCCCGCCGGCCATCTTCTCAAATTCGAGCGCGCAGCGGAGCGCCGTCTCCGCGTTGCGCCCGCCAATGCCGTCGCCCCGCACGGGGCACGCGAACTCCCCGCCTGACACGAGGCACACCACACGCCCGCCGGCCCGCCGTTGAAGCTCCGAGAGGCGCGCGACGAGTGCGGCCGACCCTTCCGACACGTGCTGCTCGACGAGTTCCGGCATCGCCTCGGCCATAAGGCCGCGCGCGCGCGCCGACTCGACGGCGCTCTGCACGGCGCGTGCATTGTCGAGCAGCACGTGATGCCGGCGCAGTGCGCGGGGTGCGGCTTGCGCGGCAAGGTCTGCCGGTGGATGTTCGATGAGGCGAAGGACGGAAGCAGGGAGTTGCGAGCCGAGGCCGTACTTACCGACGACGTGCGAAGCGGCGCGCGCGTCATCGGGCTGAGGGAACGTCGGGCCCGAGGCCACATCCGACTCACAGCCGGCGTTCACGTCGGAGACGATCAAAGTCACCTGTGCGGCCGCCGGCGCGCGCAGGCTCAGGCCACCCCCCTTGACCGCGGATAGCGCACGCCGCACCGCGTTGACTTCGGCGATGGGTGCGCCGCAGGCGACCAGAGCGCGATTGGCCTCGCGTAAATCTTCGAGCGTCACGTCGGCGGCACGCGGGCTTTCAATCATCGCCGAGCCGCCGCCGGAGACGAGGAAAAGGACAAGCGCTTCGGGGCGGTTCGCTTCGCGGAGGAGATTGAACGCGGCGCGCGCGGCGTCGAGGCTCGCCGCGTTCGGCAGCGGGTGAGCGCCCGCGTAGACCTCCCAGCGGCCCGAAAGAGTTGCGCCCGCCAGCGGCGCCGAGACGACGCCGCGGATGAGACGAGCGCCGAGCGCCTCGTCGAGCGCGGCGGCCATCGGGCGCGCGGCCTTACCCGCAGCGACGGAATAGACGCGCGCTGGCCGGTCGAGGTCGAATTCATCGTCGAAGATGTTCAGACGTGCGCCATCGAGCCGGACAGCGCGGCGCACGGCGCGGCCGGCGTCCGACTCGGCTAGCGCGTGGTCGAAGATTTCGCGCGCGGCGCGGCGCAGTTCGGAGAGTTCGTTCAAGATTCGAAGGGCGGCTCACACCTGACAGTGCCGCTTGCGGTACTGTCAGCGCGTCAACACACAATGATTACACAAGCTACTCTAATCAACCGCGATCAGGGGGCGCAGCTCGCGGAAGCGTGAGTCGCTGAAGCCGCGCACGAGCAACAGGTGCTCGGCCCTGCGGAAAGGGCCGTATTGTTCGCGGTGTTCGACGATACGCGAGGCCGTCGCCGGCCCGACGCCCGGCAGCCGCTCCAACTCTGCGCGCGAAGCCTTGTTAATGTTGACGCGCGGCCCCGGCTGAGTCGCGGCGGCGAGCGCGGTCTGTCGTG
>DASVES010000068.1:0-2322 GCA_036380435.1 Pyrinomonadaceae bacterium | reverse complement strand
CGGTGCGCGGCGTTCAGGGGCGTCTGCTTGAGGGAGGGCGCGGTCACACTCGTCTCCTGCCGTTCGAGTTCACGAATTGTTCGGGTGTATTGCTAACAGAGGCGAACCTAACACGCTGCGCGAGAGCAGGTCAAGCGAGTGGCATTGAAGGCCGTAGCCCGGCCGTGAGGGAGGGCGTATAGCGCCCGCGCCCTGCGCCGCGCGCCCCCTCTAAATCACATCCCGATGCCCTTCAGGTGGTAACGCTCCGTGTCGTAGTGGCGCTCCACGTCCACGGTGTTGAGCTTGCCGAGGACGGTCGTGATCTCGACGAGGGAAAGCTCGCAGGCCGGGGCGATGCCGCGCGCCGAGACCATCTTGCCGAACTCGCCGGCGGCGACGGCCTCGGCCGCGCGCGCGCCGAACATCATGCCCATGACGCGGTCGATGGCCGAGGGCGGGCCGCCGCGTTGCGGGTGTCCGAGGGCGGCCGCGCGCGCGTCGAAGTCGGTCTCGGCCATGACGCGGCGGGCGAGCACTTCGCCGATGCCGCCGAGACGCGCGTGGCCGAAGGCGTCGTGGCGGTCGTCCACGGTGACGAGTTCGCCGTCCTCGGCGTAGGCGCCCTCGGACACGACGACGACGGAGTAGCGCGGGCGCTCAGGGTCGCGCGCGGCCGCCGCCGAGGTCGGGTCGCCCATGCGCTCGCGCAGGTGCCGGAAGACCTTCTCGTAGCGGAACGGGTGTTCGGGGATGAGAATCAAATCGGCCTGCCCCGCCACGCCCGACCAGAGCGCGAGGTGTCCGGCGTGGCGGCCCATCACCTCGATGATTTGCACCCAGCCGTGCGAGCCGGCGGGCGTGCGTGAACGCTCGATGACCTCGGTGACATTACGCAGCGCCGTGTCGAAGCCGAGCGTGTAGTCGGTGCCGGCGAGGTCTTTGTCAATCGTCTTCGGCACGCCGACTACCGAGACGCCCTTCTCCGACAGACGCGCCGCCACGCCGAGGGTGTCCTCGCCGCCCATCACGACGACGGCGTCGAGGCCAAGGCGGCGGACGTTTGCGGCGACTTCGTCGGAGCGGTCGATGCGCTCGCCCTCGGGCGTGGGCGACTTGAAGGGGTTGGTGCGCGAGGAGCCGAGGTTGGTGCCGCCGTCGCGATCCCAGCGGCGGACGCGCTCGCGGTCGAGCGCGGGCGACTCGGGAGCGGGGTCGAGCAGGCCGCGCCAGCCGTCGTAGATGCCGGAGACTTCGATGTCGAACTCAGAGGCGCGGTAGACGAGGCCCTTGATCGCGGGGTTGAGGCCCGGCGCATCTCCGCCGCCCGTCAGCACGCCGACGCGCTTCACTTCAGCCATGCGGTGCCGAGTCACTCCTTCGGGAAAAAGTTTTTTGGTGATTGCGTGGGCGTCAGTATAAACTCACCTCAGACCGGACAGCAAAACACGCCCCGACCACCTCGCCGGAACGGCGCATCACCACGGGAGTTCCACGATGATGAAAACTTCGACGCGACGCCGCGCACACGTCTTCGCCGCCGCCGCCGCACTCGTCTCGCTCACGGCCCTCCCCGCGGCGTCGCGGGCGCAGAGCGACATCGCCAGCTCCTCGGGCGTCTTCGTCGAACCCGCCGGCCGCCCACGCCCCTCGAAGAAACACGGGGGGACGGCCCCGTCCAGACGCGCCGCGGCCAAGCGGAAGACCGGCGGCGGCGCCGCGTCGGCCGGCGCACAGGCCGTGGCGGCGAACGCGCAGGGACTGGCTCTGAGTAAGCAGGGCCGCCACGCCGACTCGGTCGAGCACTTCAAAAAGGCGATCCGGCTCAAGCCGAAGTTTCAGGACGCACACTACGGCCTCGGCGTCGCCTATTTCGAGACGGGCCGCTTTAGTGAAGCCGTCGCCTCTCTCAAGGAGGCGACGCAGCTCGACCCGAAGGACGCCGCCGCCTGGGATTACCTCGGCTCGTCTTACACCAAGATGAGCCGCCCCGCCGAGGCCGTCGCCGCCTACCAGCAGGCCGCGCTCTTCGACGCCGACGACGCCGAAGTCCATCACTCCCTCGCCGACGCCTACATGAGCGCGGGCCAGCCCGAGCAGGCCGTCGAGTCGTTAAAGCGCGCCGTCACACTCGACCCCAACCTCACCGAAGCCCACTCCGAACTCGGCGACTACTACATCAAGCAGAAGCGCTTTCAGGAGGCGGTTGACGCCTACAAGAATCTCGCGCGCCTCACCCCACAGGATTCGGAAGCCTACTCGAATCTGGGCGACTCATACCGCGGTCTCGGCAACTTCAAGGAGGCCGTCGCGGCCTACCAGCAGGCCGTGCGCCTGAAGCCC
>DASVES010000067.1:0-9561 GCA_036380435.1 Pyrinomonadaceae bacterium | reverse complement strand
GATCCAGGCGTCGAGGCGGTTGCGGAACTCGGGGCTGAAGGTGCGCTCGATGACGCCGCGGCCCTTGCCGCGACCCGCACCGCCGCCCTCGCCGTGCTGGAAGCCGATCTTCGCGTCGCTCATCTCGCGGGCGCCGGCGTTAGTGGTCATTATCAGGATGACGTTGTGGAAGTCAGCGCGCTTGCCGTTGTTGTCGGTCAGGGTCGCGTGATCCATGACCTGCAAGAGGATGTTGAAGAGGTTGGGGTGCGCCTTCTCGATCTCGTCGAGGACGAGGACGGCGTAGGGCGTGCGGTTGACGGCGTCGGTGAGGAGTCCGCCCTGATCGAAGCCGACGTAGCCGGGCGGGGCGCCGATGAGACGCGAGACCGTGTGCGGCTCCATGTACTCGCTCATGTCGAAGCGTAGGAACTCGACGCCGAGGACGTGGGCGAGCTGCTTGGCAAGCTCGGTCTTGCCGACGCCCGTCGGCCCCGAGAAGAGGAAGGAGCCGATGGGGTGATCCTGATGACCGAGGCCGGAGCGCGAGAGCTTGATGGCGTTGACGACCTGAGAGACGGCATTGTCCTGACCGTAGATGACGGCCTTCAATTCCTGCTCAAGCTTTGAGAGGCGCTCGCGCTCGGAGCCGGCGACGGTGCGCGGCGGAATCTTCGCCATGCGGGCGACGACCGTCTCGATCTCGTTAACGTCGATGGTCTCGGGGCGCTCGTCGGCCGGGAGTAGTTTGACGGCGGCGCCGGCTTCGTCGATCACGTCGATGGCCTTGTCGGGGAGGAAGCGGTCGTGGATGTGTTTGGCTGACAGCTCGGTGGCGGAGCGCAGAGCGTCGTCGGTGTAGCGCACATGATGGTGCTCTTCGTAGTAACTCTTAAGGCCCTGCAAAATCTCGTAAGTGTCTTCGACGGAAGGCTCGCCGATCTCGATGCGCTGGAAGCGGCGGGCGAGCGCCTTGTCGCGCTCGAAGGCGGCCTTGTACTCGGGATAAGTGGTCGAGCCGATGCAGCGTATCTCGCCGGAGGCCAGCACCGGCTTGATGATGTTCGAGGCGTCCATCGAGCCGCCGGAGACGGCGCCGGCCCCGACGATGGTGTGAATCTCGTCGATGAAGAGGATGACGTTTTCCTTCTTCTTGAGCGCGACGATGACGGCCTTGAGGCGCTGCTCGAACTCGCCGCGGTACTTCGTCCCGGCGAGCAGCGCGCCCATGTCGAGGGCGTAGACCTCGGCGCTCTTGATAACGTCGGGCACGTCGCCCTGTTGAATCTTGAGCGCGAGGCCCTCGGCGATGGCCGTCTTGCCGACGCCGGGGTCGCCGACGAAGATGGGGTTGTTTTTGCGCCGGCGGCAGAGCACCTGAATGGTGCGTTGGAGTTCCGCGGCGCGGCCGATGAGCGGGTCGATCTTGCCACTGGCTGCGCGCTCGATGAGGTTGACGGCGAAGGCGTCGAGCGGGTCTTTCTGCGCCTGCGCCGACTCGGTCTGCGCGGCGAGTTCGTCGTCGCCGGCGGGGACGGCGCTGCCCGCGCCCGTCGCGTCGAGCTTCGAGATGCCGTGCGCGAGGTAGTTCAAAACGTCGAGACGCGTGACGCCCTGCTTCTTGAGAAAGTAGACGGCCTGCGACTGCTCGGCCTGAAAGAGCGCGGCGAGGACGTTGCCGCCGTTGACCTCCTTCTGACCCGACCCTTCGGCCTGCAAGAGCGCGTACTCGATGACGCGCTGGAAGGCGAGCGTGTGCTCGGGGACGCGGCCACGCCCGGAGCGCGGGGCGCTGCGCTGGTCTTTGAAGAAGGTCTCCAGATCGGAGACCACTTCCTCGATGTTCGCGCCGCAGTGGCGGATGACCTGACTGGCCGTGCGCTCGTGCGCGAGCGCGTAGAGGAGGTGTTCGAGCGTCACGTACTCGTGGCGTCGCTTGAGCGCTTCCGACAACGCCGCGTTCAGGGTCTCTTCGAGTTCTTTAGTGATCATCATCCCTTTTCAGTGAGCAGTGAGCAGTGAGCAGTGAGCAGTCAAGACGAGTTGCGCGTTCTTACTGCTTACTGCTCACTGCTCACTGCTCACTCCTTGTTCACAGATACAGCGTGGCGAAGGCGACGGCCTGCGCGAACAGCAGCGCGAGCCACAGCATGAGCGACCAGCGCATGTCGAGCTTCGAGCGGTCGAAGTCCGCGTCGCCCATGCGGAAGCGGCCGTAGCGGAAGAACCAGAGCGCGACGGCGGAGAGCGCCAGCAACGAAGCGGCGAGCGTCGTCATCCAGAGCGACTGAAAAGACAACTCGGCGTCGGACACGTCGAGGAAGAAGACGTAGGCGGACGCCAGAAGGATGATGACGGCGAAGGCGTCGCCGGTCTTGATGGTGTTGGCGAGACTCACGGCCTGCGTGTTGAAGGCGACCACGCCGACGCTCAAAAGCGCGTAGCCCTTTTCGATCACCTCGCGGCAGGCGGGGCAGTGCTCCGCGCCGAACTCGACGAGCCGGGCGCAGTTCGGGCACTCGACGAACGGCGTGACCCGCGGGTGTTTGAAGAAGCCGTCTCTCATCTTTCGTCGCCGGCCGCGCGGAATAAACCGAGCCGGCCGCCTCCTATCGGGCGCGTCTACTCCTCTTCCACCGTACACAGCAGCGGGTACTCGTGGGCGCGCGCGAGGCGGGCCGCCGCGTCGGCCTTCGTCTCGGCCACCTCGTAGGTGTAGACGCCGGCCACGCCCACACGCTGCGTGTGGACGTTGAGCATGATACGGACGGCCGCCGCCTCGTCGTGGCCGAAGACGGTCTGGAGGACGTGGACGACGAACTCCATCGTCGTGAAGTCGTCGTTGTGCAGCAGCACCTTGAAGAGCGGAGGCTTCTCCAGCTTCTCGCGGCTCTCGGCCTCGACGGCCTCATCGAACTCCGGGTCGTAGTTCGCCATCCCGCTAAGTGTAAGGGCCGGGACGCGGGGCGGGCAAGGGAGGGCTTGCCCGGCGACTGCGCTCGCCCATAAGCTGGTCGGCGTGATGGTGATTCGATTCCCCGACCCGAGAGACGCGGGCGACGACGGGCTGTTGGCCGTCGGCGGAGACCTGCGCCCCGAAACTCTGCTCGCGGCCTATCGCAGCGGCATCTTCCCGTGGCCGATTGAAGGGTGGCCGCTGCCGTGGTTCTCGCCGCAGGAGCGCGCGGTGCTTGTGTTCGACGAGCTGCACGTCCCGCGTCGCCTCGCGCGCGAGCGCCGGAGCACGCGCCTGCGATTCACCATCGACCAAAACTTTCGCGGCGTAATCGAAGCATGCGCGCGCGCCCGGCGACCTGAAGGGCCGGGGACGTGGATCACGGGCGCGATGATTCGCGGCTACTGCGAGCTGCACCGGCGCGGGCACGCGCACAGCGTCGAGGCGTGGGAGGATGATGAGCTGGTGGGCGGGTTGTACGGCGTGGACGCCGACGGCGCCTTCTCGGGCGAGAGCATGTTCTACCGGCGGGCGAATGCGTCGAAGCTCGCGCTGCTCTTTCTCGTCGAGCACCTGAGGGGGCGCGGGCTTGAATGGGTAGACGTGCAACAGTTGACGCCGCACATGCGCGCACTCGGCGCGCGTGAGGTGGCCCGCGAGACCTTCCTCGATATGCTCGCCGCGACGCGCGGGCGTGGGCTTAAACTCTTTCCGACGCTCAAGCAAGGGATGAGGGATGAAGGATGAGGGATGAGATGAGAACAACTATTCATCCCTCATCCCTCATCCTTCATCCCTTCCCCTACGGCTGGATGAAGTTGTAGACGATCTGGCCGGTGATTCTGACGGGCGCGCCGGAGAGCAGCGTGGGCGAGAAGCGCGCCTGCCGCGCGGCGTTGACGGCCGCGCTTTGCAGCATGCTGTGGCCCGAGACGGCCTGCGCGCGCGTGACGCGGCCCTCCTCGTCGATCTCCACCTCGACCGTCACCTTGCCGCCCGCGCGCACGTTTCTCGCGGCGGACGGGTAGGCGGGCGCCGGCAGGCGGAGCGCCTTGCCGTTGAGCACGCCGCCGGAGACGGGCGCGGGCGGTGTGGACTTCGACGGGGCAGGTTCCGGGTTTGTCGGAGGCGCCGGCTTAGGGGCACTGCTGTTAACGCTGTCGCCGCGGGCGACTTCAAGTGTTGTGCTGCGAGTCTTCGGCGGCTGCGGCTGTGGGTCGGCGGCCGTCGTTGCGGTTGAGAGGGGAGCCGAGGGAGTGATTGATGCGGACGAGCCGAAGAGGGAAGTGCCGGGCGTTCTGGAAGGCGAAGGCTCGTAGGTGGTTTGCACGGGCTGCGCTTCGGCCGTGGAGGCGGACGGGGCGGGGCGCTCAGGCTCCGAGGTGTCCGCATTCTCCCGCGGGCCGTTGCGCGCCGACCTCGCTGAAGAGGTCGGCGCGGTCTTGATCTTGATATCACGCGCCGCCGCGGCCGACTCACGCATCGAGCCGGCGGCCGGCGACGCGTAGAGCGGGTCGAGGCTGGCGACCTGCGCGGGCTGATCTTTGAGCGCCGATCCCTGAGCCTTGTTCGCGCCGCCGCGCGCCGCGCCCGTCTTCGGAGCGCCCACCGTCCGTTGGCGGACGCGCGACGGCGTCTGAGCGGCCGATGCGATTTGCGCTTGCCCCGCGCCGGCGTAGTAACCTTCGCGCGCGCGGACGCGCAGAGTGGGGCGGGTCTTCACGCGCAGTTCGATCTGGCGGAAGCGTCCGTCCGGGGGATCGTCCGAAGGATGATAGCTGAGGACGTACTGCTGCGAGATGTCGTCGGAAATCTGCTCGAAGGCGTGGTCGAGGTCTTCGACCGTGCGCGGGACGTAGAGCGCGCCGCCCGTCTGCGCGGCGAAGACCTGAAGGCGGCGGCGGGCGATGGTGTCGGTGAAGTTCTGATTCTCGATGTCGCCGGTGCCGACAATGTAAATCTGGCAGTCGTACTTGAGCGCGCGCTGGATGGCGTGGTCGAAACTCGACTCGCTGATGGTGTCGTTGCCGTCGGAGACGACGACGATGACGCGGCGCGCATCGCGCGTGCGGAGATAGTCGGCCGCCTGCGAGACGGCGTCGAAAAGCGCGGTGGCGCCCTCCGGTTCGGCGAACTGCTCGACGGTGCGGACGAGCGCGCTCACGTCGTTCGTCAGCGGACGGGCGAGCACCGGAACGGTCGAGACGGAGTAGACGGCGGCCGAGTCGATGGGGCGGACGATGCGTCGGAAGAAGGTGACGGCGGCCTGCTTCTCAAACTCGCGGGCCGTCGAAAGGCTGGAGCTGTTGTCGAAAAGGACGGCCAGGACGACCGGAGTGTCGGCGCGGCTCATCTCGCCGATCTGCTTCAACTGCCCGTCCACGCGCAGCTCGAAGTCTTCGACTTTGAGATTGGGGACGGGCCGCCCCGTAGTCTCCGTGACGAGGGCGGGGATGGTAACGAGGTTGGAGTCTATTCGCAGCACGTCGTCCTCGTCGATGACTTCGCCGACGGGCGCCGGGGCGGGCGCGTCGGGCGCGGGTTTCTGTTCGGGCGTCGTGGGCGTCTGCTGCTGCTGCGCGCGCAGGGCGGCGGGCGCGGCTGGGAGGAGGAGGAGCGCGAGGAGAAGGAGCGCGAGCCGCCTCGCGGGGACGGTAACGTATGCGTGCGCGGGGGCGAGTCGGGTCGTGCGAGGGGAGGGGAAAACAACTTTCATTAGAGATTCACACGGGGTAAGGTCAAAGGCCGCCGGGAAAGGCGTGCCGGGGAACACACTCTGCCACAAATCGCCGAAGCGCACAAGTTCTGTCCGGCGAGCGGTTTGGGCCGGGCCGCGCGCCCATACCCGGCGACGGAAAACCTGAGCCGCAGCCGACACAATTCTGATATTCTCATTGGAGCACTAGTTTCACGGAAGGGCGCAAACAAGCCTTTCTTAACACGTGTGCCGGCACATAAAATGGCGGAACCGGCGCTGACGACGAGGCGTATAGAGTCAAATTTCTTGATGGGAGGTGAACACTATGGAATGGCTCTGGTACAACCCAATCGCCGACATGCGCGGCCCCACGTTCCTTCTCTTCTACGCGTGCGCTTCGGCCGCGACCATCGCCGTCTGCGCGATGCTCTCGCGCCAGCTCGACTGGACGGGCTCCATGCAGCCGCCGCCACTGCCCTCGACGCCTGACCCCTACGAGATCGCCTACCTGCGCGGCGGCGAAAACGAAGTGGCCCGCACGGCCGTCTTCGCGCTCATGCGAAGCGGCCACCTGCACGTCATACAACGCGGTAAGAAGTCGCTGATTGAAAGAACGGGCCCGCCCGCGCCGACGGCCGCGCTGGGCCACTTCGAGCGCCGCGCCTACGGATGGTTCGACCACCCGCAAGAGTCGGCGGCAGTGTTCAGGCAGGGCGGACTGGCCGAGAAGTTGAGAAGACACTGCGCCGACTATGAGCAGAAGCTTCGGGGCGAAAAGCTTTTGACGCCGCCCGAGGCCAGCGACCGCGCGCGGCTCGTGCGGCTGCTGGGCCTCGCGGTCATCGCTGGTCTGGGCGCTTACAAGCTCGCCATCGCGCTCTCACGCGGACGCACGAACGTCATCTTCCTGATTCTCCTCGGGGCCGTCGCGCTCGTCGTCCTCTTCAAGGTGTGCCGTTCCCCACGCCTGAGCCGACGCGGGCGGGCGCACCTTGAACGTTTAAGAACGGCCTTCGACCGTCTGAAGGGCGGCGGCCAAACTCTGACGGAGACCGCTACGATGGCGCGCGAGTCGGCCGACGAGCGCGGCCCGTATGCGACACCGGGCGGCCTCGACCCGGCGCTGCTCACGCTCGGCGTGTTCGGCGTGGCGGCGCTCGCCGGCGCCGACCATGACAACTACACACGCGCCTTCAATCGCTCGACGGCCACGGCCGATTCGTCCGGTGGTTCCGCCTCCTCGTGCGGGTCGGCCAGTAGTTGGTCGGACAGCTCTTCGAGCGGTGGCGACAGCGGCGGCGGAGACAGCGGCGGAAGTAGTTGTGGAGGTGGCTGTGGCGGCTGTGGCGGCGGCGGTGAGTGAGGGGGACGCTTTCGCGGCGCGTCTGCCCGCGCTCGGCGTCGGACTGGCTTTCCGCGAGCCGCTGCGCGGCGACGTGTTCCTGCGCCGCGCCGAGATCGACTTCCTCGAAATCACCGCCGACCACTATCTCGACGCCGCGCCCGAAAAGCAGCGCGAACTCGACCTCCTGCGCGAGCACTTCCACCTCGTCCCGCACGCGCTCGACCTCTCGCTCGGGAGCGCCGAGGGCGTTGACCGTGTTTACCTACGCAAGCTCGCGCGCCTCGTTCGCCGCCTCGACCCGCCGTGGTGGAGCGAGCACGTCGCCTTCACGCGCGCGGGCGGCGTCGAGATCGGCCACCTTGCGCCCACCGAGTTCTCGCGCGAGGCCGCACGCGTCTTCGCACGCAACGTCAAAGAGGTGCGCGCGCACATCGACGCCCCGCTCATTCTCGAAAACATCACCTACACGCTCACCTCGCCCGCGACGACGTGGGGCGAGGCCGAGTTTCTGAACGAAGTGTTGGAGCTGACGAACTGCGGCTTGCTGCTCGACGTGACTAACCTCCACATCAACTCCGTCAACCACGGCTACGACTTCCGCGACTTTCTCGAACGCCTGCCGCTCGACCGCGTCGTGCAGCTCCACTTCGTCGGCGGCCACCGACACGGCGACGAATTAATCGACAGCCACTCGGAGCGCACGCCCGAGGAGGTGTGGGATATAATGGACGGCGTTCTGGCGCGCGCGCCCGTCCGCGGGGCGATCCTCGAACGTGATGAGAACCTCCCGCCCATCGAAGAACTGTTGGCGGAGGTGGGCCGCGCGCGCGAGATGGGGAGGCGTCACGGCCGATGGGCTTAGTCGAGATGCAGAAGGCGCTGGCGCGGCTCTACACCAACGCGGACTTGCGCGAACGCTTTTTCAACGACCCCGCCACGGTCGCCCGCGAGCTCGGCTTCGGCGACGAGGAGGCGCGGCGGCTCGCGGCAGTGTCGCCCGCCCGCATCGACTCCTTCGCCCGCTCCCTCCATAACAAGCGGCTCGGACAGGTCGCCAAGCTCCTCCCGCTCTCGAAGCGCGCGCTCGGCGGCCCCTTCTCCGAAGCCTTCCGCGTCTTCGCCGACACCTACGTGCCCGCCGGGACGAAGAAGCACCTCGGCGACGCGCTGGCCTTCGCCGGGCACCTTGAAAAACTTCTGCGCGCGCGCAAAGGTCAGCACCCGCGCTGGGCGCTCGACCTGCTGCGCTACGAAAAGGCCCGCATCAAGGCCGCCGACCCGCGCCGCCGCGTCGTCGTCTGCGTCTTTCGACACGACATCAGCCAGCTCGTCCGCAGCCTCGCACGCAAGGAGGACGCCGCCGTCTTCACACGCCCCTGCGTCGCCGTCTGGGCGCGCCTGCGCCGGGGCACAACCATTCGCTACGCCGTCTACATGGTGCCGGAGCTGCGGCGAAAAAAGAATTAACTGCGAGGGCGGAGAAGACAGAAAGAATTAACATGGATGGACAGGATGGTCAGGACGAGAAGAAGTGATGAGTGATGAGTGATAAGTGATAAGAAAAACAATCCGGCTTCTTCTCATCACTTATCACTCATCACTCATCACTTCTTGTATCCTGCCCATCCATGTTAACTCCTCCTGGTGGCACACGGGCAGGTGAGTTGTTACTACCCCTAGAGATGATGAACATGAATCAAAAGCTACTTGTCACGCTCGACAACGGCGTCAAGCGCATCACCTTCAACCGTCCCGAGCGGCGCAACGCCGTCGATCTCGAAATGTTCGCGGCCTTCGCCGAGGCGATAGCCGACTCGGCGCGCGACGAGAGCCGCGTCGTCGTCATCGCGGGCGCGGGCGACTCCTTCTGCGCCGGCCTCGACCTCTCCACCATCGCCGCCGGCGACCCGGCGAGTCTCGACGTGGCCGCCACCGTGCGCGAGCTGATCAACCCGCCCATTCTCAGGATGCGCGCGTTGAGCAAGCCCATCATCGCCGCCGTCCACGGAGCGGCCGTCGGCATCGGCTTCAGCTATGTCCTCGCCTCCGACGTGCGCGTGGCCACGGAGACGGCCACCTTCAGCCAGAGCTTCGTCCGCGTCGGCCTCATGCCCGACGGCGGCAGCACTTTCTTTTTGCCGCGTCTCGTCGGCCGCACCCGCGCCTTCGAGCTGATGGCGACCGGCGCGACCCTCAAAGCGGAGGAAGCGTTGCGGCTCGGCCTCGTCAACCGGGTCGTCGCCGCGAATGAGTTGGAGGCGGTGGTCGGCGAGTTGGCCGCGCGGATGGCCGCCGCGCCGCAGCCCTCGCTCGCCCGCATCAAGGGCGCACTCAGCCGCGCCGAGCAGGAGGAACTCGCCGCCGCCCTCGAATACGAAGCCGACGGCCAGGCCGACTGTTTCCGCTCCGCCGACTTCCGCGAAGGCGTCGCGGCCTTCATGCAGAAGCGCGAGCCAGTGTTCGGCAAGCACAAGACAAGCGCCGCGAAAGGCGACGAGTGAAAGTACGTCGCAAAACTGTAGGGGCAGGGCTTGTCCCTGCCCACAGTCACGATACATTCAACGCCGAATTAGACGAGGCCGA
>DASVES010000066.1:0-4965 GCA_036380435.1 Pyrinomonadaceae bacterium | reverse complement strand
CGCGAGGCTTCCGCTCGCGGTACTGTCGTGCGTGTCAGGAGCAGGAGGCGGTGATGGCCTCGTCGAATATCTCCAGCGCCACGTCAACGTTCTCCTTCGAGAGGATGAGCGGCGGCGAGAAGCGGATGGTGTTGAAGCCGGCGCCGAGGATGATGAGGCCGCGGTTGAAGCACTCTGTCTCGACGCGGTCGCGCAGCTCGGGCGCGGCCTTCAAATTGTCGCGCGACTCGACGAACTCGACGCCGATCATCATGCCCAGACCGCGCACGTCGCCGATGCACTCGTGCTTCTGCATGAGTCGTCGGAGGCCGTCCTGCATGTAAGCGCCGACCTCGGCGGAGTTGGCGACCAGCTCGCGCTCCAGAATCTCGATGGTCTTGAGCGCGGCGGCGATGGCCACGGGGTTGCCGCCGAAGGTGGAGGCATGCGCGCCGGGCTTCCAGTCCATCAGATCGGCGCGCGCCACGCAGGCGCCCATCGGGATGCCGGAGGCGATGCCCTTCGCCAGCGTGATGATGTCGGGCTTGAGGTCGTAGTGCTCGCACGCAAACATCTTGCCCGTGCGGCCGAAGCCGGACTGCACCTCGTCCACGATGAGCATGATGCCGTGCTCGTCGCAGATGCGGCGCAGGCCGTGTAAGAAAGCTTTCGGCGCGGGGACGTAACCGCCCTCGCCCTGCACGGCTTCGACGACGATGCCGGCGACCTCGTCGGGCGGCGTCGTGGTCTTGAACAGGCGTTGCTCGATCCAGTCGAGACACATCCGGCTGACGGTCTCGGCGTCGGTGGGCACGCCGCCAAAGGGGTCGCGGAAGATGTTCGGGTAGGGGACGTGGACAACGTCGAGCGCCTGCCGCTTAAAGCCGCGACGCTGTGCGACGCGCGAAGAGGTGAGCGACAGACTTCCGAGCGTGCGGCCGTGGAAGCTGTTGAAGAAGGCGATGAACTTCTCGCGTCCGGTGGCGTGCATGGCGAGCTTGAGCGCGGTCTCGACGGCCTCGGTGCCGCTGTTGGCGAAGTGTGTCCGCGTCGGCGAGGGAACGGGCACGATCTCGTCGAGTTTCTTCGCCAGCTCGGGCATGTGTCGATAGTAGTAATCGGTGCCGCACATGTGGATGAGCTGGGCGGCCTGATCCTGAATGGCGCGGACGACCTCGGGGTGGCAGTGGCCGGTGGAGCAGACGGCGACGCCGGCATTGCAGTCGAGAAAGACGTTGCCGTCAACGTCTGTGACCCAGACGCCGGAGGCCGTGTCGGCGACGAGCTTGAAGGACGGACGCGGGTAGGAAGGCGTGACGAACTGCGCGTCAGCCTCGACGATCTCCTGACCGCGCGGGCCGGGCAGAGTTGAAGTCTTGATCTCGGGTCTCTTTGCGGGAGCAATGGTTGACATAAATGTTCTCCTTTGTCTAAGAACGCGGGAAGGGAATGATAAATCGAGGACGCAGGAGCGAGGGGGACGGCGGCTTGCTAGTCCGCAAAGAGGTTGGCGCGGGCGTCTAACGGGCGGATGTTGGTGGACGAGAGATTGGCGCTCATATCAATAACTGCGGCGCGGCGCGGCCGGAAACTGTGGAATCTTAACACTACGAGCTGCGGCGCTTCCAGCGCACGCCGTCGCGGGTGTCTTCGAGGACGATGCCGCGCGAGGCGAGCTGGTCGCGGATTTCGTCGGCGCGCGAGAAGTCGCGGCGGCGGCGGGCCTCCTGCCGGTCGTCGATGAGGGACTGGATTTCGCTGTCGAGCATCTCGCGCGCCGGGCGGCCGAAGACGCCCAGCACCGAGTCGAAGCGCGCGACGAGTGCGAGGAGGTCGCGCTTGTCGTCCGCGCGTAAGCCGGCGCAGGCGAGGGCGGTGTTTACTTCGCGCGTCAGGTTGTGGACGGCGGCGAGCGCGACCGAGGTGTTGAGGTCGTCGTCTAAGCCCGACTCGAACTCTTCGAGCGCGCGGGCGGCCGCGGCGCGCATCTCGGGGTTGGCGCCGGGTTCGGCGCGCGTCTCCGAGAGCCGGGCGTGGAAGTCTTGCAGGCCGGCGACGGTCTTCTCGGCGCCGCGCAGGCCGTCGATGGTGAAGTTGATCTGCTTGCGGTAGGGCACGCTCAAGAGCGCGTAGCGGACGGCCGCCGTCGTAAAACCCATCTTCAAGAGATCGCGCAGCGTGTAGTAGTTGCCCTTCGACTTCGACATCGTCTCGCTGTCGATCTTCAGGTGCTCGCCGTGGAGCCAGTATTTCACGAACTCCTTGCCCGTCGCCCCTTCGCTCTGCGCGATCTCGTTCTCGTGATGCGGGAAGATGAGATCGACGCCGCCGCAGTGGATGTCGAAGGTCTCGCCGAGATACTTCATCGACATCGCCGAGCACTCGACGTGCCAACCGGGCCGTCCCCGCCCGAACGAGGTGTCCCACGCCGGCTCGTCCGCCGTCTTCTGCGCCTTCCACAACACGAAGTCGCGCGCGTCTTCTTTGTCGTACTTGTCGGTGTCCACGCGCTCGCTCGCCCCGGCGATGTTGCCGGCGAAGTTGATCTTCGAGAGCTTGCCGTAGTCGGGGAAGGAGCTGATGCGGTAGTAGACCGAGCCGTCGGACGCGTAGGCGTGGCCGCGCTCGACGAGACGGCGGGTGATCTCCTCCATCTCGGCGATGTGGCGAGTGGCGCGCGGCGCGATCTCGGGTCGCTCGCAGCCGACGGCCTCGAAGTCCTGCCAGAAGGCTTCGATGAAGGGCGCGGTGTAGTCGTCGATGGAGAGGCCCTTCGAGAGCGCCTGACTGATGATGCGGTCGTCCACGTCGGTGATGTTCATGACGTGGGTGAGCTGGTAGCCCTTGAACTTCAGATAGCGGCGCAGGACATCGACGAAGACGTTCGAGCGCAGGTTTCCGATGTGCGCCAGCTCCCACACGGTGGGGCCGCAGAAGTACATTCGCACCTCGCCGTCGCGCAAGGGGCGAAACTCTTCGAGGCGGCCGGAGAGAGTGTTGTGGAACCTGAGCATAGAGGAGCGCGCCGCGCCGATATTTATTGCAGGTTGAAGTTGACGGAGACTGTCCCCGCAACCTTGACGGGTTGGCCCGAGAGCAGCGTCGGCGAGAAGCGCCACTGGCGCACGGCCGCGACGGCCGCTTGTTGCAGCAGTGGATGGCCGCTTATGGCTTCGGCCTCGCTCACCCGGCCCGACTCGTCAACGATGATACGCACGACCACCGTGCCCGACGCGCGCGCGGCCTTCGCGATGGCCGGGTACGCGGGCGCGGGCTTGCTGATGGCCTTGCCGTTGAGGATGCCGCCGTTAATCGTCGGCCCGTTGAAGCTGGGCGGCGGCGGGGGCGGCGGGATGTCGGCGGCCGGCCTCGTTGACGGGCACGACTTCGTCCCCACGTAGACGAATTGGCCCTGCGTCACGGTGGCCCGCGACATGTTGAAGAGACCCCACATCGCGCTGGCGGCGGTGCCGATGATGAAGGTCAGGAAAGCGACGGCGATTCGGACTGCGAAGTGTTGCATGACAGCTCCCTTCAAAAGCCACGGCCCCGCTGGCCGGGAGACGGCGACGGCCGGACGGGGCGGAAACATTCAACTGCGCCGCACTGTGGCGGCTTAAAACAATTGTCTTGGTGAGAGTCTAGGCAAGGCCGGGGTGACGAGTCAAATTATTTACAGTTTTTTTACCATTGCCCGGCAGTTCCGAGTTTTCCCGTCGCCCCACGCGGCCCGAATCTCTCGCGCGACTCCACACAGCCCTGAGTGGGACGCCGTTCAGAAATGTCTGTAGCCTTCCGCCTCAAGGACGCGCTCACGTCCCCCACCCACGAGTACGACCCGGCCGGGTTCGTCCGTGACGACGCCGATGCGTGAGACCGCGACCCCGCCGACGCGCTTTGGCAGCCGGGAGGCGTCGCGCGCGCCGGAGGTGAAGAGAAGCTCGAAATCTTCGCCGCCGGAGAGGGCAAGCTTGAGCGCGCCGTCGGGGGAGAGTTTCAAGGCGCGCGCGACTGACGGATCAACGGGGACGCGCGCGGCGTCGATGCGCGCGCCCACGCCGCTCTCGCGGCAGAGGTGCGCGAGGTCGGACGAGAGGCCGTCGCTTAAGTCGATCATTGCCGACGCAAGTTTTTTCTCGCCGAGCGTCCGCCCCCAGAGGACGCGCGGCTCGGGACGCAGTTGACGCAGCATGAGTCGCCGTCGCCGCGCTCCCGGCGTGTCTGACTTCGGCAAAGTTTTACTCGGTCTCGTCTCCGCATCTTGCGGCGCGCGCGCCCCGCCTTCGAGCAGGCGGAGACCCGCGGCGGCCCCGCCGAGCGCGCCCGTCACGTAAATCCTATCGCCCGGCCGCGCGCCCGAGCGCAGGACGGAGCGCCCGCGCGTGGCCTCGCCGAGGACAATCGAGTCGATGACGAGTAGGCCCGCGCGCGACGACGAGCGGCCGCCAGCGCCCGTGCGCGAAACGTCGCCGCCGACGAGCGCGACGCCGTGCTCCTCGGCCAGTGCGAAGAAGCCTTCGTAAAATTCTTCAAGGAAGGGGCCGTCCCACAGACGCCGGGGCGCGCCGATGGAGAGCAAGGCCCAGCGCGGGCGCGCGCCCATCGCGGCGATGTCGGAGAGCGAGACGGCGAGCGCCTTGTGGCCGAGGAGACGCGGCGTCGTGGTCGTGAGTCGGAAGTCTATGTCTTCGACCAGCAGGTCAGCCGTGACGACGGTGTCGAAGCTTGCGTCGGAGGTGTGGAGGACGGCGGCGTCGTCGCCGATACCTTGAAGGAGTGATGAGTGATGAGTGATGAGTGATGAGTGAGAGTTGTTGACTCCGTTCTCTTTTCTTCGGAAGGCACGATGTCTTAATTGCTCGATGAAGTCGAACTCGCTGCGGTGCTTGGGTGACGAAAGAGGATGAGCGGAATCCGGGTGTCGCTTCCTTCCTTCAGCTTTCATCCTTCATCCTTCACAAATTGCGGCGCATCGAGTCGAGAGCG
>DASVES010000065.1:0-3444 GCA_036380435.1 Pyrinomonadaceae bacterium | reverse complement strand
TATCCGGTAGCCGGCGAGACGCTGCCGGGCCGCGAGCAGAGACTCCTGCCCCGTGTCCTTGAGAAGAAAGAAGGGGCCATCGCCCGCGATCCGGCCCGCGGGCCGAAGCTCCGCGGTGACCGGCTCAAGCGGCACGTCTTTAATCTTCGCGTCGGCTATTCTTTTCGCCTCGACGCCGTAGTGAGCGGGCAGCGCCCACGACACGTCGTCGTAAGGCTGGAAGGGCGTGTCGGTCGGGAACTTCTGCGGCTCCAAAAGGTCAACGGCGTAGTTGCGGTAGGGCTGGTCGAGACGCACGACATAGGCGCCGGCCGGGTACTCGCCCTCGGCGACCTTGAACGGCGCCGTCGCGCGGCTCACCTCGATGCGGTGGCCCATGAGCACGTTGAGCATCTCGGCGACGCGGCGGCGGTCGCCCTGTTCGGCCGCAATCACGTAGGCGAAGGGGTCGCCCTTCACGCCCTTCTGCCAGGAGTTGTAGTGCTTGCGATAGAAGTTCCGAAGCATCTCCTTCGAGTGCTTGGCCGTGTAGTCGAGGATGGAGAGGCAGCCGGTCTCCATGTAGTTCGTGTTGTTCCGCAGCGACCACTTGAAGCGCCGGTCGGGCGGGAACGGCCTGTACCACTCGCGGGTGGTGACGGGCCGGTCAACGTAACGCTCCTCGTTGGGCCGGAGCACGCGCTCGACCGTCTCGGCCGTGGTGTTGCCGAAGGTCTCGTAGCCGCGGCCCATGCTGTTGTGATTGACGGCGACCGAGTCGAGATAATGATGCCCCCAGCCTTCGCCGAAGCCCCACGTCCACACGCCCGGCATTCCCATCCCGGTGAGCGCGCCGACCTCGTGGAAGGACATCTCGAAAAACTCGCTGAGGAGAATGGAGTCGAGGTTGGTGTTCCACGGCCCCGTCCCGTTCCACGTCTGCAAGAGCGGGATGGACTCGTGGAGGTCGTGGACGACCGTCGGGTGATAGTCGTAGAACATGCGGTGGACGGCGCGCGTTAGTTGCAGGGCCTTCTGGTGCGTGTCGCGGTTGTTGTCGTGGTAGACGTAGAAGCCCCAGTAGGGCGGCGACGTTGGCGGCAGGTTCTCGAAGTCGGTCTTGCCCTTCAGATACCTGTAGAACCAATCGACGGTCTTGTCGCGGCCGTCGGGTTCGGAGACAGGGTTGATTAAGACGATCAGGTTGCGCCGGATGTTTTGAATCATCGGCTGCTCGGAGACGGCGAGACGGTGGGCGAGTTCCATGACCATCTCGGGGCTGCCGGTCTCGGTCGAATGCAACCCAGCGTTGAAGTAGTAGATGGGACGCGCCGTCTCGATGATGCGCTCGGCCTGTTCGGGGGTGGTCTTGCGCGGGTCGGCGAGCGCGGCCGTCGCCGCCTTGAGCCGGTCGAGTTCGCGCAGGCCCTCCTCGTCGGCAATCGCCACGAGCAGGATGTCTCGGCCCTCCTCGCTCTTGCCGATGGTCTCGACGCGCACGCGCTCCGAGGCGCGGTCTAATTCACGCATGTAGCCGTAGACCTTCGACGTGTTCGACAACTCACCCGGCGCGCCGACGACGTGTCCGAGGAACTTCGTCGGCGACGGCACGCGCGCCGACTCCGGCACGTAGGCGACCCACGGGCTGAGAAAGCGCGGCTCGGTCGTGAAGCGCGCAATCGCCTCGACCGAACCCGGCTCGGCCGTGTCCGGCGCGTAAGGGTTTAGTTGCGCGTGCGCGTCGAGTTGGATCGCGGAGAGTAGAAACGTCAGGAGGAGGAGCGAGCGCGTCAGTGTGGTTCTCATTGAGACTTGCGAAGACCTGCCTTCGTCGTGGTGGATAGAGCTTTGACGGATTTGACGCGCCGGATTATGACACAGCTTCACTTTCCGCGTTCGTCAGAAATGGCGTGTGCGCCGCGGGGGCCAGGGCTTCACAGAAACGCGCGCGGCGCTGTAGAGTCTAGGCCGCCGGCGCGAAAGGCGTGCGCCGGCGGCGGAGGTTCGAGAGATGCTGAAGAAGTCTTTTTTCGCGACGGCCGTTGTGGCGGTCGCGTCGGCGTTGCTCTTCTGCGCGGCGCAAACGACCTCGCCCGCCCCGGCGAAGCGGCGCGCACAGGTGCGCCTCTTGACGCGCGAGGTCTCACTCGGACGCATCCACCCCGGCGAGTTGAAGGAGACGCGCACGCTCTCGCCGGATCGCCGGCGCATCGCCTTCGTGGCGAAGGTCGCGGGCGGCGAGGCCGTCTTCGTGGACGGGGTCGCGGGCAAGACTTACCCGTCGGTGGAGAACGACCCGCTGAGCGAGGCCGGGCCGGGCAGCCCCATCACCTTCAGCCCCGACGGCCGGCGCGTCGCTTACGTCGCCTACGTCGGGCCTGCCGGCACGGGTGCGCGCGGGCCTCGCCTGGTCGTCGTGGACGGCAAGGAGGGCGCGCCGTTCGACTACGTCTGGTCAGGGTCGCCGCATTTCAGCGCCGACGGCCGGCGCTTCGCCTACACCGCCGAGCGCGGCGGCAAGTGGCACGCCGTGGTTGACGGCGTCGAGAGCAAGGCGTTCGACCGCGTCTCGCAGCCCATCTTCAGCAAGGACGGCGCGCGAGCGTCCTTCAGCGCCGAGCGCGCGGGGCGGCGGCTCATCGTGGCGGACGGCGTCGAGTCCGACGCCGACGACCCGGCGGGGCCGACGCAATTGCAGGGCGCGACGAGCGGGAGCGCGCCGCGCGAGGTCGAGCAGGGCGGCAAGCGTTTCGTCGTGTGGGAGGGCGGTAAGGGCGGGCCGTATGAGGAAGTGCGCGATGTCGGCCGGAGCGCCGCGGGCGACCGAGTGATCTTCTCCGCAAAGCGCGACGGCCGGGAGTTCGCGGTATTGGATGGCAAAGAGGGCAAGCCTTACGACGACGTGGGCAGCATTCACATCAGCCCCGACGGCCAGCGCGTGATGTATGTGGCGCAGCTCGACAAAAAGTCGTTCGTCGTCTTAGACGGCGCGGAGGGCGCGAAGTATGACAGCATCGAAGTAAGCTATCCTTCGTCCTTCAGCCCCGACGGCAAACGCTACGCCTACAAGGCCGCGCGGGAGACAAGCCCCGACTCACGCGAGTACTTCGTCGTCGCGGACGGCAAAGAGGGCAAGTCTTACGACCACGTTGATGGCATCGCCTTCGACGCCGACGGACGCCTCCTCTATCTCGCCTACAACTTCAGCGACCGCAAGACCTTTCTCGTCCGTGAAGGCGAAGAGGTCGCCTCCTACGACAACACCCCCGGCTACGGCGACTTCAAATTCAGTCCCGACGGCAAGCGCATGTTCTTTCGCCTGAACAAACTGGGCGAGGGCAAAGAGGCGCTGGTCTTGGACGGCCGCGCGTTCGCTTACGACGAAATCAAAAACGCCGAGTTCGGCCCCGGCGGACGCCGCTTCATCTTCAAGGCGCGGCGCGCTCAGGGGTGGGTGATGGTTCT
>DASVES010000064.1:0-5727 GCA_036380435.1 Pyrinomonadaceae bacterium | reverse complement strand
CGTCGTCGCGCGCGTCTCGCGCAACGCGGAGAGTTTGCACGAACGCATCGCGCAGCTCGCGCAACAGACGGGCACACACGTCACGGCCGTCAACACCGGCTTCACCGAGACGGGCGACGTGGCCGTCGGCTCTGAGACGGTGGTCAGCTTGCGCCGGCCCAAGATCATCGTCGCAGCCGACGAACCTGTCAGCGTGACGAGCTACGGTGCGATGTGGTGGACGTTCGACCGCATGGGCGTAGACTTCACGCCGATGACGATTCAGGCCATCCGCTCCGCGCGCCTCGACGACTTCAACGTCATCATCCTCCCAGACGGCTCGCCCGGCGGCTACTTCTCGCGCTTCGGCAAGCCCGGAGCCGATCACCTGCGCGCCTGGGTCGAACGCGGCGGCACGCTCATCCTCATCAAGGGCGCGGCCGTCTTCGGCGCGCTCAAAGACGTGAACCTCACATCATCGCGACTCGTCGGCAGCGAAGAGGACGACGCCGCGGCGGCGAAGCCCGACGCTGGGGCGGCAACGCAGGCGACGCCCACGCCGACGCCCGCCGCGGAGGGCGCGCAGCAGCAAGGTCGTCGCGCTCAGCAGGCGTCGGCGCAGACGCCCGAGCAGCAGCAGATCGCCTCCGGGCAGACCGAGAAGATGGAGGGCGCGCCGCCCGACCTGCCGCCCATCGCCTCGCCCTCGGCCCGACCGGGGCGCGTGCCCGAGGGCGTGCCCGGCGCCATCTTCCGCGCCACGCTCGACCGCACCACTCCGCTCACCTACGGCTACGAAGACGTGACGCTCTCCGTCCCCGTCGATTCCGGCTACTTCTTCCGCCCCTCGAAAGAGGGCACCAACGCGCTCATCTTCAGCGCCGACGAGAAACAGCCCTTGCGCGTCGCCGGCTTCATCTGGCCGACGACCGAGCAACTCCTGCGCGGGACGGCCTACGTCATCGAGGAGCCGACAGGCCGCGGCCACGTCGTCCTCTACGCCGAGGACCCGAACTACCGCGCCATCTGGCGCAGCACCACGCGTCTGTTCTTCAACTCGTTTCTGTTTCAGCCAATTTTTTAAGGTGATAAGTGATGAGTGATAAGTGATGAGTGATAAGTGATAAGAAAGAGAGGAAGACGGCTTTCTTCTTTCTTATCACTTATCACTCATCACTTATCACGGAGGTTCCAGTGTTCCAAGTGAGGGCAGCTTTCAGCGAGCAGTTGGACGTGAAGACGACCGCGGAGCGGGCGCGCGAGTTTTTCGGGGATTTGAAAAACTTCGTGGAGCTGATTCCGGGTGTGGAGCGCATCACGACCGAGGGCGCGGGCGTGATGCGCTGGCTGATCCGGGCGGAGATTCCCGTAATCGGCCCCGTGCGCCACGCCTTCCCCGTGGAGCGTTCGGCCGACGCGCCGGGCTGCATCGAGTGGTCGCCGGCGCGCGGCGAGAAGAAGAATTTCCTGCGCTACTGGGCCTCGTTCGAGGAGCAGGGGGCCGGGGTGACGCGCGTGCGTCTTGAGCAGCGCGTCGAGCTGCGTCGGGAGCATGCGCGCGAGCTGCACCCGCTCGCCGGACTCGTCGGCGAGGGGCGTCTGAGCGCCGAGCTTCAGGCGCGCCTCGGCGAGATGATGCGCGCCTTTCTCGCGAGCGCCCGCGCGCGTCTGGAAAAATAGTTCAAAGTTCAAAGTTCAAAGTTCAAAGCGCGTTCGGCGGCTGTTGACTTTGAACTTTGAACTTTGAACTTTGAACTGCGATGGGGCTGAAATGATGAAAGAAACGCGAGCGAAGAGAACGGTCAGGCGCAGGGCGGCGCGTGCGGGCGCGTGGGCGGTGGTGAAGCGGGCGCTGAAGCCGATACCCGTCGTGGGGACGGCCGTGTCTGTAGGGCTGGCCGGACACGAGATGCGGAAGAAGGGCGTGCTGCGCGGCGCATTGCACGTCGGGCTGGACATCCTGCCCGTGGTCGGCACGGCCAAGGCCGTCGTCGAGATTTTCACGGGCGACCTCATCCCCGACAAGAAGCCGGCGGCTGGTTAAAATTCGACGAGTCGCCGGAGGCGACAACGAGCCGCGAAGCGGCGGCAGCCAATAGCCACGGGCGTCAGCCCGTGGTTAATCCAGCAAGTAATCAACGGAGCCGCGAAGCGGCGGCACATCTGGTTCGCGTTACCGATGTGCCGCCGCTTCGCGGCTCGTTGTGGCTTGCGCGCCGTGTGTCTGATGGCCGTGATTAAAAACGAAATCCGATGCCGGCGCTGAACTGGAAATTGTGCTTCGTCTCGGGAGCGATTTCGAGGACGTTTTGCGAGAGGAAGAAGGTCTGCTCGTGGCGGCGGCCGTAGCGGATGATGGTGTCGCCGAAGTCGAAGCGCGTCATCAGGCGGCGCGAGGGGTACATCTCGAAGACGCCGCCCACGTCCATCGAGAAATACGTCTTCCGCTTGGCCTCGAAGATGCCGACGGTGAAGACGAACGGGTCGCCGCCGGGATTGGCGAACGTTATCTGCTCTGTGCCGACGAGCTGCCGGACGCGGCTGAAGCTGATGAAGCCGGGGCGGCCCTTGGCGAAGACGCCGAAGCGCTCCCAGCGTTTTCCCGCCTTCGCGCCGAACTGCGCCTGCACGGGGAAGCCGCCGAAAGTCTGCCCCGGATAGTGCTGGCGCGGGAAGAAGTTGCCCTCGGCCTCCAGGCCGATGTGGTCGTTCAGGTTGTATGTGAATCTGGCGCCGAACCCCGCCTCCGGGTCTGTCCCTGGGTCACCCGGCGAGATAACCAGGAACCCGAAGACGGGGTCCGGCAGATTGACCGCGAGCGAAGTGAACTGCGCGCCGACCTCGAAGCGCGGCGCGTCCTCGCTGTTTGTGTTTGAAGATGAAGGCGTCGCTGTCGAAGCGTCGTCTCCTTCCGGCTCCATGAAGCGGAAGGCGATGCCGGCGCTAAACTGGAAGTTGTGCTTGATCTGTGCGGGCGCCTTGCCGACGGGCCGCCACTCCCGCGGGATGAGGACGATGGGGCCGGGGCCGCCGTAGTCGAGCGCGTTGCGCTCGCCGTAGCGGATCAACGTGTCGCCGGCGTCGAAGCGCACGAGGACGCGGCGCGAGGGGTAGAACTCCAGCACGCCGCCCACGTCCAGCGTGAGGTGGGTCTTGCGCTCGACGCCGAAGACGGCGGAGGGAATCGTCCGCCCGCCGGGGAGCGTGTCCACCCCTTGGGTGATCTTCAGAGTCTCGCCGAAGCTGACGAAACCGGGGCGCGCCTTCGCAAAGACGCCGAACCGCTCCCAACGCTTTCCCGCCTTGACGCCGAACTGCGTCTGCACCGTCCGCCCGCCCGCCGAGATGTCCGAGAACATCAACTCGTTGGCGAAGAAGTTGCCCTCGGCTTCGAGCGCGACGTGGTCGTTGAGGTTGTAGCTCAAGCGAGCGCCGAAGCCCGTCAGGTTGGTGGCGCCATAGTTCTCGGGCAAGGTGACGGAGAGCGACGAGAATTGCGCGCCGACCTCGAACTTCGGCGCGTCTTTTTCCTGACCCCGCGCGGAGACACACGCGAACAGCAGTGTCAGGAGCGCGAGCGCGCGCATGGCGGGCGGGCGTCGGTTCATGCCTTTCGTCTCTCCTCTTGAAGGTATGACGCCTGACGGGAGGCGGAACCCACGCGGGGCGGGGAAAATATTTTCGCGGAAGTGTGCGGCCAACTGAAAGGATGAGGGATGAGGGATGAATTAGACAGGACTAGTCTTCAATTCATCCCTCATCCCTCATCCCTCGCCTTGTCTCCCGCCGGCGATCACGCGGGGCCGCGCGGCGAGCGGGTGCGCGCGCTCGTAGGCGTCGGCGAGACGCAGGAGCGCCGGCTCGCCCCAGTGCGGGCCGAGGAGTTGGAAGCCGACGGGCAGCCCCGAAGAGGAGAGGCCGCAGGGGACGTTTATGCCGGGGATGCCGGCGAGGTTGGCCGTGCAGGTGTAGATGTCCGACAGATACATGGCGAGCGGGTCGTCGGTCTTCTCGCCGAGGCGGAAGGCCGGAGTCGGCGAGGTCGGCGTCAGCACCGCGTCGCAGGTGGCGAACGCTCCCGCGAAGTCCTGCCCGATGAGCGCGCGCACGCGCTGGGCCTTGAGGTAGTAGGCGTCGTAGTAGCCGGAGGAGAGGACGTATGTGCCGAGCATGATGCGGCGCTTGACCTCGGCGCCAAAGCCCTCCTCGCGCGTGCGCCGGTACATCGCCTGAAGGCTCGGGGCCTCCTCGGCGCGGAAGCCGTAGCGCACGCCGTCGTAGCGCGCGAGATTGGACGACGCCTCGGCCGTGGCGATGATGTAGTAGACGGCGATGGAATACTTCGCGTGCGGCAACTCCACGTCAACGATCTCCGCCCCCATCTCGCGGTAAGCCTCGACCACCGCCATGACGCGCTCGCGCACCTCCCCATCCAGACCCTCGCCGAAGAGCGCGCGCGGCACGCCGATGCGCGCGCCCGTGGCAACGCCCGTCAACTCCGCGGCGTATTCGGGCACCGGCTCGTCGGCGGTCGTCGAATCTCTGGCGTCGCGGCCGGCGATGGCCGCGATGACGTGTGCGGCGTCTTTGACGGTGACGCCGAAGACGCTCACCTGATCGAGCGACGAGCCGAAGGCGACGAGGCCGTAGCGAGAGACGCGGCCGTAGGTGGGCTTGACGCCGACGATGCCGCACAGAGAGGCGGGCTGGCGCACCGAGCCTCCCGTCTCCGAGCCGAGTGCGACGGGGACGATGCGCGCCGCGACGGCCGCCGCCGAGCCGCCCGAGGAGCCGCCCGGCACGCGCTCCGTGTCCCACGGGTTACGCACGGGGCCGTAGGCCGAGTTCTCGTTCGACGAACCCATCGCGAACTCGTCGCAGTTCGTCTTGCCGACGACGACAGCGCCCGCCGCTTTCAGACGCTCGATCACGGTCGCGTCGTAAGGCGGCTCGTATCCGGCGAGGATGCGCGAGCCGCAGGTGGCCCGGAGACCGCGCACGCAGATGTTGTCCTTAATCGCGATGGGCACGCCGTGGAGCGGGGATGCGCCGCCCGACGGCTTCGACGCGTCAAGCTCACCGGCCCGCCGGAGCGCGCCCTCGCGGTCGATCTGGAGGAAAGCGTTAAGCAGGCCGTTCAGACTCTCGGCGTTGCCGACGGCCTCTTCAACGACGGCGCGCACAACGCCCCCCTCGCCGCCCGCGATGCGCGCCCCAATAACTTCCACTGTGTTTTCTGATGAAGGCATGTGAATCAAACACCGAACGGCGCGAGCGCTCAGAAATTTTCCGTCTCCTCGGAACTCGCGATCACCTTCGGCACGCGGAAGTGACCGTGCGAAGGGTCGGGCGCTTGTTCGAGCGCGAGGGCCTGTCCGAGCGACGGCGTCGCCACGTCGTCGCGCGCGGCGTCGTTGCGCCCGCCCTCGGGCGTGAGTCCGCCGGCGGCCGGCTCGGCGCCGCTCGTGTCAAGCTCGTTCAACTGCTCGACGTAAGCGACAATCGAGGCCATCTGCGGCGCGAGCTGCCGCAGCTCCTCGTCCGTGATCTCCAGATGCGCGAGCGCGGCGATCTTCTTAACGTCGTCTTCGGTGATGGGCATAAAGGCTCGTGAATCGTAAATGGTAAATCGTGAATCGTGGTTGAGCGTGTTTCAGCTTGAGCGGTGAATCGCGAGTCTAAGTGAAGAAATCGATTTACGATTTACGATTCACGATTTACGTTTTTTTCTTGAGCATCGATGTAGAG
>DASVES010000063.1:0-6429 GCA_036380435.1 Pyrinomonadaceae bacterium | reverse complement strand
AGCGAGCGGCCGGCGCATCTTTTCTTTTCGGAGCCGGGCCGGGCTTGTGTCGAGGCGCGGCGGGACGGTCGTCGGGCGTGAAGTGTTTTTTAGCTCTCCTGGACGATAAGTTCGTCACTGCCGGCCGGGTCGGTGTGGCCGGCCGGGACGTAGGTGACTTGATAGATGCCGGGGAAGGCGGGCGCGCTGAAGATGACGTTGAGCTTCTCGGCGTTCAGCCCCTTGTAGCTGATGTCGTGCTCCGAGACCAGACGCCGGCTCTTCACCCCGCCGCCGGCGTCCACTTCCACGAGGTGGATGGCGAGTTTGCCGTCGAGCTTATCGACGCCCGCGCCGAAGGTGAGGGCAGCGTGCACGGTGTCGCCGTCGTGCACGACGCGCTCGCGCAGCGCGACCTCGACGCGCACGGGCGCGACGGCCAGCACGCCCTTCGCCCCGAGCAGGACGGCCATCGTGCGGCGCAGCGTGTCGTTGCGGTAGATGGTGCCGTGCTCGCCCCCGACGGGCTGCCCCTGGACGCCCGTCATCGCGGCGCTCCAGATCGGCACCGTCCCGTCGCCGGCGTCCTCCAGCTCGGTCTTCCGCACCTCGTAGCGGGTGGCGTCCACCTTCAGCACGTTGACCGAGGTGATGGTCGTCTGCCGCGTGCCGGAGAAGAAGAAGTAGCGAATCGGCTTCCCGTCAAACTGCGGCCGCTTGGAGATGTCGAGGCTGGCGTGAAAGTCCTTCGCGGCTTTCAGACTCTTCGCGACGAGCTTGAGGGTTTTGGCGACGCCCGCGTCGTATATGTCCACGTCGCCGTACTCGGCGGCCTTGTCCTCGTCCCAGGCAAACGGCTCGCCGGGCGGGGGCAGCAGTTGATAGAGGGCCGGGTAGCGCGGGTCGCTGGCGACCTGGAGCACCTGATCGGCGTTGAGGAACAGACGCTTTTCCTTGCCTAGCGCCGCGCTCAGCGCCAGCGGCGCGCCCCTGTGTGGGGTGCCGAGCGTGAGCAGCCGGCGCACGGCCTTCAGCCCCGGCTTGCCGGCGTAGAGGCCCGACTCCAGAAAGTAGCGGCTCACCAGCCCACCCATGCTGTGGGCGATGAGGGTCAGGGAGGTCGCTCCGCCCTGCGTCACCGCCTGGTCGGCGAGGGCGGCGAGTTTGGCCGCCGCCTCGGTGTTGTCCTTGCGCCAGTCATACGGGCACACGTAGAGCGTCCGGGGGTTGTCGCTCTCGCGGAAGCCGCACTTGCCGAGGTCGTCGATGAGGGTTTGATACTGGGTGGAGATGGAGACCTTGCGGATCACGTCGGTGGCGACGAGGTTGGGGTCGAGCAACTTGTCCATCTTCCGGTAGGGGAGATAGATTTCCCACGCCGCGCCGGGCCAGATTACTTCGCCATTGAGTTCCAGCACCGAACCCATGATGCCGGGGATGATGATTGCCGCGTGGGTCATGCCGTTGGCTCCTTGTGCCTCATGCCGTTGGTTCCTTACTTCGTCTTCTTGCTGAGCTTGGTGAGCTGGGCGAGCCAGTACTCGTCGTCCTGCCCCGCCTTCTTCTTCGCAGACTTCTCCGTCGGGACCTCGTCCGGCTGGGGCGGGGAATAGTTCCGCAGCACGTCGGTGAGGGCCGCGGCCGCGTCGCGATACTTCTCGTCGATGAGATCGAGGCATTGTGGCTCGATGCGCGCCTGACGGATGGACTCGATGACGGTGTCGCGCTCCTGGTTGAAGTCGAAGAGGCAGCCGCGGTTCTCCTCGTGGTAGCCGAGGCGACGGTTGAGCGCCGCCAGAATCTCGGCCACCACCAGCCCGGCGACCGCGGCCTCGAAGGGGCGGCCGGCGAGTGCGGCGTACTCGCGCAGGTTGTAGGCCGAGGTCAGGATGACGCGCCGGTCGGAGGCCGTGAAGTAGTTCCAGTAGACGCTCTCGCCCTGCGTCCACGCCACCATGTGGCGCGTGATGCCTACGAGGTAGTCTGTGCCCACCTGCTTGTGGACGACGCGCGCGAACTTGTTGAAGTCGTCGAACATGAAGTTGTCGGTGAAGCCCTCTCGCTGACTCTTGCTGACGCGCTTCTCCAGACGTTTGCGCGCCCACTCGGCGAAGCCCTCGGAGCTGATGACGAGTCCGGCCGGGAGCGGCGCCTGGAGGTCGAAGAAGGTGAAGACGGGCTGCGCCTCGTTGAGTGCGTTGACGAGGCGCCCCAGGCCGCCGACCCTCGCATCCAAATCCCAGACGGCGACGGTGACGACCTTCTCGGCGCGCCGCATGTCGGTGACGACGCGCCACAGCTTCTCCTCGACGGGGTCGTCGGGCGCGGCCGATTCGTGCGCGTAGGTGCTGGCGATGAGCGTGCGCGCGAGGTTCGGGTCGAAGGAGTTGAGTGCGCCGGCGAGGTCGGGGGCGAGTTCGCGCACGGCCTCCGGGCGCGCATCCAGTTCGGACACACGGCCCACGCCCTGCACCCCGGTCGCGGCGCGCCGGGAGGACAGCACGCGCGCCTCCCGCGCCGGCTGGTAGACAAGGGTGAATGGCGATAGCTTCATGGCTGGAACACCTGCGCGCCGTTGATGTAGCGGTAGAGGGTGGGGATGCCCCATTCGAGCGTCGCGTCCTGTGGGACGGCCAGCTCGATGGCCATCTTGAGGCGGCCCTCGTTGACCGCGATGTCGATGTCGCCCGTGTTGAGGAGTTGCGTGTAGAGCGCGCCGACGAAGGTCGCCACCGACGCGTCCGGCACGGGCAGGTGGTTGGCGACGACGGCGGGGATGCCGGAGGCGAGCAGCGCCTCGGCCACGACGTTGAACGGGTCGGCCGAGTTGCCCGCCGACGTAAGGCAGGCGCTCAGGACGGCGAGGCGGACGCCGCGGCTCTGGAGGATGCTGGCCAACTGGCTGGCGCTCATCGGGAGCGACTGGTCGTTCTTCTTCGAGTTGACGAGCAGGATGCGCCCCTCGTTCGTCTGCGGGTCAACGTCGCCGTGGCCGGAGAACTGAAAAATCTCATACTTGTCGTTGTTGTTATGGAAGGCGGCGAACAGCTCCTCGGTCGTCCCCTGAATGACCTTCAGCTCGTAGTGGCTGGCCGGGATGCGCAGCGAGAACGCCTTCTCGATGCTCGACTTCACGCTCGGCCAACTGACCAGATTCTGATCCTGCGGCACGGCGTAGACGAAAAGGATTCTGAGCTTCGTGCCGGTGGCGGCAAGCTGCGCGAGCTGGAGCGGGGCGGGCGGCGTGTAGCCGATGGTTGGGATGACGCGGACGATGGAGCGGTTGGGCCACGGGCCGGCCCCCTGCTGCGGGTCTTGCAGGTACTCCCACGGCAGCGATTGGAGGTCAGGGCGGTTGGCGAGGATGTGGAAGCGGATGAGTGTGTTGACGGGCAGGCGGTTGTAGAGCCGCTCAACGTTTTCGCGGACGATGTAGGCGAAGAGGGCGTGGCCGAACTCGGTCAGCTCCTTCTTCGTGGGCCGCTTCTGACTGAGGAGCAAGACCTGGCTGATGCGATCTTTGAAGTCGAGGAGTGCTTTCAGCTCCTTGCCAGCCGGGAGTTCGGCGATGGCGATGTCCGACCCGTACCGCGCCAGAACGACGGCGGCCCGCTTCTTCGCTTGCGCGTCGAGGATGGCTATGTCGAGTGCGTCTGCCACGTGGCCTCCTGTGGTGAAGTCGGCGAGCTGGAGACCGGCTCGGGTTAGCGTGAGTTTCGCCGTCGGGGCGGCCATCTTACCAATCAGGCGGGCGGGCGGCAACAACTATTTCGGGGCGGACGCGCGCCCGCAGCGACTTCAACGATAGGGGCGCGTCTCCGCCTCCTCGTAGAGCCGGTCGATGGTGTCCTTGTACTTCTCGTCCACGACGCGGCGCTTGACCTTGAGCGTGGGCGTCATCTCGCCGCCGGCCACGGTCAGCTCGTGTTCGATGAGGGCGATGCGCTTGACGCGCTCGTAGTTCGACAGGTCGGCGGTGACGGCGTCCACCTGCCGCTGGAGCAGATCGACGACGCGCGGGTGGCGGCAGAGGTCGGCCGGCGTCGCGGCGTCGATGCCCTTGTGCTGCGCGTAGGAGCGGAGCAGCTCCCAGTCGGGGACGATGAGCGCGGCGGCGAACTTGCGGCCGTTGCCGATGAGCACCACCTGATTGACGAAGCGCGACTGCTTGATGCGTTGCTCGATGGGCTGCGGCGCGATGTACTTCCCGCCCGAGGTCTTGAACAACTCCTTCTTGCGGTCGGTGATGCGTAAGTATCCGTCCCGGTCGAGCGCGCCGATGTCGCCCGTCTTGAACCACCCGTCTTCGGTGAAGACTTTCTCGGTCTCCTCCGGCTTGTTGTAGTAGCCGCGCATGACGTTCGGCCCGCGCGTCTCGATCTCGCCGTCGGCGGCGATGCGTACCTCGACGTGGTCGATGGCTCGGCCCACGGTGCCGATGCGATTGTCGGCGACGGAGTTGACGCAGATGACCGGCGAGGTCTCCGTCAGCCCGTAGCCCTGAACGATGGGCAGCCCCGCCCCGAGGAAGATGTAGCCCAGCTCCTCTGGCAGCGCCGCGCCGCCCGAACAAAACACGCGGATGCGCCCGCCCATCCCCTCCTGCCACTTCGAGAAGACGAGCCGCGTGGCCAACTTGTGTTGCAGCCCGAGCAGCGCGGGGACGCGCTCGCGCTCCGAACGCGCACGCGCCCAACGCTTCGCCACCGAGACGGCCCACATCAGCACGCTCGTCTTCGCCCGCCCGCCCCCGGCCGCACGCTCCTTGATGCGCGCGTAAATCTTCTCAAACAGACGCGGCACCGCGACGACGATGGTGGGGCGCACCTCGCGCATGTTGTCGCCGATGCGCTCAATCGACTCGGCGAAGTAGATGGCCGTGCCGTGGTAGATGTACATGTACATCGCGCCGCGCTCGAAGATGTGCGACAGCGGCAGCACCGAGAGCACCACGTCTTCGGGGGTGTAGGCCAGACGCGCCGAGGTGTCTACGAGGTTCGAGACGACGTTCGAGTGCGTGAGCATCACGCCTTTCGGCTCGCCCGTCGTCCCCGACGTGTAGATGATCGTCGCCAAATCTTCCGCGCCGACGGCGCCGGCCAGCTCGTCGAAGAGGCCGGGGCGCTCTCGGTCGAGCGCGCGGCCGCGGTCTTCGAGCTGCGCGAGCGTCAGGACTGCCGGGTCGTCGCCGTCGCCCGCCTCCGCCTCGCCTTCGAGGATGACGACGTGGCGCAACGGGGCGCAGCCGCGCGCCACCTCGCGGACGCGCTCGTAGGCCGCCGGGTTCTGGACGAAGAGGAGGACGGAGCCGGAGTCGTTGATGATGTAGCAGCCCTGCGGCGCGGCGAGCGTCGGGTAGATGGGCACGTCCACGACGCCGGCGAACTGGCAGCCCACGTCCGCCATCACCCACTCGGGCGAACTCTCGGAGAGAATCGCCACGCGGTCGCCGCGGCCCACGCCGAGCGCGTGCAAGCCCAGAGCGATGGCGCGGACGCGGAGCGCGAACTCACCGGAGGAGATCGCGAGCCACGCGTCTCCGCGCTTGTAGTTGAACGCGTCGGGGCGCGCGCGTGCGCGCAGGGCGTGCTCGCAGACTTCGACGAGCGTGCGCGGCTCATCGGCCGGGAGCGGGGCGTGGCCGGCGCGTGCTGTGGTGGCGGCGGCCGGCGCGGCTTCGGTGGCGGTCGTCGTCGTCGTCGTGCGCGTGTCCGTCATCTGGCGATTACCCCGTCGAAGAAGATTTCCAGAACCTCGTCGGCCATCGGCGCGAGCTTGTAGCGGCGCTTGGAGAGAATCCAGTTGGTCGCCATCTCGTCCAAAGCGCCGAAGATGACTTTGGCGACGAGCTTCGCGTTCAGCTCCCGGCGGAAGACGCCGTCGCGCTGCCCCTCTTCAAAGACCTCTCGGATGAGACCGAGATATTCCGCAAGCCCGGCGGCCGAAAACTCCTCCATGAACTTCGTGGAGCCGCGCAGCTCGACCTGAAAAACGATGGCGAGGTCGCGATCAGACCCCAGACGTTCGAGGTGGTGACGGGCGATGCGGCGCAGGCGCTCGCGCGGGTCGGCGATCTTCGCCAGCTCCTCGCGCCCTTCGGCGATGGCCTCGGAGGTGTTCCGCTCGAAGATGGAGTGGAGGATGTCCTCCTTGCTCTTGAAGTAGAGGTAGACCGTTCCGTCGGCGACGCCGGCGACGCGCGCCACGTCGGCCACCTTCGAGTTGAAGTAGCCGTTTTTGGCGAAGACGCCGGTGGCGGCGCGCAGGATGGCCTCGCGCTTGTCGGCGACGGCCGCGCGCGCCGAGGGAGCGGCGCGCTGGGCCGGCCGGGATTCGGGGGGCAGGGAGCGGGCGGATCGCATCGGGGTCGTCTTCAGTCTCCGTCAGAAGATTTCGCGGCCGAGGAGCGTCTGAATGAATAGCCATTCAGTACGCCTAGCCTAACCTCGC
>DASVES010000062.1:0-2880 GCA_036380435.1 Pyrinomonadaceae bacterium | reverse complement strand
CACCTGCGAAACGCCGTGCTCGGCGACACCTTCGTCCGCGTGCTCCGTGCCACGGGGCAGCGCGTCGAGGTCGAGAACTACATCGACAACACCGGCGTGCAAGTGGCGGACGTGGTCGTCGGCTTCATGCACATCGAGCGCATGACCCTCGACGACATCCGCGCCCTCGACGCCTCGCTCCCGCCTGAGCGCCCCTTCGACTATTACTGCTGGGACCTCTACGCGCGCGTCGGCCTCTTCTACCGCGACGGCGACCCCGATGCGAAGGAAGACCCCGAGCGCATTGCCCTGCGACGACAGACGCTCCACGACATCGAGCACGGCGCAAGCCCGACGGCCGAGATCGCCGACTACGTCGCCACGCGCGTCGTCAACTGTCACCTCGACACGACCGAGCGCATCGGCGTCCGCTACGACGTGCTCCCGCGCGAATCCGAAATTCTCCACTTCGTCTGGGGCCGCGCCTTCGAGCGTCTGAAAGAGTCTGGCTCGATCCGCCTTGAGGCCGAGGGAAAGAACGCCGGCTGCTGGGTGATGCCGATGGACACGCACACCAGCACCGACGAGCACGAGGCCGACAAGGTCATCGTCCGCTCCAACGGCACCATCACCTACACCGGCAAAGACATCGGCTATCAACTCTGGAAGCTCGGCCAGCTCGGGGTGGATTTAGACTACGTGCCCTTCCGCACTTACGACGACGGCCACGTCGTCTGGGCGACGACCAGCACGCCCGCAGCGGGCGACGACGCGGGTGAGCGTCCGCACTTCGGCGGCGGCCAGAAGGTCTACAACGTCATCGACTCGCGACAGTCTTACACGCAGGACGTTGTCCGCAAGGGCGTCGCCGCCGTCTCGCCTGAGGTTAGTGAGGACGCGAGCGTCCACCTCGCCTACGAGATGGTCGCGCTCTCGCCGGCGGCGGCTCAAGAACTCGGCATCGAGTTGAACGAAGAGGATCGCGCGCGCAGCTTTATCGAGATGAGCGGGCGGCGCGGACTTGGCGTGAAGGCCGACGACCTGATCGACCGCCTCGAAGCGAACGCGCTCCGCGAGGTCGAGTCGCGCCACCCCGATCTCTCGTCGGAGGAGAAGATGCGGACGGCGCACATTCTCGCCGTCGGCGCGCTACGCTACTTCCTCCTGAAGTGGACGCGAAACTCCCTCATCGTCTTCGACTTTGACGAGGCCCTTTCGACGAAGGGCGAGGCCGGGCCGTACTGCCAGTACGCGGCCGTGCGCGCCAATTCAATCTTTCGCAATTTGCCAACTGAGGAGCCTGAAGAGGCAGCCCGGCTAATTGCTTCCGCGGCCGCAGCCGGCGGCGAAGAGGCGGCTGGGGTGAGGAAAGTTTTCGAGGGCGAGGTCGGCGACGAGATTTGGTCGCTTGTCACGCTGGCGGCGCGGCTCGAAGACGTGGTCGCGCAGGCGGCGTCCGCCGCTGAGCCGTCGCACCTCGCCAAATATGCGTTTCAATTGGCGCAGGCCTTCAACTTTTTCTATCACCGGCGGGAGAATCGCATCCTCGAAGAGAAGGACACGGTGAGACGCGCGGTGCTCGTCGCGGTCGCTGATTACGTGCGCCGGCGTCTGACGGCGGCGCTCGCCACGCTCGGGATCGAAGTCCCCGAACGGATGTAGACGTCATGCCTGTCGTCATATTCATCGGCGGCACGTGTCTTGCCATTATCTTTTAACGAGACGGTGATGCCCGACGCTTTCCAGCGGGCTGACTCTAGCTATTATTTCGCCGAAGCCGACTCAAGAGGTCAACGATGCTCATTGTGATGAAAAGAGACGCCACGGAGCGCGACATCGAGGCGGTCGTGCGCGTCATCAACGACATGGGGTTTCGCGCCCACCAGTTGCCGGGCGAGAACCGCACGGCCATCGGCGTCACCGGCAACCCCGGCTCCATCGACCCCACACATTTCGAGAACATGGCGGGCGTGGCCGAGGCCATCCGCGTCACCAAGCCTTACAAGCTGATCTCTCTCGACCTCCGGCCAGAGAAGACGGTCGTGCGCGTCGGCGACGCGACCATCGGCGGCGACGAGCTGGCCATCATCGCCGGCCCCTGCGCCGTGGAGAGCCGCGCGCAGACGCTCGCCGTGGCCGAGGCCGTCCGCCGCAGCGGCGCGCGTTTCTTCCGAGGCGGCGCCTTCAAGCCGCGCACTTCACCGTATGCGTTTCAGGGTCTTGGCGAAGAGGGCCTGAAGATTCTCGCCGAGGTGCGTGACACATACGGGCTGAAGATCGTCACCGAGGCGATGGACGAGCGCGGGCTGGAGCTGGTGGAGAAATACGCCGACGTGATTCAACTCGGCGCGCGCAACATGCAGAACTTCTCGCTACTGAAGCGCGCCGGTCATTCACGTCTGCCCGTCCTGCTGAAGCGCGGGCTATCGGCCACGCTCGACGAGTGGCTGCTCGCCGCCGAGTACGTGATGGCCGAGGGCAACTACAACGTCATCCTCTGCGAGCGAGGCATCCGCACCTTCGCGCAGCACACGCGCAACACGCTCGACCTCGCGGCCGTCCCCGCCGTGCGCCGTCTGTCGCACCTCCCGGTGATCGTCGATCCCTCACACGGGACGGGCAAGAGCTACATGGTCGCGGCGCTGGCGCGGGCCGGTGTCGCCGTCGGGGCCGACGGCCTCATCATCGAAGTCCACGACCAGCCCGACCACGCGCTCTGCGACGGCGCGCAGGCCATCACGCTCGACGCCTACGCCCAGCTCGCCTCCGAGGTGCGCGCCATCCACGAGGTCATCACGCCGACGCCGGTGGTTTAGTTGATTTATCGAAACAGGTGATTCACCGCAGAGGCGCAGAGGACGCAGAGGGGGCGCAGAGGGTTGAATGACATTCAACCCTCTG
>DASVES010000061.1:0-2351 GCA_036380435.1 Pyrinomonadaceae bacterium | reverse complement strand
CAAACTGGGCGAGGGCAAAGAGGCGCTGGTCTTGGACGGCCGCGCGTTCGCTTACGACGAAATCAAAAACGCCGAGTTCGGCCCCGGCGGACGCCGCTTCATCTTCAAGGCGCGGCGCGCTCAGGGGTGGGTGATGGTTCTGGACGGCGTGGAGTCGGAAACTTACGAGGCGGACGGCGGCGCGCCCGGAGAGGTCGAGTGGAGCAGCGAGGGCGAACTCACCTTCAGCCGCGACGGGGGCCGCGTGGCCTACGTTGCGCGCAAGGGAGGGAAAGACTTCGTGGTGGTTGACGGCGTGGCGGGCGCGCGCTACGACGACATCGCCAACCTCGCCTTCACGCCTGACGGCCGACACGTCGTCCACACGGCGCGGCGCGGCGGCAAGTCTTTAGTGGTCGTCGATGGCGTTGAGGGCCGCGAATACGACGGCTTCGTGCCCGCGCAGAAGCATGAGAAGGAAGGTAAGCTGGGCGTCGAGGGAGAGCGCAAGCTCAGCATCATCGCCACGCGCGGGGCGGAGCTTTTGCTCGTCGAGATAGAGATCGCCGATTGAGCACGGAGGCGAGAGCGACGCGGCCCGGCGCGGGCGGCGCGACGCCCGCGCCGAGAGTTGAGTGTTCGGTTGCGCGTCAGGCCGCGCAGAGCTTGCTGAGCGTCTCGACCCACTTGGCCTCGACCGGCGCGCCGTACATGAACTGCTCCATGCGCCGGCGGATGCCGCACGCCCGGCGGAAGGCCGCGGCCTCGCCATACTTTTTGATGGAGACCGAGGTGCGCCCCTTCTTCTCCCGGCCCGCGTTCCACGTCACCTCGTAGACTTCGTTGAGATAAATTTTCCCGTCCTTGCCGTGGTGCTTCTTCGCGGTGCGGCGCACGCCCGTCACGCCCGTCGCGTTGCGCGGGTTGCTGCCGACGATCACGCAATCGGTGCGCGGCTTGCCGAGTTCGCGCTCCAGCTCGTTGCGGCACTCGACCGCCTTCAGGAGCGCCGCCTCCCGGCCGCCGTGCTGCTTGTCGGAGAGAAATTTTGCGCGCGTCGTGTTGTCGAACCTGACGCGGACGTACCACCCGTGCATCTTCTTCGCGGGGCTGTCGATGCGGCTTACACCCTTGTACCCAGACTTCGCCATAGGATTCGTGTCCTGAAAAGAGTCTCCCTGAATGAAATTTATTAACGTGCTGAAATGAAGTTAAGACGCGGCGGCCGCTTTTGTCAAAGCACGAGCTGCAAACTGCTGCTATGCGTGGCGGTTCCGTTTCGCATTCACTACCGACGGGTCCGAGAGCGACCAGAACTGTAGGCCGAAGACGATCACCGTTGTCGCGGTAATCACGGCCAGCTTCACACCTCTGTCGAGGCCGAGCAGGTCACCGAGAAGCAGTGTGATCGAGGACACGAAGAGGCCGGCGGAAAGAACGCGTGGATAGTACTCGACTCCCCCGGCGATCTTCCGCCTGAACAGGAACCCGAGCAGCAACCCGACCACGGCAATGAGGCTCGCCCTGATACTCGAAAAGGCGAAATAGTCAAAAAGCGCCATCCCGAAAAGCCCGAGCAGCAACACGGCTGTGCGGAGCAACGCCCCGACACCGAACTCGTCTTGAATTCTCCGAAACCGGTTCATACGCGAGACCTCGCCTCATGCCCGAATCGACCCGCGCCGAGCAAGCCGCACACAAGATACACCGAAGGAAGCATCATGAGAGAGATGCTATCGAGGTCTCAGGTTGAATGAGGTGTTAGATGCGTTCCGAAAATAGGCATTACCATATTTTATTGGCGACTACTCATCGTATAAAACGAGATGCGGTGATTTCATCTTGCCAGATGGGAATTACCGCATCGTGCAGTACAAACACGCGGGCCGACGCCTTTTGCCGTACCCCGCGCCGTCACGATTTGTCGGGCGCTTCCGTGTCGGCGTCGGTGAGGCGCTCGCGTTTGACGCCGTGGGGGTTGGTGGAGCGTTCGCCGCGCTTGCGTGTGGGGCGGCGGGGCTTGCGGAGTTCGCCGGCGTGATCGACGGAGCGGATGGGCTGGAGGTCTTCGGCGTCGCCTTCGGGATCGACGAGGCGCGTTTCGATGTGCTCGTCGCCGATGGTCTCGTCGGTCATCACGGTCGGGTCGTCGCCGCCGGGGCGAGCGCGCGGCACCGACTCATCCGGCAGATCGGCCTGTTCGGGCGCGGTGGCGGCGGAGGACGCGGCGCCGCCGCTTTCGGCAAGCGCGCGCTGGCGTGTGAAGTGTTCGACGATCTCGGCGGCCGTCTTGGCGCCGACGAAGGGTGTCAGCTCCGCGACGCCGGCCTGCGCGATGCGCTGGATGGAGCCGAGGTTGCGGAGCAGACGGT
>DASVES010000060.1:0-4646 GCA_036380435.1 Pyrinomonadaceae bacterium | reverse complement strand
CGGGATGATCTTCAAGAACGGTCGGCCCATGCGGAAGGTCGCCGGCACGGACATCGTCGAGGCGTTCGTGGCCGAGACGGAAAAGCTCCTCGCCGAAGGCGTACCGGTGTCAGAGGAGCCTCAGCCGGAACTCGTGCAGATAACCTAAGTGAAGTTGGTAAGTTTCAATAAGCCCCGGAGGGGCGGAAGAATGTAGCCCCGGTCGCGAGACCGGGGAACAGTTGCCGGAACGCATTGAAGCCCCGGAGGGGCGAAAGAACTTCAAGCTAGAGCACGTTGCTCGTTGAGGTTCTTTCGCCCCTTCGGGGCTTCGCTTTACTTATCCGGATCGTTCCCACGGCTTACGCCGTGGGCTACATTCTTCCGCCCCTCCGGGGCTGGTTGGCGAGTTACAATTAATCTAATGTGCTCGGCGTCAGTCGGAAGCCATCGCGAGAAACAGGGCGTCGGTGGCCGCCTTGCGGTTGACGTTGACGGCAAGCTGCGCGCGCAGCTCCTCGACGCGGGAGAGCCAGCGCGAGGCGCGCGCGGGGCGAAGGTGTGCGCCCATCCGGGCGAGGCGCTCGCGTGTGTCCTCGTTGACAAGTCGCGCGTCAGGGGCCTTGAGGGCGAGCAGCCAGAGGTCGCGGATGAGGGTTTCGAGCAGGTCGAGACTCGGCTCGTAGGCGTCTTTGTTTTTCGCGTCGCCCAACTGTTCGGCGGCGCGCAACAGGCGGGAGCGGTCGCCCGAGACGGCGAGCGCGTCGAGCACGCCGAGCATTTGCTCGCGGCGCTCGCGGTAGGCGTCGAGGTCGATGGAGAGTGCGGCGCCGAGACGGCCGCGCGCGAGCTGCGCCGCGAGTCGCGCCTCCTGCCCCGCGCGCTTGTGTGCTTTGACGAGGTGCTGCTCGATCTCCTCGACCGAGAGCGGGGAGAAGCGCACGACCTGACAACGCGAGCGGATCGTGGGCAGCAGGCTGGCCGGGCGCGACGTGAGCAGGACGAGGTGCGAGGTCGCGTGAGGTTCTTCAAGCGTCTTCAACAGCGCGTTGGAAGACGAGTCGTTCAGGCGGTCGGCGTTCTCGACGATAAAGACGCGCGCCCGGCCCTCGACTGGCCGGAAGTTGGTCTCGCGTTCAAGGTCGCGGACGGCATCGACTAAGACCGAGCGGTTGGAAGGCAGTATCAAACCGACATCGGGGTGGTTACTCCAGACAACTTTTTTATGCGCGTCTTTGTCGTCGCCCGCCGGATATTCGATCTTCCCCGTGCGGACGCACGCCGGGCACTCCCCGCAGGCTTCGACGCCGGAGGGCCGCCGACAGGTGAAGGCGCGCGCCAGCTCCAGCGCGAAGAGCTTCTTGCCGACGCCCTCCTCGCCGGCGAAGAGCAGCGCGCCGGGGACGCGCCCCTGCGCGAGCATCCGTCTCAAAATCTCCTTCGCGCGTTGGTTGCCTGCGAGCTGGTCGAACATGAGTTCAAAAAAAGAAGTTCAAAGTTCCAAGTTCAAAGTTCAAAGTCGGAAATCCGAAAGGCAGAAGTTCAAAGGCGGAATTCCTGAAGGCAGAAGTTCAAAGTCGAAAGACGGTCATTCTTTGAACTTTGAACTTTGAACTTTGAACTCGATGAACGGCATGACGAGCTGCATCACGGCGGCCTGAGTTTCCTGTACGGAGCCGTTGGCGTCGATGACGCGGACGCGCTCAGGGTCGGCGGCGGCGATGCGGAGATACGCCTCGCGCACGCGCGCGTGGAAGGCCACGTCTTCGAGATCGAGGCGGTCGTGCGCGGCGCCCTTGCGGGCGCGCTTCTGGGCGCGGCGGCGGCTCTCGTCCACGGCCAAATCGAAGATGAGCGTGAGGTCGGGCTGGAGGCCGGCGGTAGCCAGAGCAACGACATCGGCGATCAGTTCTTCGGGGAAGCCGCGGCCGGCGCCCTGATAGGCGACCGTCGCGTCGGCGTAGCGGTCGGAGAGGACGATGTGGTCAGACTCGAGCGCCGGCCGGACGAGGGCACGAACGTGCTGCGCGCGGTCGGCGGCGAAGACGAGCAGCTCCGCCAGCGGGTCAACCTGCTCCTGCGCGTCGAGGAGCACTTCGCGCAGTCGCTGGCCGAAGGAGGTGCCGCCCGGCTCGCGCGTGGCGACGACCTCGTGGCCGCGCAGGCGTAGTTCGCTGGCGAGCATCCTGAGTTGCGTGGACTTGCCACACCCGTCGATGCCCTCGAAGGTGATGAATGCCGCGGCCAAACGGGGTTGCCTCCGTGAAGTGTGTTTAGGTGAACTCGGCCGGCCTTAGCCTTCCGACTTGGCCGCCGGCTCCGTCCTCGCCTGGGGCGTGGGCTGTTCTTGGGTCTGATGCGGCCGGGGGTCGCCGCCCGAGCGGCGCGAGTGCTGGATGGTCGAGATGGCGTGCTTGAAGATGAGCTGTTCGTGCGCGCCCGATTCCATGAGGACGGAATACTTGTCGAAGCTCTTGATGCGCCCGGAGAGCTTCGCGCCGTTCATCAGGTAGAGCGTCACCGTGTCCTTCTCACGGCGCACCGTGTTCAGGAACGCGTCCTGCATGTTCTGTGGAGATTTGGTTTCCACTGCTGCTGTCACCCCGCCCGTTCTCGGGAATGTTTTTATCCGAGTGAGAGAAGAGTACAAGTTCAAAGTTCAAAGTTCAAGGTTCAAAGTTTGAGACGAGTTCGTCGCGCAGCGATTTACGCTGTGGATGTTGGTCAGCGTGTAGGTAACGAGGGGGTGAGATGTGTGCGAGTGCGGAAGGCGCGTCGCGCGGAAGCGCGGACAGGTAAAGCCCCTAGCTCCCTGCTTCGAGATTCGTGTTGAGGGCGACGACTATCCGCGCGGCGACCTCCTCCTCAACGCGCGCTTCGTCGCCGAACCCTTCGACCCATTCGACGCCCGGCTCGCGGCGGAACCATGTCATCTGCCGCTTCGCGTAGTGGCGCACGTCGAGACGTGTCTGCTCGATGGCGCTCGCGAGGTCGCGCTCGCCCCGCAGGTGTTCCACAACTCGCCGGTAGCCATGCGAGCCGAGCGCACTCGAATGGGTGGGTACACCGCGGGCGAGCAGTCCTCGAACTTCTTCGACCAACCCGCCGTCGAAGTGCGAGGCGGTGCGCTCGTCGATCCGTCGAAAGAGTTCAGCACGCGGCGGACTCAGAGCGAAGACGCGTATCCGGCGGGCGAACTCAGGCGGGTCGGGTCGTTCGACGCGCTGCCGGCTCAAGGGGAGGCCCGTCTGGAAATAGACTTCGAGGGCGCGCTGGACGCGCGACCAGTCGCGGGACGCAAGACGCGCGGCGGTGGCGGGGTCGAGTCTCAGAAGCATTCTGTGCAGGTGCGCCGGGCCGCGGCGCTCGCGCAGTGTGAGGAGGCGCGACCTCAGACGCTCGTCCGTGGGCGGGCTTTCAAAGAACGGCTCGCGCAGCGCGCGCAGGTAGAGGCCGGTGCCGCCGACGAGAAGGGCGAGCCGGCCGCGCGACTCGATTTCCCGAATTACGTCGGCGGCGCGGCGCGCCCACTCTCCGGCGCTGAAGCGGACGTGGGGCGGGACGAAGTCGATGAGGTGATGCGCTACGCCGCGTCGTTCGTGGGGCGGCACTTTCGCCGTCGCGATTTCGATTTCGCGATAGACCTGTACGGAGTCGCAGTTGACGATCTCGCCGCCGAAGCGCAGGGCCATCTCGATGCCGAGGGCGCTCTTGCCGGAGGCGGTGGGGCCGACAAGAGCGATGACGGGCTTATCGGTCGGGGTGTTGGTCACGGGCGTGCGGCGAAGACGCGAAAGGCGACGATGAGCCAGAGGAGCAGGAGCAGCGCGAGCGCGGCGAGAAGTTGTGCGCGTGTGAAGCGGAGGGCCATTGCGGTTCAGAGCAGGAACGCTTCGAGTTCCTCTTCGGACGGGCGGACGAACGCGCCCGACTCGGCGTGGAAGACCGGCACGTTGCGCTGGCGGGTCAGCTTGTACATCGTCCTGAGCGCCCCGAAATCGTTGGCCACGTCGCGCTCGACGAAAGGCACATCGTTGCGCCGCAGCCACGCGCGCGCGCGGGCGCAGAGCGGGCAATCGGGCACGACGTACAGAACAACTTTCGCTCGTTCAGCTGTCTCCATAAGATGCCTAACGCTCCAGATAACCGGCGAGCATAAACTCCGACCTTTAGCAGGTGTGCCGGGAGCGAGTCCGGTTCATCTGGTTGTTATGCGCGGCTTGCCAGGGATATCGTCAGAAGCGTTGGTCTGCCACCCTGTGGGTTCGGCAAGTTCTAAATGCACCGTTGTATTTTCAGTCACACTGCCAACCGCGCCGACCCGCCAGCCCCCTGCTTCCGGCAATTCTCGCTTGGATGATGCACTCGCCCCATCGACAGCAGGCGCGCTTCCTCGCTTTCGCTCACTCCGCTCTTGCAACAAACCCAGAGGCGTATACAACAACAGCATCAGGAGCCTTAAGGGGAGAAAGAAAAACATCACCGGGAGCAAGGCGAGATCGATAAGGAAAGTGAGCAACCCTTTACCCGCGAGCCGCCATGAATTGCTGACCTGACCCTCGCGAGCCGTCGTAGGAGCACTCTCGAAGAAGTGGTCGGCGTAGCGTGCGACGGAGCGGTCGAGATACTTATTGACTCTGGTGAATACACTGTCTTCGCCGGTTGAG
>DASVES010000059.1:0-8177 GCA_036380435.1 Pyrinomonadaceae bacterium | reverse complement strand
CGAGCACCGAAGTCCCGAAAGACGAGCGCGGCGGCACGGGACGTTGCGCCGGGGCAGTTGCCGCGTCCGCGCGCGCCGACTCATTTGTCCTTACCTGTGTTGGCGGCTTCGGAGTTGAGGCAGATGCCGTTTTAAAAGACTCGACTGCCGGCGTCTTTGTCTCGACGACGCTGTCGGCGACGGGCGTCCCGGCGCGGCCTTCGTGGACGGGCATCGGGGTCGGCGCGTCGCCGGCCGGCGTCGGCTCCAGTCTCGGCTGCGCGAGGCCCGCAGGTTGTTGCCCGGTGGATAAATCAGCCGGCGGCTCCAACGCCGGTGGCCCGGCCGGCACGGACTTGGCCTCAGCCCCGGCCGGCTCGTTCAGGCCGAGAGTGATGTAACGGTCTTCCTTTTTTCGACGCCAGAAAAGTCCCATGAGATAGACGATGCCCCCGCATGAATTACCGACACGTTGGAAAGTTGAAGATTATAGACGGAACCGCCGCACTGCGACAAAGCAGTGCGGCGGTCGGGGGGGAAGATCAGGGATGAGGGATGAGGGATGAGGGATGAAATGAAGGCTGAATCAAGCCTCCTTTTCATCCCTCATCCCTCATCCCTCATCCTTACTTTTTCGACGCCTGTGTCGGACTCGAAAACAACGCGTCGTTGATCGCGACGTTGTGCTTGACCTCGTAGATGCTCACCGTCAGTGTGGCTTCCTGTAAAACGTAGCGCACCTTGATGGGAACTTTCACACCGTTCACCTCCGCGTAACGGTCTATGTAAATATCGACCCTGATCTTCTCCGACGAGTCGGGCGTCTTGTATGTCGTGTCTACACGCAGCAGGAGGCCGTCCGTCGTGTCGTAGTACTCCGTGCTGGTCGTCTCCCCCGGAATGACGACCTCGACAACGTCGGCCTGCCTCTCGCCAACCCTTGTCTTGCCCTTCACCTTGTAGACCACGCCCGGCTGCCGAGTGCGCCCGTGCCCCGACGCCGGGTTGAGCATGCTCGCGGGACGCTTCCCCATCAGACTCGCCGACGCCAACGGGGTCTGAATCCAACTCTTTTGGCCGTCGAACCCCTGTATGAACTGCCCCGCCGGAGTGTTCATCACCAACAGCATTTGCCCCGGACTCTTGAAGTACGTCTCGAAGGCGCCGGGGATGGGAGACAGCGAGTGGATGACGTGCCCGCGCATGATGTACGAATTGATTTTGGAGAGAGCGTATAACCCGCCCATCCCCGTGAGATTCCTCGCGTAGATGCTCTCGATTGTCTCGCCGCCGTTGACAACGGGCGCCACGTGCAGCGCGGGGTTTTTACCTCTGGACAACTGCGCCGACGCCGTCGCAGCTTTCTTCCCGGCGCGCGTCGTCTGTGCCGCGGCCGTCGGCGACAGGGCGCTGAACAGGACGGCAACCAACGCGAGCACCTTCAACTGTGTTTCCCGAGTCATCGAATTATCCCTCGCAACATTCAGGACGCGGCCTCAACTCCAACCCGAGACCTTTCACCCTACCGAAGCATCGTCTCCATCGTTTTTCAGGCCACCGCGGTCGGCTCCGGCTCGGCCGCCGCCTGCCCGACGCCGGACGCGGCCTTGAGGCGCGGTGACGCCGCCAGCTCTTTCGAGCGCTTCGAGAGACGCACGCGACCCGGCGTGATTTGCCCCGATTCGCACGCCTCGACGAGGGCTGCGACCACGCGCGCGTCGTAGCGCGTGCCGACGAAACTCTTGATACGCGCCAGTGCGTCGTCAAACTTCATCGCCTGCTGATAGGGGCGGTCGGTCGTCATCGCGTCGAAGGTGTCGGCGACGGAGACGATGCGCGCCTGCATGGGGATTTGGTCGCCGCTGAGGCCCTGCGGGTAGCCGCGCCCGTCGATCATCTCGTGGTGCATGTACATGCCCGGCAGGAAGTCGCGCATGGCCGGGATGTGCGACATGATCTTGAAGCCTTTTTGCGGATGCTGCTTCATCACCTCGAACTCTTCGTCGGTGAGCGCCGCGGGCTTCTTCAGGATGTTGTCGTCGATGCCGATCTTGCCCACGTCATGGAGGAGCGCGCTGATGCGCAGCGTCTCGATCTCGTCGTCGGGCAGTTCCATGCGCTCGCCGATGGCCACCGAGAAGCGCGCGACGCGCTCCGAGTGGCCGCGCGTGTACGGGTCTTTGCCGTCGATGGCCGCGGCGAGCGACTTGACGGTGCCGAGGAAGAGCTGCCGGTTCTCTTCCGCCGCGCGCTGGAGGTCGGCGATGAAGTGCTGGAGCTGGTCGGTCATCTTGTTGAACGACTCGCCGAGGTCGCCCAATTCCGCCGTGCGGCCACGCACGTCGATGCGCTGCGAGAAGTCGCCGGCGGCGACGCGGTGTGCGCCCTCGGCGAGCGCGTGTACGGGGCGCGTCAACTGTTTGGCGAAAAAGAATCCGGTGAGTAGCGCGAGGCTCGCTGCGAAAAGGCTGATGAGGAGAATCTGCCGGCGCATCTCGCTGACCGAGCGCAGCGCCGCGCGTTCGTCCTGAATGGCGATCACGCCGAGACGCGACTTGCCGTCGAGATTGGCCGTGGCGTAGGCCCCGAGCATCGCGACGGGTTGGCCCTCGCGCTCGACCGTGAACGGCGCGAGCGCCGACTTGAGTTGTTTGCCCGTGGCAAGCCAGTCCTGGACGACGCGGAGGTCGGACATCGAACGTTCGGAGAAGGCCACTCTCCCATCCGGGTGCGCCACGGCGCGCCCCTCCGGGTTGACGACGAAGACGACGGGCAGCCCGCGCTCCAGCAACTCACGCTCGCTGAGCGACGTGTTCTGCTGCACCGCCTTGAAGACTTCTCGGAAGGAGACGACCGCGACCACGGCCGCGACCACCTCGCCGCCCTCGCCGCCGACCATCACCGGCGCGGCAATCGTCAGCCCCATCTCGACGCTCGAACGGATGACCTCCGGCCCCCTGATGACCAGCCCGCGCCCGGACATTCCAGACAGCGCGCTGCCGACGCGTTCGTCCACCTCGTCGCGGTTGATGAGGTCAGTCCTGTAAGCCACCTGCGGCGTCCCCGCCACGGGCAGGATGGCGAGCGCCAGAAGGTTGGGGTCTTTGATGACTTCGCGCTGGAGCCGTGCGTCGCTGCTTGAGTCGCCGAGCACGCGCACGCCGCCCGCCAGCTCGAAAGCGCTGGCAAGTCCCGTCACCGCGTCCCGGTAGCGTTGCCCGAAGAGTTCAATCTGGCGTGCCTTGTCCTGTACGAGCTGCGCCTGATAGCGCCCCTCGACCGAACGAAGCTCCTCGGCGCTCCTTTCAGAAAGCATCCAGCCGGCCACGCCCAACGGCAGCAGCCCCACGACGAGGAGCGTCCCGAGTATGATGTAGAGCAGGCGCACGCGCCCGAGTCGTTCAAGCATGGTGAAAGCTGTCAGGAGGCACGACGGAAAACATTCAGGGAAGGGCGGCGGGAAGTTTTACTCCACCGCGCGCGGCCACCAACCCGATGTCCGCACATGGGGAATATTACGTTGCCAACAGCCGCGTGTCAATATTAAACTAACTTTAACTTGTTGATAATAATGGGCGAATGTGACTATTATTCGACTCTCTCGCGTGATGTGCGTCGCGGCCGGTTTGTGAGTTGCCGCCTCGAACGCGCGTTTCGGATTATTTACAGACCAGCCGGAACAGCAGTGCGTCTAAGGGTTTGAGCGCGCTGCTGTTTGCGCCGGGGGTTGAACTGACTCTGTCGGGCCAGAGCTTGATGATCGAGACGGCGACGAGCGACGAGCAGATGGTGGAGCGCGCCCTGGCCGGCGAGGCCGACGCGTTCGGGGAGATCGTGCGTCGTTGGGAGCGAAAGATTTTCGGTCTCACGTTCGGCATCCTCGGGAGCGCCGAGGACGCGCGCGACGCCACGCAGGAGACCTTCGTCTCGGCCTACCGCAACCTGCGCGGCTTCCGGGGCGAGGCTAAAGTCTCCTCCTGGCTCCACCGCATCGCCGTCAACCACTGCGTCTCGCGCCAGCGCCGCGCATACGTGCGCGCCGAGACCGCGCTCGACGGACAGGTCGAGGCGCGGGGCGAGAGCTTTCTGGCGACGCCGGCGCACGCCTCGCCGGCCGCGGCCGTCGAAGGAAGGGAGCGCACGGAGGCTGTGCGGCGGGCCGTTTGTGCGCTGCCGTTGGAGTTGCGCGAGGTGGTTGTAATGAAGGAGTTCGAGGAGTTGACGTTTCAGGAGATTGCCGACGCCCTCGGCGTCCCCCTGAGCACGGTCAAGAGTCGCCTCTACACGGCGCTCAGGCAATTGCGTCTACGTCTGGAGAAGCACGCAGCGGAGGTCGCCCCGCGATGAACAATGGACTCGGATTATCTGACAACGACCACGGCGGTCGCGCGACGGGCCAGTGCGCTCGCGGCGGCGACCTGTTGGCTTACCTCTACAACGAGGCGACCGTCGAGGAGAGCAGATTCTTCACACGGCATCTCGACTCGTGCGCTGTGTGCCGCGACGAGCTTGTCGCTTTCGGCGGCGTCCGTGAGAGGGTCGGCGCGTGGCGTGATGAAGTTATGAGTGGCGCGCCCAAAGTCGATCTATCCGGTGCACTCTCACAGGCCCCGGCGACTTCCTACGATCCGCCCGCGCGCAGGCGTCGGGCGCGCGTCGCCCTGCGTGAGTTCTTCGCGCTCTCTCCTCTGTGGCTCCGGGCGGGGACGGCCACAGCCGCACTTGTCGTCTGCGCGCTTGCCGCGCTCGTCCTCGCGCGCACGGAGATGCGCTGGGACGACAACGGCGTCTCTTTCCGCGCGGGCGTTCCGACAAGGACAACTGTTGAGCGCGTCGAGGTTCCCGCCCCCGACATGCTCAACGCGCAGCAGGCGGACGAGATGGCCCGGCGGCGCGTCGATGAGGCGCTCGAAGCTCAGCGTGTGGAGTTCGCCCGCGAGTTGGAGCGCGCTGTAGTCAACGCGCGTGGGGAGGCTCAGATAGCGAATCGCCCGGCTCCCCTCATGGTCAATGATGTACGTCAGACATCGCGCGGGCGCTCCGTTGTCAGGAAGCGCCCGAACAGCCGTGGTCTCGAAGACGTGCGGGGCGAAGAGGAAGGACTGCCGGGCCTCTACGATCTTTTGCGAGAGGCCAACTGAGACGACAAGTAGTTGGATGAGTCTATGCCGGAATTGATGAAGCCCCTACTCAAACGCGCGTGCGCGACGCTCCGGCTCGCGCTCTGCGTGTTGATTCTCTTCTCCGCCGCCCGGCAGGCGCTCGCCCAGAGCGACGACGATTTCCCGCAGCAGCAGCAGGAAGAGGGACAGACGCGGCCTCCGCGTGGCGGCGACGGCGCGGGCCTCCTGAGACGTCTGAATCTGACGCCCGAACAGGTCGGCCGGATTCGCGAGATACGGCAACAGAGCGAGCCGGAAGGGCGCGCGCTCGTTCGGCGCGTCAATCAGGCGCGCCGCGCGCTCAACGAGGCCATCTATTCGGGTCAGGCCGATGAGCGCATTGTCGGCGAGCGCGCACGCGAACTGGCCGAAGCGCAGGCCGCCGCCACGCGCATGCGCGCGCAGGTCGAGTGGAGCATCCGCCGCGTCCTCACGGACGAACAACTCGGCAGGCTCCGCGAAATGCGCCAGCAGGCCCAACGAACGCGGCGCATGGAACGGCGACGCGACCGCCAAACTCCCCGCACGTCTCCGACTGACGCCTTCGCCCAACCCCCGAACGCCCCCGGCGACGCCAACAACCTCCCCAAACCGCGTCGCCCCCTGCGCCGCCGCGGCGTCGGCTTCCCCAATCCGTGAAAATCCGTGAATCGTCAATCGTGATTGAGTGTTATCCGGCTCAGCCAAAGACTCGGCCGGCGCTTCCATACTCAACTAAATCGATTTACGATTTACCATTTACGATTCACGACTGACCGCTTCCCCTTGACGCGCCCGCCCCTTTTTTCGCATCATTGAGCCGCATTTAAACGCAGGCCGCACTACATCTTGTAAATACCGGCGGACGTGCGGCCACGTCACCCTACGACCGGACACCGTCCACTCCGCGGCGGTTGCCGAGGTCTTGGGCGGCTACCGCTTCAGCCGGGAAATCTCGTTTCCGAACTCACCGATGAACATCGCCACGCGCGCCCTGCTCGAAGTACAGGAGACCACACTGCTCGCGGCACGCGCCGCGCGAAGGCTCTTTCGCCGGCCCACCTACCTGCCCGAGATGATCACGCAGATGGACGTGATCGGCGTCGGCTCGCTCACCATCGTGCTGCTGACCGGCTACTTCACCGGCGCCGTCCTCGCCCTCCAGACCTACCCGACGCTGAAATTCTACGGGGCGCAGGATCAGACGGGGCGTCTGGTGGCGACGGCGCTGGTGCGCGAACTCGGCCCCGTCCTCGGCGGTTTGATGGTGGCGGGGCGCGTGGCCTCAGCCATCGCCGCCGAACTCGGCTCGATGGTCGTCTCGCAGCAGATCGACGCCATGCGCGCGCTCGGCACCGACCCCATCCGCAAGCTCGTCGCCCCCCGCCTCATCGCGCTCGTCGTCATGTTGCCGCTCCTCACCATCATCGCCGACGCCGTCGGCATCCTTGGCGGCTGGACGGTCTCCACAACGCTCTACGGAATGCTTTCAGGCACTTATACCGCCGCCGTGTGGGAGGGACTGACTTCCAAGGATGTGGTCGGCGGCTTCGTCAAGGCGCTCGCCTTTGCCGTCATCATCGGGACGGTCTCGTGCCGTCAGGGTTTGAAGACGGAGGGCGGAACGGTCGGGGTGGGGCGCTCGACGACGACCGCCGTGGTGATGTCGTCGATCCTCATCATCGTCGCGGACTTCTTTATAACCAAGGGACTTCAGGTTATTCTAGGACTGCCCACTTGAGAGGCTGGCCGGCGGTTCCGAACGTATGGCGACCACGAATCTCGAAGTCCCGAGCAAGGAAGTCCATCGCACTGACGACGGCCCGGTCAGCGAGGCGGCGGCCGAGTCTACCTTCGCCGAAGTTGACGACCACGACCGCGTCATCCCGGCCATCGAGTTTCGGGATGTGGTTCTCTCCTTCGACGAGCGCGTCATCCTCGACGGCCTCAGCTTCGTCGTCAACCGGGGCGAGACGAAGGTCATTCTCGGCGGCTCGGGCGGCGGGAAGTCAACCGTTATCAACCTCATCCTCGGCTTGCTGAAGCCCGACTCGGGGCGCATCCTCGTTGACGGCGAGGACATCACCGAATACACCGAAGCCGAGATGATGGGAGTGCGCAAGAAGATCGGCATGGTCTTTCAGGAGGGCGCGCTCTTCGACTCGCTCTCCGTCTACGACAACGTCGCCTACCGCCTGCACGAGCAGGGCGTGCCCGAGGAGGAGGTCGAGCAGGAGGTGCGCCGCATGCTCCGCTTCGTCAACCTCGAAGACGCCATCGAGAAGATGCCCAACGAGTTGTCGGGCGGCATGCGCCGGAGAGTCGGCATCGCCCGTGCGCTGGTCGGCGGCCCGACCATCGTCCTCTTCGACGAGCCGACGGCCGGTCTCGACCCGCCCACGGCCCGCACCATCTGCGAGCTGGCCATCAAGCTGCGCGACCTCGAAGACGTCTCCTCCATCTTCGTGACGCACGAGATGAACAACGTCGGCTACCTGACCTCGGAGTACGCCATCGTGGGCGACGACGGCGAGGTCACCTTCGAGCGCGAGGGCGAGCGCCTCTGTCTCATCAACACGAAGATCATCATGCTCCGCAACGGCAACAGCATCTTCAGCGGCACGGACGAGGCTCTGCGTAAGAACGAAGACCCCTACATCCGCGGCTTCATCAGCGGACACATGGAAAGGAAGGATGAGGGATGAGGGATGAGGGATGAAAGGAGTTGAGGAGTCGCCGCCGATGTGCCTTCTCTTCATCCCTCATCCCTCATCCCTCATCCCTCAAAAAGATTATGCCCGGAGTTAAAAAGTCGGCCAGGCTGCGGGATTTGCGCGTCGGCCTCTTCGTGGTCGGCGCCATTGGCGTTTTTATTTTCCTGATCCTCAACGCCTCCGGCGACATCTCGCCCTTCTCGAAGAAGCTGAAGCTGCGCGCCCAGTTCGCCAACGGCGACGGCCTGCGCTCCGGCTCCGAGGTGCGTCTCGCCGGCGTCCGCATCGGCAAGGTTGACAAGGTGGAACTGCTGCCGCCCGCGGGCGACCGCGGCGCGAAGGT
>DASVES010000058.1:0-8967 GCA_036380435.1 Pyrinomonadaceae bacterium | reverse complement strand
ACCGTCTCAGAGCCGACGGCCACGTCGCCCGTCTCGGTGAAGCCGGTGTTGACGGCCGTGACGTGTGTGCCCGTCTGTTGCGCGAGCTGCGCGATGCGTTCGTGCAAACTCTCCGCGTTGCGCGAGACGCGCGCGACGACGGTGCCGCGCGGCCAGTCGCGCCCGCCCGCGCTTAAGGGGCGCGTGGCGACGGCGAGCTTGAAGTCTTCGCGCAGCAGCCGGTAGATGAGCGAGGCCGCGCCGTTGCGCTCGTAAGGGATGATGTAGGCGATGGAGGCGCGGCCCGTGACGCCGCCTTCAAGTAGAAGCATCGGCCCCATGCGCCCGGAGGCTGTGCGGCCGCCGTCGGACGCGTCGGGCTGTTTCAAAAGCTCGCCGCCGACGGGCGCGGCGTCCTCCGTCCAGTAAGCCTCGACGCCGAAGACGAGGGGCAGCGACCACGCCGTGATGTCGTAGAAGCCGTAGCCCTCGCGGTTCGCGCCGCGCGCGCGCCGCTCGTTGCGTGCGAAGCGCGCGAGCTGTTCGCGCATGAAGGCCGCGTCCTGCGGCGTGTCAGGCTCAAGCAGGGCCTTCGCCATGCGCTTCTGCGGCTGCGCGAGATCGACGACGAAGGCGCCGGCCGGAAAATCTTTTGTCGCGGCCGGCGCGTTCGGCCCCGAGTAGTCGTGCGCGCGTGTCGAGCGGAAAGAGGCGTCGGCGCGCCGGACTTCCACGCCCGCGCGCAGGAGGTTTGTGACCAGTTCGGCGGCGCGGCCGGGGTCGCGGCCCGGCAGAATGACGAAACGCTTGATCGTGCCGGCGCGTCCCTCCTCGATGCCCGTGCGCTTGAACTCGTAGTAGTCGCGCACGCGCGCCTCGCGGTTGCGCGCGGCCGTCTCCAGCGTGGTCATCGACGCGACGAAGTGCTTGGCGATGCCGGAGCGCATGGTGACGATGGTGTCGTCGTCGCGCCGCCAGCGCAGGCCCTTCCAGCCGCCGCCGTCGGTCTCGTAGGTCATCCCCGTGGCGCCGTGGAGGCCGGGCCAGGAATCCCAGTAGCCGGGGTAGAAGAGGTCGAAGATGTCGCGGACGTAAAAGTCCCAGTTGCGCGCGTCGAACTGCGCGGCGTTGGCGCGGCCGAAGGCGGAGAGCCAGCGCTCGGTCTGCTCGGGCGGCAGGTTGGGGTTGACGGGAAGCGCCGCCGGCGGGAAGAAGTACTGCGAGGGCTGGCCGTGGTGATCGACGGCCACCTGCGGGTGCCACTCCAGAAACGCGCGCTGCATGTTCTGCGTCTCGACCTGCGAGGTGGCGACGTTGTCGCGGTTCAGATCAAAACGGTAGCGGTTGACGCGGCCGTAGACCGACCACGGCTCGTCGTGCTCGGCGGCCGAGGGGTCTGGGTTCCCTTGCCCGAAGGAGTTGTACCACGTGACGAAACGCTCGTGGCCGTCGGGGTTGGCGCAGACGTTGACTAAGACGACGCTGTTCCGAAGTATCTCCAGCGTCGCCGGCTCATCCGACGCCGCGAGTTGGTAGACGACCTGCATCATCGCCTCGAAGGACGCCGACTCGTTGCCGTGGATGGTGTACTGCATCCACATGATGACCGGGGTCGAAGCGGTGAGCCGCTGCGCCTCGGCCGGCGTGAGGGTGCGCGGGTCGGCGAGACGCGCCATGTTCTGTTTGATCTCGTCGAGGCGCGCGATGTTTTCGGGGGAGCTGATGGCGACGAGGTGCTGCATCCGGTACTCGTTCGTCAGCCCGATGTCGAAGACGCGCACGCGCTCGGGGGCGGCCCCGGCAATCGCTCCGACGACGCGCTCCATCAGCGCATAGTTGGTGTGAAAGTCGCCCACGTCGAAGCGGAGGATCGATTGCGGGCGGGGCACCTGCTCGCGGTAGGGGCCGCGCTCGTAGAAGTCGAAGCGCGCGTCGCGCGCGGCCTGCGTCGTGGACGGCGTCTGCGCGAAGGCGGCCGGGGCGGCGAGCGTGATGACGAGAGAGGCGGCGAGGAAGAACGCGCGGGCGAGCCTTTGGGTCATACGAGGCGAGCTTTCTTTTTCTTCGGGGAGTGTGTTAAAGACAGCGCGATATTAACCCGCGCTCGGCCGTTTCTCAATCTTCCGAGCGGGCCGCGCACGCCGCGCCGGAGGGCAACCGTGATGAGCGACGCCGACTACCCGACCAGCACGCAGGGCGAGGGCCGCTGCCCGCGCTGCGGCGAGGGGGCGATGAAGGCATGGTACGAGTTGAGCGCCGATGAGCGCGAGGTGGTCGCGCGCCTGCCCGCCTCGGCCGAACTCCCGCTCGCCGAGCGCGCCGCGCGCGGACACTGGTGCACGCGCTGCTGGCACGAGGACTCGACCGGCGCGCCGCGCAACGCTTGAAGCCCCAAAGGGAACGACATCCAGAAGCGTCTGACAAGATTGTAGGGGCAGGGCAAGTCCGCGGCCCGCTCAACTCAGGAATCAACATGGATGGACAGGACGGGCAGGATGAAGAAAGGGCTGATTTCAGATTTCAGATTTCAAATCTTTTTATCCTGCCCGTCCTGTCCATCCATGTAAATTTCTTTCGTGTCCGGCGGGCAGCGGACTTGTCCCTGCCCCTACAGAATTACTCACCGCTGTCGTTTTGTTAGGCGCTCTTAATCCGTATCAACTTCCACTGCCGGAGAATAAACATGAAACTAGTCTGCGTCTGTGCCTTGCTCCTCGCACTCTTCGCCGCCAACCTCCCGTCGCTCGCGCAGGGCGGCGCGCGTGGGGAGGCAAAGACCGTCGTCATCAAGGCGGCGCGGATGTTCGACGGCAAGAGTGATCGGGTCGTCTCGCCCGGCGTCGTCGTGGTGTCGGGCGGGAAGATTCAGGCGGCCGGGCCGGGCGTTGCTATCCCGGCGGGGGCCGAAGTAATCGACCTCGGCGACGCCACGCTCCTGCCCGGTTTTATGGACGCGCACACGCATCTGTCGGGCGAGTCGAGCGACGATTGGAAGCAGGACGAACTCGACGAGCTGAAGAAGTCGGCGGCCGAGCGCGCGCTCGACGCCACCGTCCATGCGCGGAAGACTTTGCTCGCCGGCTTCACCACCGTGCGCGACCTCGGCTCCGGCGACATGATCGACGTGGGCTTGCGTAACGCCGCGCGCGCCGGCCACATCACGGGGCCGCGGATGCTCGTCGCCGTCCACGGCATCGGCGCGACGGGCGGCCACTGCGACCCCACGGTCGGCTACCGCGCCGACCTCTTCGACCGTAACTCCGGCATCGACGAATCGGTCGCCAACGGCCCCGACGCCGTGCGCGCCGCCGTCCGCCTGAACATCAAGCGCGGCGCCGATGTCATCAAGACCTGCGCGACGGGCGGCGTGCTCTCGATGAACGACGACGTGCAGTCGCCGCAGTTGACGCAGGAGGAGCTGAACGCGCTCGTCGATGAGGCGCACGCACGCGGGCGCAAGGCCGCCGCCCACGCGCACGGGGCCGAGGGCGCCAAGCGGGCCGTGCGCGCCGGCATCGACTCCATCGAGCACGGCTCGTTCCTCGACGACGAGGCGCTTGAGCTGATGCGCCAGCGCGGCACCTTCCTCGTCCCGACGCTGATGGCCGCCGAGGGCCTGCGTGAGAAGTTGGAGCGCGGCTCCTACTTCCCGCCGGCCGTCGAGGCCAAAGCGCGCCTGGCCATGTCGCAAATGCGCGCCACCTTCCGCAAGGCCGTCCAGCGCAAAGTCCGCGTCGCCTTCGGCACCGACGCCGCCGTCTACCCGCACGGCCGCAACGCCGAGGAGTTCCGACACATGGTCGAACTCGGCATGCGCCCATCGGACGCCCTGCGCGCGGCGACCTCCGTGGCGGCCGAACTCTTCGGCCTCTCCGACCGTCTCGGCACGCTCGAAGCCGGCAAGCTCGCCGACCTCGTCGCCGTCCCCGGCGACCCCACCGCCGACATCCGCCAGACCGAGCGCGTCTTCTTCGTCATGAAGGAAGGCGTCGTCTACAAGAACGAGCGGAGATGACGTGCGCGCCTTTTGGAATCGTCAATTTCGATGAGGCCAGCGAGATGGAGGAATGTGTGTGATGGAATCGGTTTACGTCTGCTCCAACTGTCGCCACGAATCGGCGTCCCACCTCGCCGCGTGTCCCGCGTGCGGGCGCGGGCCGTTCTACGCAACGTCGTTCCCCGGCCGCGCCGGCGGCTCGCTTCCGGCACACGCGGCCGGGCACGCGCCGAGCGCGGAGCGTGCCTGCTACCAATGCGACTACGCGGTGGCGGACGCGTCGGTGAAGAAGTGCCCGCAATGCGGCAAGGGGCGCGTGCTCACGCGTGGACAGGTGCGCGTGCTCGGGTGGGTGCTGCTCGTCATCGGCGCTTTCCTCGTCCTCTTCATGGGCGGCATCACGGTGCTCGTGGCGGGGATCATCGCGAACGCCAACCTCCCCGGCTCGACCAACAGGTTCGCGGGCGACGAGAAGCAGATGGCGATCATGTTCGGCCTCTTCGGACTCGTCATCGCGTTCGGCTTTGCCAGCATCGTGGCGGGCGCTTCGCAGATTCGCCACGGCCGGCGCAACAAGACAATCGTCAAGGTGGTGCTGGGCATCTTCATCGCGATTCTGGTGGTCGGGGAACTGGTCTTCATTTTCTTCTAACAGTCCGTTGCTAAGACCTCTCGGCGTCCGTCACGACTGTAGGGGCAAGGGCATCTTCCGCGGCCCCCGTCGCGGGAGGTAATTAACATGGATGGACAGGACGGGCAGGATGAAGAACAGATGATTGAATTTCAGATTTGAGATTTCAAATCTTCACATCCAGTTAATCCTGCCCATCCATGTTAATTGTTCCTCGCGGCTGCGGGCCGCGGACTTGCCCTGCCCCTACAGTCGTGACGGACGCGCCCTTGGTTTGTGTCTGCCGACTTTAGCCTTCGACGACGCGGAGGTAGGCGGCGCGGACGGCCGCTGTGTGCGCGTCGAGGTCAGAGACGAGGGCGGCGGGCGCGGCGTGGCCCGTGCGTCGGGAGAGGTCTGAGAGGACGGGGTGGTCTGGGGCCGCGGGGAGACGCGTGGAGCGGCCGGCGAGCAGCCGCAGGTGGTGGTCGATGCGGCGCAGGAGCGCGTAGCCTCGGTCGAGGGCGTGAAAGTCTGTTTCGCCGAGTGAGCCGTTCTCATGCAGGCGCGCGAGCGTGGCGCGCGTCGAGCGGTCGTCGCCCACGTCCGCCACGTCGTCGCGCAGTTGCAGGTAGCGCGCGGCGAAATAAACGTCGAGCATGCCGCCGGGGCCGTACTTGATGTCTGTGCCGTGCCTTCCCTGCCCCCGCGTGTGCTCACGCTCCAGACGCTCTCGCACGCGCCGCGTCTCCGCGCGCAACACTTCCGCCCCCGCGCGCCGCGCCGCCTCATGTACCGTGCGCCGCGCCTCAGTCTCGACGGCGCGCCCCAGTTCGAGATCGCCGGCCACCGCGCGCAGCTTGACGTAGGCCAGCAGCTCCCACACACCGGCGCGCTCGCGTATGTAGTTGACGAAGCTGCGCGCGCCGACGGCGACGGGGCCGTTGCGGCCGTCGGGCCGCAGACGCAAATCGACGCGGTAGAGATAGCCGTCGCGCGTGAGGTTCGAGAGCGCGGAGGCGAACGGCTCGCTCAGACGCGCGTAGGACTCGTCGTGCGAGAGGCCGCCGATGGGCGGCGGAACTTTGGGGTCGTAGACGAGGATGATGTCGAGGTCGGAGCCGTAGTCCATGCCGCCGCTGGCGAGGCGGCCGAGGCCGAGCACGGAGAGGCGCGGCCCTGCGGCGAAGGGGCCGTGGTGGCGGGCGATCTCGCGCCGCGCGACGAGGAGCGCCGCGTTGAGGCTCGCGGCGGCGAGCGTTGTCTGGAGCCGGTTCGACTCGGCCGGCGTGATGTCGCCCTCCACGTCGCGCGCGCCGATCTCGACGAGCAGGCGCGCCCACGCGCGGCGCAGGGCCGACAACTCCTCACGGAAGCTCCGTCCGCCGTCCACGGCGGCGCGCAGCACCGCGCGGTGGTCGCGCTCTCCGACGGCCTCGGCACGCGCCGCGAGCGCCGGAATCAACTCCGGGTTGGCGGCGACCATCTCGCCTAAAAATTCCGACCCGCCGCAGAGACGGGCGAGAGCGCCGAGGTCTTCTTCGTTCAGGTTCAGCTCCACGTCGGCGTCCGATTTATCGAGCGACGAGGCGACGCGCGCGAGGAGCGCGAGGGCGCGCTTCGGATTGAGCGAGCCGCGCGCGGCGTCGAGCAGGCGGCGCGCGACCTTCCCGGTCGTCTCCTCAAGAGCGCCCGCGATGTGCGGCGCGAACACGACGGCGGCGGCGTGCGCGGCCTTCTCAGCGTCATCCTCCGGCGTGCGTGCGCCCCGGTCGTCGGGCGCGGGATGGGCGAGGGCGCTGCCCCGTGGGGCGGGTGACGCTTCGGGCGCCGCCGGGGCGCGGGCGTCCGGGGCCGGCGTGGCCGTGACGCGCGGCGTCGCGGTCGCGGCGTCAGTCGTCGCGGTTGCCTGCGCCGCGTCGTCTTCCGTATCGCCGAAGACGCGGTCGTAAACGGCGCGGACGTTTGCGATGTGTGTGCGTAGCGCCTGCTCGAACTCTTCCAGGGCCGACGCGCCGTGGAAGTGCATGCGGCGCGCGACGAGGGAGCGGCGCGCGGGGTCGTCGGGGAGCGTGTGCGTTTGCAGACCGTGCTCCATCTGGAGGCGGTGTTCGAGCATGCGGAGGAAGGTGTAGGCGTCGGAGAGACTGGTCGTCTCGCGCTCGGTGACGAGGTGGCGGTCGGCGAGGCGGCTGAGGGAGATGAGCGTGTGGGGCGCGTGCAGCCACGGGTCGCGCCCGCCGTGCGCGAGTTGGAGGGCCTGCGCGATGAACTCCAGCTCGCGGATGCCGCCGCGACCGAGCTTGACGTTGTAGCCGCCGGCCTCGCGTCGGTGGAAGCGGTCGATCTTCTGCTTGGCGAGACGGACGTTGAAGAGGGCGTGCGCGACCGTTTCATCGCGTCGGTAGACGCGCTCGCGCAATCCCTCACTGAAGCGCGCGAAGAGCTGGGGCGAGCCGGCCGAGGCGCGCTGCCGGATGAGCGCCTGAAGTTCCCACGCGTGCGCCGTCTCGTGGTAGTAGCGCAGCGCCTCGCGGAGTGAGACGGCCAGCGCTCCGTCGCGGCCGTGGGGCCTGAGACGCAAATCGACGCGGTAGGCCGCGCCCTCGCCCGACGGCTGCCCCACGAGGCGCGCGACCCCCTCGGCGAGCTTGCAGAAGAACTCGCGGTTGGTGATGGCGCCGCGCTCACCCGTGCCGCTCGTCTCGCCGTCTTCGGAGTAGATAAAGAGCAGGTCGATGTCGGACGAGTAGTTCAGCTCGCGCGAGCCGAGTTTGCCGAGGGCGACGATGCAGAGTGAGGCGCTCCGCTTGCGCCCACGCTCGTCCGTACACTGCGGCGCGCCGTAGAGGTTTTCAAGCTCCGATTGCGCCAGTTGGAGCGCGTAGGCCAAGACGGCGTCGGCGAGGTTCGACAGCTCCTCGGTCGTCTCGACGAGCGTCGTCGTGTGGCGCAGGTCGTGGAGGTAGACGCGCAAAAGCTCCCGCCGGCGGAAGCGCGCGAGGATTACCTGCGTGCCGGCCTGCGTGTGCGTGAGGGCGAAGCGCGCGAGCGACTCGCCCAGCTCCTCCGTCGTCTTCACGCGCGAGGCCACGCGCTCGCGCGCGAGCCACTGGAGGTGTTCGGGCTGCTGCGCGAGCGTCGTGCCGAGGAGCGGACTCCACGCGGCGAGCGCCAGCGCGTCCGAGAGCAGCCCCGCGTCGCGCTCGAAGAGGCGGCGCGCCGGGGGGTGCTCGGCCACCACGCGCTCGTAAAAGAGCCGCGCCCCCTCCGGGTCGGGCAGCTCGCGCACGAGAGCATCGACTTCTTCGCCGGCGCCGCTGGACGACTCGCTTCGCATTCGTCTATCAATTTACCCCCTCCGGGCAGCGCCTTCAAAATTACCGCCCGCCGCCGCGCGCGTGATATATTCCCCGCGCATTTCCCGTGCGCCGTCAGATGACGCGCGAGGCGACAGCCGCGCGCGTCCTCCTGCACCCGGCCGCTGTCGCGCGAGCCAACACACTTTCCGACACCGAACCGGCGCGTCGTCCCTCAAGTCCTAACCGCGGAGTTTGAAGACATGCTCACACCCCACCCCCTCAACGCCATCCACGACGGCTGGCCCGTGCTCGCGTCCTTCTCCGTCCTGCTCGTCCTCTTCCTGCTCATCGGCAACCGGACGAAGGGCCGTCTGCTGACGCCGGAGGCGCCGCGGCGCGCCGTCTCGCTCGAACTCGCCGGCACAGAGGAGAGGGCCGAGCAGATCATCAACTCGTGGGCGCGTGAGGGCATGATCGGCGAGGCATACAGGCATCTGCGCTGGGACGCCTTCCTCATCCCCGTCTACTCGACGCTGTGGGCGCTCGGTTGCGTGATAGCCGCGCGGGCGTTTTTCGGCAGGGGGACGACCGCCTACGACGTGGCCCTCGCCGTCGCGTGGCTGCCGTGGCTGGCCGGGGTGCTCGACTACGTGGAAAACGGCGCGATGTACGGGATGCTCGACGGCTTCGACGGCGAGACGCTGCCGCGACGTGCATGGTGGTGCGCGGCCGTCAAGTTCGCCATCATCATCCCGCTCGGCGTCTACTCACTCGCGGGGGTCGCCTGTTATGCGTGGAAGTGGTTTCGCGGGGTGCTCTAAAGCAAGGATGAAGGCTGAAGGTGGAAGGATAAAGTGAAGACAAGTCGCAGGCGTCGGCGAGCCGCTGTAAGCGGCGATAGAATGTAGCCCACGGCGCGAGCCGTGGGAATACGCGCCGGAAAAATAAGAAGCCCCGGAGGGGCGAAAGAAAATTGACGGGCGTGATGTCCCGGCCTGAATTTCTTTCGCCCCTCCGGGGCTTCGATTCTTTAATCGGGCGTGTCCCCACGGCTCGCGCCGTGGGCTACATTCTGCCGC
>DASVES010000057.1:0-3480 GCA_036380435.1 Pyrinomonadaceae bacterium | reverse complement strand
GAGGCTCTCAAAGGTCTTAGCATGAAAATGTCAGAACTCGCCGCCGCACAAGCTCACTCAGATCAAAGGCTCGACGCGTTGATCGACTTCGTGCAGGGAGCGGGTGAGCAGCCGCAAAGTTGAAACAGTTAAGTTGAGGAGAACGATGGCAGAGCAGACAGGCAATCTTACTTTCGGAATCATCAAGCCCGACGCGGTGCGCGCCGGGAAAACGGGCACGGTCTTGCAGCGCATCACGGACGGCGGCTTCCGCGTCCGCGCCATGAAGCTCATCCACATGACCCGCGCCGAGGCCGAGGGCTTCTACGCCGTCCACCGCGAGCGGCCCTTCTTCGGCGAGCTGACGGAGTTCATGTCGGGCGGCCCCTGCGTCGTGCTCGCGCTCGAACGCGACGGCGCGGTTAAAGCGTGGCGCGACCTGATGGGCGCGACCGACCCCGCGAAGGCCGACGACGCCACCATCCGCAAAGAGTTCGGCGCCTCCATCGGCAACAACGCCGTCCACGGCTCCGACTCCGAAGAAAACGCGCAGGTCGAGCTGGCCTACTTCTTCAGCCGGCTGGAGTTTGTGTAAAAGCCGTAAATCGTGAATCGTCAATCGTAAATCGGTATTGTTGAATGACAATCCGACTTGCGATACATCACTCAAGACGAGTAGTCCTTCAACCGCGATTCACGATTTACGATTGACGATTTACGGGGTTTCCCATGTCCATCATCGGCGACATCATCGAATCGACGAAGGCGATCATTAAGGGGATGAGCACGACCTTCGCCTACATCCCGCGGGAGAAGTGGACGGTCGAGTACCCGGACGAACCCGTCACGATGCAGCCGCGCTACCGCGGCCAGCACCTTTTGCACGTAGACGAACTCGGCCGCGAGAAGTGCGTCGCCTGCTTCCTGTGCGCGGCGGCCTGCCCGTCGGACTGCATTTACATCGTCGCGGCTGACGACCCGCGCCCGCCCGAGGAGCGCACGGGCGTCGATGAGCGTTACGCCAGCGTCTACAACATCGACTACGGCCGCTGCATCTTCTGCGGCTTCTGTGTCGAAGCCTGCCCGAAGGACGCCATCACCCACGGCTACAACTTCGAGCTTTCCGTCTACAACCGCGCCGACCTCCTCAAGACCAAAGACGACCTCCTCATCACCAAACAGAAGCAGTCGGCCAACTACCGCGTCGCCTTCGCCGACGAAGATGTGGACTCGGAGTACAAAGTAGTCTGAAACTCGCGCCTGACGGACATCGGGCGGCCGAGGGCCAAAGTTAAAAAGGCGGGAGTAAGGGACGGCGCACGGGCCGTTTCCACTTCCGCCTTTTGTCTTCCGCGGTTACAGGGCGGGGCGAACCCGCGCGGCCGCCCGCCGCATCCAAAAAATGGTGTTGGGTGGGTCGGTTTGCACCTGAAAACTATATTTTTCAGCCACGCGCGCGCGCGGCCTCATGAAATGTCTTACCGTGAAATCGCATACAGATTGTAGGCGAGAGTATTTAGAGTGATCGCCTCGGGTGAATCCGGTTGCGGAGTAGTCGCGGCGGATTTGAAATTGACCCATTAACAACAAATTGTATTGAAAGCTTACCCCCATTGACATAGACTCCCGCTACCAACGGCTAGTTCTCTGACAACCTGAAAGGAGGTTCCTCATGAACTTTCAGAGCCGTTCACTTCGTCCGCGCCGGCGCTGGCGACCCTTGCCTCTCCTCTTGCTGGCCGCGCTGGCCTCAGTCGCAACGTTTTCCCTTCCCACTTCGCACGCGGGCAACGCGCCCGCCCAGACGCAGGGGCGCAGTCCGCTCGACCCGCTCACGCCCCAGGAGCGAGAACGCGCCGCCAGCATCGCCGAGGGCGACACGCGCACGCTGGCTCTCCGCGGCACGGGCCGGCAGCACCGCGTGTCGGTCGAGTTGGCCGACGTGAAGCCGCCCGAGCCGACGCCCACCCTGACAGACCCCGACAGAGCGCCGCGCCCCGGCCGTTACGCCGAAGTCCTCTATTACCGTTACGCGACCAACGACGGCCTGCGCGTCATCGTCAACCTCGACAGCGGACGCGTGCAGGACGCGGCGCGCGTTGACAGCCGCGAAGTGCCGTTTGCTTTCGAGGAGCTTGAGGAGGCGTCCGCCCTCGCGCTGCAAAACCCGCAGTTGCGGGGCCTGCTCGGCCCGTCGGCCGACCGCTACCGCGTGCTGAGCTCCGCGCCGGGCGAAGATCGCGACGCGTTGCGCGTCGAGGGCCTCAGAATCCTCGCCAGCTCGCCCCGCGACCCGTGCTGGCAGCACCGCTGCGTCTCGCTCCTCTTCCGGCAGGGGCGGCGCTACCTGACTTACACGGACGTGACCGTTGACCTCACCACGCGACGAGTTCGCGTAGAAAGGAAGAACCCGAGATGAGAAGTCTCTCTCCCCTGCTCACCTGCGCCGCGGGCCTCGCCTTCCTCTTCCTCGTCGGCGCGCCGTCCGTCGCCCAAGCCCAAAGCTGCTCGTCCCCCTTTTTCGTCGAACAAAGATTTCCCGTCAGCGGAACCGAGGAGACGCGCTGGCGTCTCTGCTGGGAGATGCGGAATCGGAACGGGCTGATTATCCGTGACGCGTGGTTCCGCAAAGCGCCCAACGCGCCGTGGGTCAAGGTCATCTACGACGCCCGCGTGGCGGAGATTTTCGTGCCCTACCACACCGGCTCGCCCCGCTTCCTCGACATGAGCGGTTTCAACTTCGGCTCGGCCACACTCACCGACAAGCATTGCCCGCGCGGCGTCGGCGGGACGCTGCTCAGCCGCGACGTGTGCAAGGAGGTGCGCGACCGAGGGCTCGCCTGGAACGACGATTCCGAGGTGCGTCGCGGTCAGGAACTGGTTTTGTGGGGTGTCATCGACGCAGCCAACTACAACTACGTCATCGAGTGGACGTTCCGCGACGACGGCGTGATTCTGGGGCGGGTCGGGGCGACGGCCACGAACCTCCCCGGCATCCCGCTCGAAGCGCACATGCACGGCCCCATCTGGCGGCTCGACATTGACCTCAACGGCGCGGGCGGCGACTCGGCCCACCTGAGCACGCACACCGAGTCTTTTCTCGGACTCACGGCCACTGACACCGATCCCATCATCGCGAGAGAGGGCGGGAGGGTTTGGAGCGCGCCCCGCTACAACGCCATCCACATCCACGACTCGAACCTCAGGAACGCCAACAACCACCACTCGGGTTACATGCTCATCCCCTTGCGCAACGGCACGCCGCGACACCAGGAGAACTTCACGAAGAACGACTTCTGGGTCTCGCGCTACCGCTCGACCGAGTTGGCCGGCGCGTCCGTCCCGTCTTACGTCGCCCCGGCCGAGCCCACCGTCAACACAGACAACGTCATCTGGTACTACGGCGGCGCACATCACATCCCGCGCGACGAGGACGGCGAACACGTCAACGGACGGTTCGAGCCCCTCGTGGCCCACGTGATGTGGACGGGGTTTATGCTA
>DASVES010000056.1:0-20886 GCA_036380435.1 Pyrinomonadaceae bacterium | reverse complement strand
GAAGTGCGCTTCGGGGATGTGCCAGTGGCATAGCTCGGAGGTCTCGTCGTCGTGGAGACCGAGGTGCGCCGTCCACGGCACCTTGAGCATCCGCCGCGCGTCGAGCCGGAGATCGACCGGCGTGTCGTAGACCGGATTGCCGCCGACGACGACGAGCATCCGCACGCGGTCGGCGTCAATCGCCTCCGTCAGCTCGCGCAAAGATTCGACGTGGTCGGCCGGCGCCATTTCCACCGGCTCGGTGTAGACCACGGTCTGCCCCACGCCTTCGAGCGCGCCGTTGATGACGTGCGCTAAGGCATGAAGGCGCGCGCTCTGCTCGTCGCCCGCGATGACGATGGAGCGGCCGCGGTGTGCGCCGAGGTCGGCGACGACGGCGTCGATGAAGCGGCGCTGCTCGTCGGAGAGTCCGGCGTCGAGGTTGGCGCCGGCCGGCGACGGGGCGCCCAGACCGGCGGCGATGCGCGCGGCGATCTGTTCGACCTGACTGGGCCGAACGGCGAGGCGGTGGTCGGCGACCGCGCCGGTGTTCGTCGGCGTGGACTCGACGGCGTAGAGACGATTGATCTCGCCCGCGAGTCCTTCGCGCACGCGGCGGCGCGAGGCGAAGTCGCGCGCGTAGCGCAAGCTCGCGGGGCCGCAGGAGAGGAAGTCGGAGTCGAGTGAGAGCACGCGCTCAGCGCGGTCGAAGCGGTAGACGGTCGAGGCGAAGTCGCCGAGGGCGAGACGCGCGCCGACGGCCGCGGAGTTGGCCCCGGCCGGCTCCCACTGATGCACGCGCGCCGACGGGAACCGCGCGAGAATCTCTTCGAGCTGCGCGGCCATCGTCGGCGAGTTGATCGACTCGACGAGGAAGCGCAAGCCCTCGCCGCCGTTCTGTAACGCGCCGAGCTGTGTCTGCGCTTCGGCGAGGAAGGACGTGTAGGAGCGCACCTCGCCGCGATTGACGACCGTCTGCGAGCGGTCGGGGTCATAGAGGCCGAGCACCGAGGCTTGCGCCCACACGTCCGTCGCGCCGAGGCTCGCCGGGTGGTCGGGATTCCCTTCGACTTTGGTCGGCCGCCCCATGTTGCTTCTGACGAGCAGGCCCGTGGCCCCGCCCGCGAAAGGCATCGCCGTGGCGAAGAAGAGCGGCTTGCCGGGCACGATCCCTTCGGGCTGGCGGACGTAAGGGACGGCCGTCTCCGGCGGCTGGTAGGAGCAACCCGAAATGCCGGCGAGGGCGAGCGACGCGCCCATCAGTTTCAGGAAGGTGCGGCGATCCGTGGACTCGTCCCACTCGGCGGCGTGCTGCGGGAACTCCCTGTGCAGAAGCTCCTCGAACTCGGGCGTGGCCGCCAGCTCTTCGAGGCTCTGCCAGTACTCGCGCCCCGTCGTGCCCGCGAGCTTGCGGCGCGCTTCGTCGGCGCGCGCCGGGCGGCGCAGTTGATAGAGTTCGGGGAGAGTGTCTTTGATGTTCATCTAACCGGCCCTACAGCCTCAGCGGTGACACGTCGAGCAACTGGTAATCGTGGCGACGGAGCGCACCTTGTAGGTCTTGAGCAGCTCGCGCGCCTGCTCCAGACGCCGCGCCGACTTGTTCTCGCCGAGACGGTTCTCGGGGTCGGCCCTCACGCCGTCGTCGGTGTCGGCCTCAATGTTCCACGCCATGTTGTAAATCTCTTCCTTCGGGCGGACGAAGCGCTCCGGCTCGCGGTGGCACGCCAGACACCACTCCATCTGAAGCGAGGCGGCCTGATAGACGGCCGGCATCTCGTCGATGCGTCCGTGACAGGAGGCGCACCCCACGCCCTTGGCGACGTGTATGCCGTGGTTGAAGTAGACGTAGTCGGGCAGGTCGTGGACGCGCGTCCACTCTATCGGCCGGTTCTCGCGCCAGCTTGCGCGCACCACTTCAAGGTACGGACTCTCCGACCAGATTTGCGAGTGACAGTTCATGCAGGTCTGCGTCGGCGGCAGCCCCGCCGAGGAGGACGACTCGACCGACGTGTGGCAGTAGACGCAAGAGATGCCGTCGTCGCCGACGTGGTGCTTGTGCGAGAACTGGACGGGCTGCTGGCGCTCGATGAACTGCCCCGTGTTGTAGGAGGAGCGGTTGACCTCGGCCAGCACCCACAGGGCGGCCCCGGCGATGAAGAGACCGCCGAAGATGCTCACCTTGGCGAGCGTGTTCGTGCTGTGGTGGAAAATCTGCATTGCCCGGAGCGCGCCTCGGAAGTCTCTACGGACAGTCTGTAGCTTGCGGCAACCGTGTTGCCTTTGTGTCGTGCGTTTGTGGCGATACCGTGGCGGCGGCGCAGCGACGCGCCACTCTCACACGCAGCGCGTGGGTACAAGCGTCCGCCGGGTAAAGTTACCCCGTCCCTTTCAGACGACAGGTGTTCTTACCGCCGTATTCCGCCCTGCTAACATCAGGTACTGCTTTGAATGACCTAAGAGATACTACTTTTTTTCGCGGCGGGCAAGCACATAGTTGACCCCCGCTATGAATAAACCTCGCCCGCTTCATTAGCACTCCTTAATTGCGCCGTTGGCGGGCGGGCGCGTCGCCGCCGACGGCGCGATCAACGAAAGGCTCGGGTTGCTTCGGCGTCGCCAGATAAAGCCGTCAAGCACGTAGTGCGTGATCTGCGGCAGGGCGAGGAGCGGCACCAGCAACATCTTTAGCGCCGAGGCGTCCCACTCCGCGCCGAACAGCCACGCGCGCTCGTGCCACACGCCCCTGTCCCACAGCAGTTCTTCGGCGTAAGCGAGCAGCCACAGCGTCGCCAGAAAGACGATGGGGCCGCGGGCGAGCAGACGGTAGGGCCGGCTCGCTTCCGTGCGGCGCACGCGCGCGTACCAGTAGACGAGCACGAAGTACGGCACGCCGTGGATGATGACGTTCGTCACCGTGAAGGCGTAGTCGGAGTTGTAGGCCACGATGCCGGCGTACCAGCAGACGGCCGTCGTCACGACGACGACATCCTTGCCGGGATTGCCTGCGCCGCGCACGAGCCAGCCGTGGAGGGAGCGCGTCGCGTAGGCGCCGAGCGCGAGCAGGTAGAGGGGCCACGCGATGCGCTCGGCGATGAGGGGGAGCGCGCCGAAGTCGCCCGCCAGAAACCACCAGAACTTTCGCGGCAGGTGCGCGTGCCAGTAGACGAGCGGGTAGAGGGTCGCCATGTAGACGGCCGCGGCGTCGATCCACCAGCCCACGCGCCCGCGCTCGCCCCGGCGCGCGCGATAGAGCGCCACCCACCCGTATTGCTGTCGCACGAAGTGGAAGACGGCGAGGTAGGCGAGCGTCCGCCAGAAGAGGGTCTCGCTCTCCGAGTAGAGCGCCACGCCCATGGCGAGCGAGACGACGGGGACGAGCGCGTAGAGCCAGAGCCGGCGCTTCAATTCCTCTGCGTCGAAGTAGACTCGAAACGCCGTCGCGTAGACGTGCGCCACGTCCACCAACAGCACGGCCGGCACCCATGCCCAGTCAGGCGACTCGTCTTCGAGCACCCCGGCGCGCGCGCCCACCCAGAGCAGCGCGAGCGACACGAGCGCGCTCCCCAGAAAGACCATCAGATCGATGCGCGGCGAAAAGAGCCACCATCCGCCCACGGCGGCCGTGGCTCTTGCGGGGCGCTCGGCTAAGACTTCTACAGTGCTGGCGGCCATGTCGGTTTTAAGTTCGGTGACTCGCGGAGTACAAAAGCGACGCGGCATTATACCTGCGCGGCGTCGCGAGGCGAGAAATTTGAAACGATGCTGGTGTGACTTCGCGCGGCTTCAGGTTTCACCACAACGTGATTTCCACAGGCGGCTCGGGGCCGCTCATTTTTACGCCCGAAAAACGTCTCCGAATTTCCACAGGCACACCTTTATCCACAGGCGAACGCTTTGGATGAGAAATGCGAAAATAGCTCTTGACAGGTCAGTGAGGCGAGCGTATCTTGCACGTCCCGTCGCGGTTCTCAAGGGGACAGCGACCGGCGCGGAGAGAGGTGGACGGATGCGGCAACGCGCCGTTCAGAGGGCAGAGGCAGAGCGGTTTGCATTTGCTCTGACGACCGCGTCGCGGCCGAAAGGCCGGCTAGGGTCGGGTCGGCAGACCCGCCCGAGCGCCCGGATAAAAACGGGTGGCACTCGGAGGAATTGATCGGCCTTCGAGCAGCGCAGTCGCACGCGTCTTCGGACACGTGCCTCGTTTCGCCGGAACGTAAACCGGCGGTGGAGGAAAGCCACCACAACAAAAACCAAGGGGCGACGCAAGTGCCTTCACAGGTAATTGCGGGGGTTCGCGAAAGCGCATCCTACATCGCCGACCGGCGGGCGTCAGAACCGTTTTTAAAGACGCCGGTGTCCGGGATATAAATTTGGCGGCTGCCGCGTGTACAGCGAAGTCGCCACATCCCTTGCAGACGCTTCGGCGGCTCTCGGGATGAAAAGATTGCGCCGCGATGGCTTCGGTCGTCGCGGCGCAATTTCCTTTTGGGGACGCAGGCTGTACTACGGCTGGCTCAAAACAGTACCGCGAGCGGAAGCCTCGCGGGTGCGACTGTGATGGGCGACTCGCCTGGCTCACGCGACACCCGCTCGCTACCGCTCGCGGTACTGTAGTCGTGGCGCGCCTGCCCTCACGCGTGCTGGCCGGCGGCGAAGCCCGACGACCAGGCCCACTGGAAGTTGTGCCCGCCGAGGTGGCCCGTCACGTCCACGACCTCGCCGATGAAGTACAGCCCCGGCGCCCGACGCGACTCCATCGTCTTCGACGATAGCTCGTCGGTGTCCACGCCGCCCACCGTCACCTCCGCCTTCCTGTAGCCTTCAGTCCCCGCGGGCGTGAGCCTCCACGCACGCAGGTTCTCCGCCGCCTCCTTCAACTCGCCCGGCGTGTACTGCCGCAGAGGCTTTGCCGGCGCGTGCATCTCGCACCACGCGTGCGCGAAACGCCGCGGCAGATGCCCTGCGAGCAGGTTCGCGAGCGTCATCTCCCGAGCGCGGTTCGACACGAGCCAATCGAAGGCGTCCGCCTCGGGGAGAAGGTTGAGCGTCACCGCGTCGCCCGGCATCCAGTAGGAAGAGACCTGAAGGATGGCCGGGCCGCTCAAGCCGCGATGCGTGAGCAGAATGTTTTCGCGGAACTCCGCGCCGTTGCACTCGGCCACGGCGTCCACCGAGACGCCGCTCAGCGCGCCCAACTCCTTCAGACGCGCGGCCGGCAACGTGAACGGCACGAGACCGGGCCGCGTCGCGCGTATCTTCAGACCGAACTGTCGGGCGAGCCGGTAGCCGAAGTCGGTCGCCCCGAGCTGCGTGACGGAGAGGCCGCCCGTCGCCACGACGAGCGACTCGGCGGTGAACGTCCCCCGCCCAGTCCTGACGACGAATAAGGAAGCGCGCTCTACAGCGTCCACACGGCAATTGCAGACGACCGTGACGCGCGCGCGCCGGCACTCTTCGAGGAGCATGTCAGTGATCTCCTGCGCGCTCGCGTCGCAGAAGAGTTGGCCGAGTTTCTTCTCGTGGAAGCGTATCTGGTGGCGCTCGACGAGGCGGACGAAGTCGTCGGGCGTGTAACGGGCGAGGGCCGAGCGGCAGAAGTGCGGATTGTTGGAGATGAAGTTGTCGGGCGTCGAGTCGCGGTTCGTGAAATTGCAGCGGCCGCCCCCGGAGATTCTGATCTTGCGGCCCGGCAGGTCGTTGTGTTCGAGGACGACGACGCGCCGGCCGCGTCTCCCCGCCTCCGCGGCGCAGAACAGACCGGCCGCCCCGGCCCCGACGACGATCACGTCCGCACGCGTCACGTCTTCATGCCTCGCGCGCGTCATGCCCTCATACTCTTCAGCGCGCCCGTCCCGCGCTCGCGTAAGATTTCTTCGGCGGCGCGCAGTCCGTGGTCGAAAGCCTCCTCGAAGAGGGCGATGCCGGAGAGGTCTGTGTGGGCGAAGTGGACGCCGCGAAAGGGCGCTTGTGCGGCGGCGCGCACGCCGCCCCAGACGAAGCCGGGGCGCGGGCGAATCATGGCGTGGCCCCAGCGCATCACGTCGAGGCGACGGGTGAGCGCGCGTATCTCGGGATGCGCGCGGGAGAGGTCGGTGAGGGTGATGTCGGCCCATGAACGCCAGTCGGTTTCCAGAAGACGCGTGCGCGCCTGCCGGGGGTCGTCGTCGGTGAGCGGGTAGTAGTAAGTAAAGACGGTGGGGCCGCGGTCGAGGCCGCGCTGGTGCGTGGCGACGACGTAGCCGAGCGAGGGGCTTTCGTAGAGCACGTTGTCCCACGCGAGCGGGAAGCCGAGGCCGGAGCGCGGGCGGTCTTCGAGGAAGAGGTTCGCCACCATCCACGCGCCGTAGTCGAACTCGCGCGCGTGCGCGGGCGCGCCGCCCTCGCGGTAGGGGCGCAGGAGGTAGCGCGTGAGGAACTGCGGCGCGGCGAAGACGACGCGCTCAGCGCGGAAGCCGACGGCGCTGCGCCCGTCGTGACCGACGGCGACGACATCGACGCCCCGGCGGCCTCCCTCTTCGACCGGCACAATGTCCGCCGCCGCGAGACCGAGACGCACGCGCCCACGAGCCTTCCCGTGCAAATGCGCGACGAGGCGGCCGTTGCCCTCGGGCCAGGTGATGAGCGGCTGCGTCTCCTGACCGGGTTGTTCCAAGCGAGAGGCGAAGTAGAAGAGTCCGGCCCACGCGCTCGTCTGCTCGGCGGTCAGGCCGTAATCGTCGCGGCAGGAGTAATCGACGAGCCAGCGCAGGCGTGCGCTGTCGAGTCCGCGCCCGCGCATCCAGTCGGCCATCGAGACGCGGTCGAGCGCGGTGGCCTCGGCGTCGTCGGAGCAGGCGGAGACGGGGATGGTGAAGGCGCGGCGTCCGCGCGCGTCGCGCCACGCGGCCCAACGGCCGACCTCGGCGTTGAAGGCGGCGAGTTGCGTCTCGTCCTCCGCCGACTCGCCCGCGTGCAGGTACAGCCCCTCGTACCAGCGTCCCTTGTAGAAGACCCGCTCCTCGGGGTCGCGGCAGAGGAACTGCTCGGCGACCACGGGGTTCCCTTCACTGTCGCGCCCTTCAAGCACGCCCATCTCGTCGAGGAGCGTGACGAGCGCGCGGTTCTCCTTCGACGGGGCGGGCAGGTAGTGCGCGCCCCACGGGTAGGGGACGACGCCGTGCGCCTCGCCGCTGCGCGAGGTGCCGCCCACGGCCGGCTCCAGCTCGAGCACGACGAAGTCGTCGAACCCTTCGCGCAGGAAACGCCACGCCGCCGCCAGCCCCGCCACGCCGCCGCCGACGATGACGACCCCCACGCGCTCCCACGCTTCGCTTGCGACCTCGACGCGCAGGCCGTCTCTCAGGCGATGGCCGATGCCGTCGGATGCGCCAACGATCTCGCCATCGGGGAAACGCGGCGCTTCGTCATTACGGCAGGCGGCGAGCGCGGCCGGCAGACCGAGGAAGGCGGCGATTATTTCGCGGCGTGTGAACATCCTTAACTTGCCGCCTCATCGGTCAGAGACTTTGGCGGCTCGTGGATGTCGCGCCCGCAGTGCGGGCAGATGACGGCCTCGCGGCGTCGGCGCTTCTGAATCTCCTCGGCGAAGCCGGAGGCGAGGATGCCCGTGGGGAGCGCGAAGAAGCCGACGCCGAGGATGGCGATTACCGCGCTGAAGAACTGCCCCAGTGTCGTGACGGGAAAGACGTCGCCGTAGCCGACGGTCGTCAGCGTCGCCACGCCCCACCACATCGAAGCCGGGATGCTCGTGAACTTCTCCGGCTGCGCCTCGTTCTCCACGTAGTACATCACGCTCGACGAGAAGATGAGCAGGACGACGAGCGCAAAGAGCGTCACCAGCAGCTCCTCCTTCTTCGCCCGCAGCACATCGACGAGCGAGCGCATGGAGGAGGCGTAGCGCGCGAGCTTGAAGACGCGGAAGAGGCGGAAGAGGCGCAGGACGCGAACGAAGCGGAGGTCGAAGGCGAGGAATTCGAGGAAGAAGGGCATGATGGCGAGCACGTCGATGATCGCCATCGGGGTGAGCGCAAACCGCAGCCGGCCGCGGAAGGCTCCCGCGAAACGCGGGTCGGCCGTACACGACCAGAGGCGGAGCGCGTACTCGGCCGTGAAGACCGCGACCGAGAAGACCTCGAAGACGCGGAAGGCGCGCGCATACGGCGTGGCGATCCAGTCCACCGTCTCCAACATCACGGCGGCGACGTTTGCGACGATGAGCGCCATGATAAAGAAGTCGAACCGATCCACGACCGTGCGCCCGCCCGCCGCCGGCGTGTAGCACTCGACGATCTCGTAGACGCGTCTCTTGAGTCTGTCGGACATGGTTAGAAAGTGAGCAGTGAGCAGTAAGCAGTGAGCAGTAGGCCGCTCTCGAAGCTCGCCGCTCACCGCCGAACTTGTTTTTACTGCTTACTGCTCACTGCTCACTGCTCACTCCTATTCATACCTCCGCCACTCGGCCTCGTAGTAGCGGACGAGCGCCTGATTGTCCAGTCGGTTGATCTCGACGGGGACGGGGCCGAGGTCTGCCGGGATGACGAACATCGCCGCCATCGTATCCTCGCCGAGGAAGCGCAGGGGGACGGACGCGTGCGCCGCGCGCGGCGGCTCGAAGGGCGCGGACGAGCGCGCCAGCGCGAAGCCCCAGACGCCGAAGGAGGGCACGGCCGCGTGGTAGGCGCGGACGTGGAAGCCGGCGGCCTCGATGGTGCGCAGAATGCACCAGTAGGAGACGCGCGCGAAGAGCGGCGAGGTACACTGGATGGAGAAGGCCGCGCCGGGCGCGAGCCTCTGTTGCAGCAGCCGGTAGAAGCGCGTCGTGTAGAGCTTGCCGAGGGCGAACGAGTTGGGGTCGGGGAAGTCGATGATGGCGGCGTCGTAAGTCTCGCCCTCGCCTTCGAGCCAGATCATCGCGTCCTCGTTGACGACGCGCACGCGCGGGTCGTCGTAGGCGTGCGCGTTGAGTTCGGCGAGCGGCGGGAAGCGGCGCGAGAGGTTGGTCATCTCCGGGTCGAGATCGACGAGCGTGACGTGCTCGACCGTCTGATACTTCAGAATCTCCCGGAGCGCGAGGCCGTCGCCGCCGCCGAGCACGAGCACGCGGCGCGGCGCGGCGCCCGCTTCCGCCGAGAGCGCCAGCGCCGGGTGGACGAGCGCCTCGTGATAGCGATATTCGTCCGTCGAGCTGAACTGGAGGTTGCCGTTTAAGAAGAGCTGGAAGCCGGCGCGTCCGCGCGTGACGACGACGCGCTGGTAGGGCGTGGTGCGCGCGTAGACGATGTCGTCCGTAAACATCTGATCCTCGGCGAGCGAGGTCAGGCGGTCGGCCTTGATGAGACCGATGAGCAGGAGCGCGATGACGATGATGGAGCGGCCCCGCAGACCCGCGACGCTGCCCTTGATGAGCGGGCGCATCAGCCACGTTCCCCAGAGGGCGACGGCCGCGTTGAAGATGCCGAAGACGAGCGACGTGCGGACGAGGCCGAGACGCGGGACGAGGAAGAGGGGAAAGAGCAGCGAGGCGACGAGCGCGCCGATGTAGTCGAAGGCGAGCACGCGCGCGACCAGCTCCTTGAAGTCGAGATGGTCCTTGAGGATCCGCATCAGCAGGGGGATTTCGAGGCCGACGAGCGTGCCGATGAGGAAGACCACGCCGTAGAGGATGACGTGGAAGTATGTGAGGTTGGCGAAGGAGAGGAACAGCAGCGGGGCCGACGCCCCGCCGAGGATGGCCACGGCCAGCTCCACGTCAATGAAGCGGCGCGCCAACTCCTTATCGATGAAGCGCGAGAGCCACGACCCGACGCCCATGGCGAAGAGGTAGATGCCGATGATGAGGGAGAACTGCGTGACCGAGTCGCCGAGGACGTAGGAGGCGAGCGTGCCCGCCAACAGCTCGTAGACGAGGCCGCAGGTGGCGATGATCAGGACGTTGAGAAAAAGGATGGGGGTGCGGTTCATAAGAGTAAGCAGTGAGCAGTAAGCAGTAAGCAGTTAAAAACACTCACTCGTCCTGTCCTGACTGCTCACTGCTCACTGCTTGCCGCTCACTCTGCTCTCATCCCTGGATGGCGGCGGAGATGATGAGCGCCATGCCGATGATGACCGCGCCGATGACGACGGCGAGGGCGACGTTCTGGTCTTCTTCGATCTCCTTGCGGATCGAGAAGGGCGTCGCCTTCAGGATGATCATGTAGGCGAGGCCGAAGACGAGGAGGCCGAAGAGCGTGAAGATGGCGGTCGTTATCAGCACCTCCATCACGACTTCCATCTTCACGACGCCTAAGGCCGTGGGCACGTGCGCGGCGAGCGCCGAAAGGGTCAGTTTCTCAAGCAGCATCATTTTCCTCCGCGGTAGCCGGAATGCCAGAAGTAGTTGAAGTTGCGATAGCCGCCCGCCGTGCGGTACTCGGGCGGGAGCTGCTGCCGGCGCGGGCTTCCGATTTCCCACCCCAGCCACGCCGAGGCCGAGTAGAACATGAGCACCAGCGCGCCGAAAATCACGTAAAACTTAGACATCGTCTGACCTCTTGAAGAGCACGCCTATCGTCTCGTAGAAACTGTGGACGGAATCGCCGCCCTCCCGGCCGTTGTCGAACTGCTTACGCACCTTCGCGAACGGGTAGGCCGCGTTCCCGTCGTCGAAGCAGACGCCCCACCCGTGCTCGTCCTCGCGCCAGCGCCCGCCGTGGTTGGCGATCACGCACTCGCCGACGAAGGCGCCGATAACGTTGACGAGTCCCCCAGCCTCCTCGCCGGAGAAGCGCAGCCGCTGGCGCTCGATGAAGCCGTCCACCCACTCGACCGACGGCTCGTCATATCCAAGCTCCAACCCCGACTGTGCGGACAACGTCGCGATCACCTTCTCCGCCATCTCTCTGAATCTCTCTTCCAAATTCACTCCCCCCTTGAAATTTCCGCCCGCGCCCGCACTCACTCGTCGTCGTCGCCCGAGCCGCCCGAGTCGTATGGATTGAAAGAGCTTTCGGCCCAGCGGCGGCGCTCGAAGCTCATGTGCCGGATGAGGACGATGATGGGGATAAGCGAGATGGCGAGGAGCGCGAGGAAGAAGTTCAGGCCCCGCGTCACGCCCTGCTCGACGCGCACCTGAAGCAGCGGCGCGGTGGGCGTCTTCCAGTCCTCCCACTGCGCTTCGAGGCGCATCACGTAGCGCCCGCCCGGCAGCGCCGAGATGTACTCCTTCTGCTCGTTGTCGCCCTCCCTCCAAGACTCGCCGTCCTCCACTCCCGAGTACATCTCGATGGGGATGTCGAACTGCTGCACCAGCCCCGTCTCCTCGTTGATGAGGTCGCCGCCGACATAGAGGTAGCTGTTCTCGACGTTGGCATGCGCCGTGACGCGCAGGTTCTGGCGCGGCGCGATCTCGAAGGCTTCGGTGAAGAGCACCTGTTGCCCCTGCGCGCTGGCGGGCGGCGCGACCGGCATCGCGAGCGGGGTGGGCATGGTCGGGACGGTCATGGTGCGCCCGCCGGGCAGGCGGATGACGTTCGGCGTCGCGGCCGGCACGGGCGGAGTCGCCGCCGTCTGCGGGCGGAGGCTGAAGATCTGCTCGAAGATTTTGCGGCGCGCGTCGAGCATCGTCGTCAACACGCCGACGACCAGCATGGCGAGCAGCAGCAGCGGCCAGAGCTTGTAGACGCTCTTGTGCGGGAACGGCTGGTTGGGCGCGACGTTCGAAGGTTGTGGCAGGGTTTCGAGCTTGAACTTTTCCTTAACCTCACGCACGGGGACGTATGTGCCGAGCGACCAGTTGATCTCGGTGGCCTCCATCGCGCGCGTGTCGTCGCCCTTCGCGAACTTGCCGGAGACCTCCTTCGAGAGCATCCGCGGCGCCTTCACGTAATCGACGGCGAGGACGCGCTCGCCCGCCGTGACCTTCCAGTAGAACTCGCCGGCCACGTACTCGACGCGCGCGACGGCCTCCTGAAACTTCTTGAACTTCGTGCCCTGATAGTGAGCGAAGTTGCCCACCTCCGAAACTTCGCCCGGCGGCACAGTCACCACGTAGCTCCAGTGGCCGTCCGACTGCACGAGCCAGCGGAAGCCGACCGCCGGGTTGTAGAGCAGGTACTCCTGCCAGAAGTAGCGCGTGCCCTCGAACTCGACGCTGCGGGTCATAAACCCGATGACCGTCAACTGCTGCCCCTCGAATTCCGCGACCGAGCCGAGCGCAATCTCCGGCTTGTAGCCGACGAACTTGAGCGTCTTGAGGTATTGGAGCTGTCCCTTGTTGACATCGAGGAGCGAGCCGCAGTTCGGGCAGGTGACGCGCTCGGCGATGTCGGGCGCGCGAAGCTCTAAGGGGCCTCCGCACTGCGGGCACTGGAGTTGCGAGGCCGCGACGGTTCGCGCCTCGCGCTCGCGCGGTCTTTCAGTCGCCGCAATCCCGATGTCCGTGAGCGTGACCTCGCGTCCGACGTAGACGCCGGCCGGCTCGTCGCCGTAGTCGATGGTGGCGAAGGTGCCGCCCGGCCCGGAGAGGTCGGCGTAGCGGTAGGTCTGTCCGGGGGTGAGCCGGTAGGGGATTTCGCCCTCGGCGGAGAGATAGCGGGCCTCGCCCTTCTCGGAGACGACGAGCGGCGTCGGCGTGGGAATCTCGCGCACGGGCGACCCCGGCGCAACCTGCTCGAACGGCGGGACGCGCACCGATTCCGGCGCGCGGAAACTCATGTAGAAGCGCCCCTGCGCTTCGGCCAACCAGCCCCAGCGGCCGTCGGCGAAGGCCGCGTACCACTCTTCCCACTGGCCGCCCATCGAGTGGCCGAGCTGCGTGTGGCCCGTCAGCTCGAAGGCCGTGCCGCGGTAGACGCCGCGCAGACCCAACGTGAGCGGCGAGCCGGACTCGGCCACCTCCGCCACACGCCCCAAATCTTCCAGCCCGCGGTCGGTGCGCGCGACGACCGAGTTGCAGTACTCGCATACGACGACGACGGAGGAGCCTTGCTTGAAGTTGACCTGCCCGCCGCACGCGGGGCAGTTCGCCAGAAGCGATGTCATCGCGCGGCCCCTCCGACTTCCGTCGCGAGGGCGAGCGACGCTTCTGTTTCTTCAAGCCGCACGCCGCACTCTTCAAGACTCACGCCGGCCGTCTCGTCGCCCGCGTCAACTTCCACGCGGCGCTCGATGACGCGCACCGACACGCGCGCCGCGCCGAGCATCTCGGTGAGCCGCTCTTCCCACGCCCAGCGCGGACGCGTGCGACAGCAATAGAGATTGAAGGTCGCCACCTCGAACTCCGGGTAAGTGTGGCAGGCGAGGTGCGACTCGGTGAGCAGCATGAGGCCGGTCACGCCGCCCGCGCCCGGAAATTTGTGCAGCGCCACGTCGCCCACGACGCGCAGGTCAAGCTCGGCGACGGCCCGCTCCAGAACGGCGCGCACGCGCTCCGGGTCGCGCAAACGCGCGGCGTCGCAGCCCGCCGCCTCCACCAGCCATTCGGTTCCGACGATCAGCATAGATTGAATTGGAGAAGAACCTTCGAGTGGCGCCGAACGAAGACCTCGAACATTTTGACGGAGGGAGGATATGGCAAAGCCGCTTTGTTTGCAATACCCTTCCTGATGAAAGCCCGCGACCGCGCCGCGCTCACACTCGTTGGCGCACGGCGGCACGGTGCTTGCTTCTCACGCTCAACGTTCGCGCCTCGGCGCGAAATCATACAAAGCAGAACACGGTCGCCAACCTCGTCGGGGCCGTGGTCTGTCTTCGGCGAAGGTTTTTAATTTACATGGAGGAGATAACTAATGGCTAAGGAAACGGGCGCCGCGGCGGCGAAGAATTCACAGGTGGTCAGTGGGATGTTCAACGGTCGTGACGACGCCGAGCGCGCCTATCAGTCGCTTCAGGAGCGCGGATACAGCAAGGACGAAATCAACGTCATCATGTCGGAAGACACGCGCGATAAACATTTCCCAGAGGGTAGCGCGGCGGCTGACACGGAACTCGGCAGCAAGGCGGCCGAGGGCGCGGGCACGGGCGCGGCCATCGGCGGCGGCGCCGGCGCCATCATCGGCGCGCTCGTGGGGCTAGGCTCGAACGTCGTCATCCCCGGCATCGGCCTCGTGGCCGGGCCGATTGCGGGCGCTCTCGCCGGCGCGGGCGCGGGCGGCGCGACCGGCGGCATCGTCGGCGCGCTCGTCGGCAGCGGCATCCCCGAGGAGCACGCCAAACGGTACGAGGAGGGCGTCAAGCAGGGGGGCATCTACATGGGCGTCAACCCGCGCAGCGCGGAAGATGCCGAGTACTTCGAGCGGAGCTGGAGCGACAGCCGCGGCGCGGGCGTCTACCGTGGCGAGACGGCGATTCCCGTGGTCGAGGAGCATCTGGAAGTGGGCAAGCGCGAGGTCGAGCGCGGCGGCGTGAGGGTCGAACGCAGCGTCCAGGAAGTGCCCGTCGAGGAGCAGGTGCGTCTGAAGGAAGAGCACGTCCACGTCGAGCGCCGCGCGGTTGATCGTCCCGTGGGTGCGGGCGACGAGGCTTTCCGCGAAGGCTCCTTCGAGGTGACGGAGCGGGCCGAGGAAGTCGTCGTGGCGAAGCAGGCGCGCGTTGTCGAAGAGGTCGTCGTCAACAAAGAAGTCGGCGAGCGCACCGAAACGGTACGAGACACACTTCGACGTACCGATGTTGACGTGCGCGAAGTAGGCGATGACACGACGAGCGACACGAAGAATCGTCGCTAAGCGGCGACGCACTTGAACGGCCGTCATGTCACGGCTTCGGGCCGGCGCGGCGGCGCTCGCGAGTAGTTTGAAGACGAGCGTCGCCGCGCATGGCTCACTTGCAGTTTATCGAAATGTTCGGACGCGCAGCCTACGCGCGTGGGCCGGATGGATTTGTTAACGACGCCGCGCGAGGGCGCGGCGACGAGACTTGAAGGGGCAGAGCGATGAGTCAGAAGAGAGCAAAAGTCGTTACCGTCACCGACAGCGAGGGACTGCGCGGCACTATCGACACGGCGTCGCCGACGCTCAACAAGCGCGACCGGCAGGCGCTCGTCTACATGGAAGACGGCCAGCAACTGCTCGTGCCCATCGACGAGTTGCAGAAGCAGGAGGACGGCAGTTTCACACTGCCCTTCAGCCTGCGGCAACTCGCGAGCGACCCGCAATCGATCCTCGCCGGGCGCGCGGGCGCTGACGGTGACAGCCTCGCCGATGCAAGACTTATGGGCGATGGTGAGGAGGCGACGGTCGTCGTACCCGTCATCGCCGAGACGTTGCAGGTGGAGAAGCGCACGGTTGAGTCGGGCGGCGTGCGCGTGCGGAAAGTAGTACACGAGCGTGAGGAAGTTGTAGACGAGCCGCTGATGCACGAGGAAGTGCAGGTCAAGCGCGTGGCGGTGGGACGCATCGTTGACGGCCCCGTCCCCGTCCGGCACGAAGGCGACACGATGATCATTCCGCTTCTGGAAGAAGTGCTGGTCGTCGAGAAGCGCCTGATGCTCAAAGAGGAACTGCACGTCAGGAAAGAATCGGTCGAGACGCACAGGCCGCAGCGCGTCACGCTGCGCAGCGAGGAGGCGTTCGTCGAGCGCATCGGCGACGAGAAGGCGCCGGGCGACGCCAGCGGCGACGATGACGAGACGGTGCTCGCGCAAAGTCCGTCGGAGTAACGCGCGTCGCGCACGTCGGCGTTGGCGTTCGACCGTCCTCATGTTTGTGAGAAGTTAAGGGGGAAGAGATGGCGAAGACAGTTGTTGGTTTGTTCGATAGTCCGGCCGCGGCGCGCAACGCCGTGAGTGAGCTTGTGCGTGAAGGTTTCCGCCACGAAGACATCAGCCTCATGGCGAAGGACGCAGGGGCAGTGCAAGAGAAAGACGCGAAGGTCGCCTACGTCGAGGAAGGCGGCCACGAGCAGGTGGAGGACATGGCGAAGGGCGCAGGCACGGGCGCGGCCATCGGCGGCGCGGCCGGGCTGCTGCTCGGACTCACCGCGCTCGCCATCCCCGGCATCGGCCCCATCCTCGCCGCGGGGCCGCTCGCCGCGGCCATCGCCGGGGCGGGACTCGGCGGCACTGCCGGCGGACTCTTGAGCGGGCTGACGCGACTCGGCCTCGGAGACGACGACGCACACACCTACGCCGAAGGGCTGAAGCGCGGCGGAACGATTTTGAGCGTCGAGACGGACGACCGCGAGGCGGAGCGCGCCGTCGCCGTGTTGAAGAAATTCGGCGCAGCCGAGATCGACAAGCGCGCCGCCGAGTGGCGCGGCCAAGGGTGGACGGGCTTCGACGCCGCGTCGGCCGGCGACGGCTTCGAGACTTATACGGGTGGCGGCGAGGCCGGGCGCGAAGAGTCTGAGAGAGCGCGTGTGGCCGGCGACCATGTGGCGTTGCCGGTTGTGGAGGAACGTCTGGAAGTGAGCAAGCGCGAGGTCGCGCGCGGCGGCGTGAGGGTCGAGAGCCGCGTCACAGAGACGCCTGTCGAGGAGGACGTGCGCCTGCGCGACGAGCGCGTCCGCGTCGAGCGCCTGCCGGCCGACTACACTTTCCACGGCGCGGAGTCGGAAGCCTTCAAGGAGGCGGTCATCGAGTTCACGGAATCGCACGAAGAGCTGTCGGTGAACAAGAAGGCGCGCGTGGTCGAGGAGGTGCGTATCGGCAAGGAGTTTGAGGAGCACACGGAGACGGTGCGCGAGACGTTGCGTCACAGCGAGGTCGAGGTCGAGCCGCTGGAGCCGGGGCGCGCGCGAGGCGCGTCGGCCGCGGGCGAAGATGCGGGGCCGCTGCCCTCGTCGGGCCGCCGGCCGGGCGACCGTGAAGAGTTTTAAGCGTCGATGAACCCTCATGGCGGGGCGGTCGCATGTCGGATCAGCCCCGCACACATGAAACAGCCTTGCCCCCTCGCCACCGAACTATCTGAAACTTGTTTGATATGAACAGGAGAATGGGAACGATGAAAAGGACTGAAGCTTTCAAGGTGCTGCGCTCGGGCGCGCTCGGCCTGACGCTCGCGGCGCTCGTGTCGGCCGCGCCCGCTCAGGCGCAGAACTCGAACAACAACAACTCTGGACGTGACGTGACGACCAACCGCGCCGACGACAACCGGCGGGTCGCCCGCGACGACGACGACCGCGACTGGGGCTGGCTCGGTCTGCTCGGCCTCGCCGGCCTGCTCGGCCTGATGCCCAAGAAGCGCGTGCCCGTCGTCGTCAACGAGACACGCGACCGCGACGTGCGCGACCCCGACTCACGAGATCGTCGCTAGAGCGCCGCCGCCGTCATCCTTTACACAACGCGGGCGCCGGGAAACAACTTCCCGGCGCCCGCGTCACTTTCCGCACGAAAGGCCAGTGCCCGCGCTGACTATAGACACGGACGCCGGCGCGCGCGGGCGTCTTCATCGCCTCCACATTCCCCCGCGGGCGTCGCCTTCAGTCGGCCCCGGCCTGCGGCAAGCGCGTGTAGAGCCTGCCCCTGAGCCAGTAAGCCGCGTAAGTGTAGCCGGCCGCCAGCGCCAGCGGGATGAGCGCCAGCGGGAGCGTGAGGACGAAGATCAGGAAGAAGCTCCACGCGCGCTCCGTCTCGCCTGCCGTGCGCCACAGCATGAAGGCGGGCAGACAGACGAAGGCGAGTATCAGGAGCGCCAGCAGGTAGCACGCGATGAGCCTCGCACGCTGCCGGCGGCGGGCCGACCCGGTCGGCTCGATGGCCGCCTCAGCGAAGAGGAGAAGCCGCTGGCCGAACCACATGGCGAGCTTTCGCTTCCGGCTCCCGCCGTCCGTGGCCGGGAAGTAGCCGAGGGCCATGTTGCCGAGCACGCGGTTGGCGCGCTTGGCCGAATCTACCGTCGCTGTCGGCGTGAACTGCCGGCCCTTCTCGTAGTTCTTCAGGAACTTATCTCTGAACAGGTCGCGCGGCTCGGCCCCTTTGGCGAGCAGGGCGAGGTACTCGCGAAAACGCCGCGACTCGGCCGGGAGGTTCTGCGCCGCTTCATTCAGAAGAATTGTGCGCCGTGGCTCGTCGTCCCAGACGTCGAGCGCGCGCCAGACCAGCTTTTTCAGGGCGTCGTTTTTGGCGGCCGCCTCGTCCTTCGACAGCTCCTCCTCGACGAGGATGGCGCGGTGCGCCTGCTCCGTTATCTTCCGGCGCAGGTCTTCGTTCGCGGGCAGCAGCGCCGCGATGACGCGCTCGGCGCCGTCGAGCCGGCCCCATGTGATGTCGTTGACGCGAAACTTCGACTCAAAGAAGGCGCCGAAGTTGCCGAGCGTCGTGCCGGCGAGCTTCTGCACGTTCTTCATCTCCCCGTCGATATCAACTTTGTCCTCACGCTCGTTGACGAGCGCGCGCGCGTCCTCGGGGCTGACGCGGAAGACGTCGATCACGTCAGCCTCCTCGCCGACGCCGGTCGAGTAGAGGATGGGATAGGAGATTTGGTCGAAGTCGTCGAAGTGCTTGTAGTAGTACCAGAGCACGTCGCGCAGGAACAGCTCCCAGTGCGGCACGTTCTCGGCGTCCGGCCCCTCGCGCGGCCACATCGCCTGCCGGCAATCTCCTTTCGCCTTTTTGATGGCGGTCTCCAACTTCCCCCTGACCTCCTCGGTCAACGCGGCGACGGCGTCGTCACGGGTCTCCATCCCGTGCGGCCGCGCCGGGTTTTTGAGCCGCGTCTTCAGAATCCGCTCGGCCTCATCGCGGCAAGCCTGGTCGGTCGGCTGGCGCAGCAGTCCGACGAGATCGGGGGAGCCGATTTCGAGGCGGGCGATGAGCGGGCTGAAGGGGTTCTCGTTGAAATCGCGTGACCAGAGCTTGCGGCGCGCCCCACGCAGGTCAACGAGGGCTTTGTTCAGCCCCTCGCGCATCCTCCGCAGCGCGACGCGGAACTCAGCCTTCTCCCTCTCCTCACTCGGCCACTGCTTTGGCTGCCCCGCGCGCGCCGCCACTTCGGCGATCTGCCGCGCCTGATCGTCGAGACAGGCGAGGTCGTTGAGCTTGCCGATACAGAAGCGCACGCGACGCATCGCCCACGGCATGTCGAAGTCGAGCAGGAACTCGGCCTGCAACTTCTTGCCGCCCTCCAGCCGCGCGCCCTCCTTGAGGTATGGAAGGTAGTGGCGGTCGCGCCAGTCGCGCACCAGATGGCGGATGGCCAGGAACTCGTCGGACTCCTCGCTGAAGCCGGCGGCGCGCGCCACGAGGAGGGTCATGTCGTCAGTCACCTCCGCGACGCGCCGGCGTTCGCTTCCGGGAATTTCCGTCTCACGTGTTATCATCGCCCCTTCGTTTTGGTCAGCGTAAAAGTTTCCACCTCGCCGTTCGCGTGTTCGGGCGCGGAAGGCGCGGCCCGGCCTGCGCGCGTCGCTCGCCGCGCGCGTCAGTCCGCGAGTATTCCAGATGGTCGTTAACCTGCAACCGGATTTGGAGAGGATGATCCGCCAGCGCGAGTTCTTCGCGCTGCGCCGCGCGCTGCTCGACTACCCGCCGCCCGACCTCGCCGCCCTCATCGCCGAACTCGACACCGAAGACCAGATCATCGTCTTCCGCATCCTGCCGCGCGAGCTGGCCGCCGACGTGTTCGAGTACATGGAACTCGAAGCGCAGGAGCAACTCCTCAAGGCCATGACGCAGGAGCACGTCGCGCGTCTCCTCAACGACATGGCCCCGGACGACCGCACCGAGCTGTTGGAAGAGTTGCCCGCCACCGTCACCCGGCAGATGCTCGCGCTGCTCACGCCCGAGGAGCGCACGGTGGCCGTCTCGCTCCTGGGCTACCCCGAGGGCAGCATCGGGCGGCTGATGACGCCCGACTACGTGCGCGTCCGTGCGGAGTGGACGGTCGAGCAGGCTCTCGATCACATCCGCCGCCACGGCAACGACAGCGAGACGCTCTCGATAATTTACGTCGTGGACGACCGCGGCGTGCTCATCGACGACGTGCGTATCCGCGAGTTCCTGCTCTCCCCGCGCGACCGGCCCGTCTCCGAGCTGATGGATCACAAGTTCGTCTCGCTCAAGGCGGCCGACGATCAGGAGACGGCCGTCGCCGCCTTCCGCCGCGAAGACCGCAACGCCCTGCCCGTCACCGACTCGACGGGCGTCCTCATCGGCATCGTCACCGTGGACGACGTGCTCGACGTGGCCGAAGAGGAAGCGACCGAAGACATCCATAAACTCGGCGGCGTCGAGGCGCTCGAAGACCCTTACATGCAGACGGGTTTTGCGAGCATGGTCCGCAAGCGCGCCGGATGGCTCATCGTCCTCTTCATCGGCGAGATGGGCACAGCCACCGCGATGGGCTACTTCGAGGATGAGATCGCGCGTGCCGTCGTGCTCGCCCTCTTCGTGCCGCTGATCATCTCCTCGGGCGGCAACTCCGGCTCGCAGGCCGCCACGCTCGTCATCCGCGCACTCGCCCTCGGCGAAGTCACCCTGCGCGACTGGTGGCGCGTCATGCGGCGCGAGGTGATGTCGGGCCTCACGCTCGGCGGCATCCTCGGCCTCATCGGCTTCCTCCGCATCGTCCTGTGGTCAAGGTTCTCCGATTTCTACGGGCCGCATTACGTGCTCCTCGGGCTGACGGTCGGACTCACCCTCGTCGCCATCGTGTTGTGGGGCACGCTCGCCGGCTCGATGCTCCCCTTCGCGCTCCGTCGTCTCGGCTTCGACCCGGCCACCTCCTCCGCCCCCTTCATCGCCACGCTCGTGGACGTGACCGGCCTCGTCATCTACTTCAGCATCGCCGCGCTGCTCCTGCGCGGCACGCTCCTCTGAAGACGAACGCGCGTGCAAGACGCACAGTACCGCGAGCGGTAGCGAGCGGGTCTGCCTCCGCAACAGCACCCGCGAGGCTTCCGCTCGCGGTACTGTGTGTGCTGTGCAAGCGTTCGTGTTTAGAGGAGCGTACCGCGCAGGAGCAGCGCGGCGATGCTGAAGTAGATGACGAGGCCGGT
>DASVES010000055.1:0-2222 GCA_036380435.1 Pyrinomonadaceae bacterium | reverse complement strand
CTGCATCAGTTCGCTCACAAAGTCGGAGACCGACCGATGGCTAAAGGGGAAACTCGAAACCGGGCGGGAGAGCCTGTCAGTAGCTTACTTGCGACTGTGGCGAAATTATATTCGGGCCGTCCCGTGTTGTCCATCTAAGGTCAGGGTCTATTCATTCTCGTGGGGAGGGACGGCATCCTTCAGTAGAATGAGGTTGCTCAGACCAACTTCTACGAAGGGGGCCATGTTCCCATGCGCCTGCCGTCCCTCAAGGATGCTTTAGCAGATGTGCCGGACTTCCGACAAGCTCAAGGACGCCGCTACGACCTCTTACCCGTCCTGCTCTTGTGTTGTGTCGCCGTCATGTGCGGCGCGCGCTCGCAGGCGGCCATCGCCGACTGGGGCCACAACTACGGCGCGCGTTGGCTCTCGCGCCTCGGCCTCCGGCGGGGGCGCGGGCCTTCGCAGCCCACGCTGCACCGCATCTTCAAAGGGCTCGACTGCGCGCGCCTCGAACAGTGCGTAACCCGGTGGGCCGAGCACATCCTCGCCGCCTGCGCCGCGCCGGCCGCCGCGCTCGAAGCTCTGGCGATAGACGGCAAGACTTTGCGCGGCAGCGCCGGGCAGGGCGCGGCCGAGAGCCACCTCGTGAGCGCGCTCTCGCACCGGCTCGGCGTGGTCGTCGCGCAGTTGGCCGTGGCCGATAAGAGCCACGAACTCGGCCACTTGGAGCCGCTGCTCGACGCTCTTGTCCTCGACGGGCGCGTGGTGACGGCCGACGCGCTGCACACGCAGCGCGAGGTGGCGCGCACGGTTGTGGCGCGCGGCGGCGACTACCTGCTGCCAGTCAAGGAGAATCAGCCCGTCCTGCGCTCTGACATCGCGTTACTCTTCGCGCACGCTAAAGAGTTAGCCGACACCATCGGGCACGCACAGACCACTGACCAGCACGGCGACCGCATCGAGGTGCGCTGCCTGTCGGCCTCCACGGCCCTGCAAGGCTATGTGGAGTGGCCCGGTCACGCCCAGGTTCTGGAGTTGCGCCGTCAGGTCACCAACAAGCGCACGGCCGAGACCCGGCATGAAATCGTCTATGGCATCACGAGCCTCGCGCCGGAGCGTGCCACGCCCGCGCAACTCCTCCGACTGTGGCGCGAACACTGGCACGTCGAGAACAAGCTGCATTATGTGCGCGACGTGACCTTCGATGAAGACCGCTCGCAGGTCAGAGCCGGGCACGCCCCGCAGGTGATGGCGGCGCTCAGAAACGTCGCTATCTCGGCGTTGCGGCTGTGTGGCGCGGAGAATATCGCCGCCGCCTGCCGCCGTTACGCCGCCCGCCCGGCGTTAGCCCTCGCGGCGGTCGGCATCAGACTCCGAGAATGAATAGACCCTGTGCAGTTACGCGAAGCCAAAGGGCTACAGATAGCCCACTCCTCGGAAATCACCCGCGTTGAAAATCTCTGGATAGTCCCGTCGCAAACGAGCGCCAAAAAGTACGCCGTTGACCTCGACATAAACCCGCCGACTTGTACCTGTCCCGACTGCAAGAAGAACGACCGGATATGCAAGCACATCTTCGCCGCTCAGTATGCTAAAGAGCGCGAGGGCGGCGCAGAGCTTCCCGAAGCGCCGAAGATCGAAAAGCGGAAGTACACGCAAAACTGGCCGCAGTATCACCGGGCGCAAGTGGCTGAGAAAGGCAAGTTCCAACTCCTGCTTGCCGAGTTGTGTAAAGGCATCGAAGAACCGATACAGGAGTACGGGCGACCTCGCGCGGTACTCGCGGATGTGATCTTCGCCGCCGCGTTCAAGATTTTCTCGACCGTCAGCACGCGCCGCTTTTGCAGCGACTTGAAAGAAGCGCACGCCAAAGGCTACGTCTCGAAGGCGCTCTCTTATAACTGCGTGCTCGAATACTTAGGCTATGCGGAACTAACGCCGTACCTGCATCAGCTAATCGAAGTGTCGAGCCTGCCGCTCAAGGGCGTCGAATCAGACTTCGCCGTTGACTCGTCGGGCTTCGGCACGGGGCAGTTCACCCGCTGGTTCAATGCCAAGTACACGAAGAACGGCGACTCCGATATGCACGACTGGCTCAAGGCTCACATCATGGTCGGGGTGAAGACTCACATCATCACGAGCGTCGAAGTCTCAGACCGGCACGATAACGATTACGGATTCTTTGAGCCGCTGGTTAAGTCCACGGCGCAGAACTTCAAGATGCGCGAGGTCAGCGCAGA
>DASVES010000054.1:0-6799 GCA_036380435.1 Pyrinomonadaceae bacterium | reverse complement strand
AACTTCAATCCGCCCTGCAAGAGCCGCGGGCTGCTCGGCAGGAGGCCGCGTGTGCGGTCAACGACGTAGGTGCGGTCGAAGAGATTCTTGACCGTGACGAAGAAGGTCGTTCGCAGGTGCTCGACGCGATAGTTGACGGTCGCGTTCCATGCCGTGTAGCCGGGGATGAGGCCGAGCTGCCCGCTCCGGCGCAGGCTTTCAGAGACGACTCCGGCCGGCACTTCACGGAAGTTGCGGTCGTCGGCGAACTGAGCGCCCACGTGGACGGCTTCGAGCAGGCCGTCGAAGCCGGACGGGTGCGCGTAGCCGAAGGTCGCGTTGAGCAGGTGCTCGGGCGCGTAAGGGAGACGGTTGCCGGTGATGGCGGGGCGCGTGCCGTCGGCGTTCGTGATGCTGCTCAAACGCACGCCCGTGAACTTTGCCGTGGGGAGGAAGGTGTAGGCCGCGCGCACGTAGAAGTTGTGCGGCGACTCTCGTATCACGCCGGAGTCGAGACGGCCCGTGAACTCGAAGCCCTGATGCAGCGTCTCGCCGCCGTTCGTGAGCGTGGCGCCGACGCCGCCCGCGAGGCTCGCCGGGACGATCTGGTTCTCATAATCCATGCGGAAGAAGGTGGCGTCGAGACGCAGGCCGCGGGCCGGAGCGGTGCGTGCGCCGAGTTCGTAGTTCCAGCTCAGCTCGGGGTCGAGTTCGATGACGCCGCCCGTCGCGTTGTTGATGACATCTTCGGTGCGCGGTGGGGCGAAGCCGCGGTGGACGCCGGCGAACAGGGTGAAGCGCGCGCCCGGCGTGTAGGAGACGCCGAGACCGGGGACGGCCTGCGTAATATCCGTGCGGCCGCTCACGCCGAGGCCGCCGTTAGCGAGACGGTTCGTGCGCTGATACTCGACGTGCTCGACGCGCAGGCCCGGCGTCACCGACCAACGGCCGAAGTGGAAGCGGTTCTCGACGAAGCCGGAGTAGGCCTGATTGCGTCGCTCGTTGTGCTCGACGAGGAGGCCGGAGCGCGAGGTCGGCAGGTCGCCGTTCTCCTGCCGGCGCTGCTGCGTCTCGTAGTGCGCGCGGAAACCGAAGTCGGCCTCACTGCGGACGCCGAAGAGGCGGTGGTTGACGTGCAGGCGCGGCTCGACGCCGAAGAAGTAGTATTCGCGCAGGCGTCCCTGATTGCCGCAGGTGGTGTCGAGGTCGGCGAGGCTGCGACAGTCAGAGTCGCCGCCCGCAAGCGTTGCGAGACGGTTCGGGCGCTCCAGCGAGTTCGACGACTGGCGCCACCAGTGGCGTCGGAAGTGTGAGCCGTAGAGATTGGTGGTGAGCACCACGTCGCCGGAGAAGATAAAAGCGTGCGAAAGGGAGGCGCCGTAGCGGTCGCCGTAGAAGTGATCGTTGCGGAAAGGATTCTGGCGCGGCGCGGCGGCGTACTCGGCCTCGGTCAGACCCGAGTAAGTGACCTGTGAGTCCTCACCGTAGTAGTTGAATTTGGCGGTGAGCGCCTGACGCGCGCCGAGGGTCGTTACAGACTTGAAGTTGAAGTCGTTGAGGCCCGAACGCTGGTCGGCGCGCGCGCCCTCACCCTGCTTGCGCGTGTAGTCGAAGAGGAGGCCGGTGTTGCCCCACGTGCCGCCGTAGGAGAGGTGGCCGTTGAAGTAGTCGCGGCCGCCGCCCACGAGCGTCAGCGTGCCGGCTCTCTTCACGGGCGGGTTGCGCGTGACGTAGTTGATGACGCCGCCGACCGTCGAGGGGCCGAAGAGAATCTGCCCCGACCCCTTGAGCACTTCGACGGACTCGAAGCGGTCGATGGGCGGGTGGTAGTAGCTGGCGTTGTCGCCGTAGGGCGCATAGGTGAAGGGGATTCCGTCTTCCAAAAGCAGCACCTTCGAGGAGCGCGTGGGGTTGAGGCCGCGGATGCCGATGTTCGGGCGCAGGCCGAAGCCCTCCTCGTCGCGGACGTTGACGCCCGAAGACTTGCGCAGCGCCTCCGAGGTGTTGAAGACCCGGCTCGACTCCAAGAGTCTCTCGTCGAGCACCTCGACGGAGCCGGGGATGCGCTCGACCACTTCCGGCGTGCCGGCGATGTGGGAAGAGGAGACGACAATCGCCTCGGCGACGGGGCCGGCCTGAAGGACGAGATCGAGCTGGCGGCGCTCGTCAGACTTGAGCACGACCTCCCGCCGCGACGACGCGAAGCCGGCGCTCGAAGCGACGACGCTGTACTCGGCCGCGGCAAGTCGGCCGAAGCTGAAAGCGCCGGCGTCGTCGGTCGCGGTGCTCAGCTCGAAGCCAGTCCCTGCGCGCTGCAAGGTGACGCGTGCGCCGGCGACCGCGGCCTTGTTCTGATCGAGCACGTGGCCGGAAATTTCCGAGCGTAAAGACTGCGCCGCGACGTTCGTGGCGAGGGCGCAGAGCAGCGCCAACAGGACAATCGGGGACGCGGCGAGGCGGGCCGAGGCTGCCGCCTGTAGCAGATTCTTTTGCATGAGTTACCTACCGGGAAGCCGAAGAAGCTCAAATAACAGCCCGAAACTAATAATCTGAGAAGATTTGAAATTGATTTTCAATTTCAGACAGGGGAAGAATAAGTCTCCCGGTTGAATGTGTCAAGAGGGGGCTTCGCACCGGACGTGTAGTCGCTGGAGCGATGTTCCACTTGAGTGAAAGCGGCAGTGGATTCACCGCCGCAGGCACGGCGGGCGCAGAGGGTACGCCGCAGGGCTGAGTAGTTTGTCAGTCGCCGCAGAGGATGTGTGCGGCGAGGAGGGGGATGGTGAGTTCGTGGTGGCCGGTGACGGCGTAGCCGCGGCCCGCGCCGCCGCTCACGGGGCGGCGGACGACGTTGGTGAGCGGGCGGTAGGATTGGATGAAGTCGAAGTTGGCGGTGGTGAAGTCTGCGAGCGGGTGGCCGAGGTTGCGCACGAGCGTCACGGCCTTGAGGAAGACTTCGGGGAGCACGACGGCCGAGCCGACGTTGAGGTAGACGCCGCCGCCGCTCATCCGACGCACCATCTCGGAGAGCAGGCGGAAGTCCGTGTGTGTGGCGGCGCCGAGCGCGGCGCCGTCGGCCGACGGGTGGAAGTGAGTGATGTCTGTGCCGATGGCGACGTGTGCGGTGAAGGGCACGCGCGCGTCGTAGGCGGCGCAGAGCAGCGAGAGGTCGGCGTGCTTCGGACGCGCGGCGGTGAGGGCGCGACCCAGAGCCTCGCCCAGACCCAACTGGTCGCGCGCGCCGTCGCGGGCGGCCGAGTTCAGGAGTTTTCCAGTCTCGTCGGCCCCGCCGAAAGCGCCCGCGCCGAGCGTGGAGTCAACGTCCTCGGAGGTCGAGCCGACGAGGGCGATCTCGGCGTCGTGGACGAGCACGGAGCCGTTGGCGGCGACGGCCGACACGTAGCCGCGGCGCATGAGGTCGATGAGGAGCGGCGCGAGGCCGGTCTTGATGACGTGGCCGCCGAGACCCCAGACGATGGGCTTGCCGAGTTCGCGTGCGCGGCGCACCTGCGCGGCGATCTGTCTGAGCGATTGGACGGCGAGGATGTTCGGGAGCGTCGAGAGAAAATCTTTGAGCGAGGAGTCGGCGGCGACGGGCCGCGCGAAGTCTTCGGTCGAGACCTTGCTCGGGCGCTCCGAGAGCGGGTAGGTGCTCACGCCTTCGAGGCCGAGCGGCCGGATACCGCGTTCGTCGTAGATGGACACCTAACTCAACGCTCCTGTTTCACGAGTTAAAGAAATTAACATGGATCGGCAGGATGAGGAGGATAGGAATATTTGAAATCTCAAATCTCAAATCAGTCTTTCTTCATCCTACCTATCTTGTCCATCCATGTTAATTCTTCCCGGTCATAATCATTCGCCTGCGGGGAAGAGGATGTTCTCGACGAGTTGGCAGAGGACGTGGCCGATGAGATTGTGCGTCTCCTGCACGCGCTGTGTGTCGTCTGCCGCGACGACGAGTGCGAGGTCGCAGAGCGGACGAACGCGTCCGCCGTCGCGTCCGAGCAGGCCGATGACCTTCATGCCGCGCGCTCGCGCGACCTCGGCCGCGGCGACGATGTTGGGCGAGTTGCCCGAAGTGGTAATCGCCAGCAGCACATCGCCCTCGCCGCCGAACGCCTCGACCTGTCGGGCGAAGACGCGCTCGAAGCCGGTGTCGTTGGCGATGCAGGTCAGCACGCCGCCGTCGGTGGTGAGCGCGAGGGCGGGGAGCGCGCGGCGGCCCCTGGCGAGGAACTGGTTGACGAACTCGCCGGCGACGTGTTGCGCGTCGGCCGCGGAGCCGCCGTTGCCGCAGATGAGGAGCTTGCGCCCCGAGGCGAACGCCTCGGCCAAAAGGCGCGCGGCCCGCGTCACGTCGGCAGCGTGCTCGTCGAAGTAGCGACGCTTGACCTCAAGGCTCTCGGCGACGATTGATTTGATGGTTTCCGACATTATCTCTTTCAGTGTGCTCTTCGGCGGGGGTCGAGTATACATCAACGGCGCGACAAGTATCGAAGGCATGGGCGAAGTCGTCGCCGCTGGCGGCGGGAGCGAGCCGTGTTGCGCCGCCGGGCGCGGCTGCCGTATCTTGAGGTTGCTTTCATCACGCGCGGCTTTTTCGCGCGAATCATCATCGGAGGAGAGTGGAATGAGAAAAGCGGCGGCAGCATTTGCCTTAGCCGTCAGTGTGCTCGCGTGCGCGCAAGGTGTGGGCGCACAGCAGCGGCAGAGGCGTCCGAGCCAGACGGACGCGGAGCTGCGCGCGTTGCGCGAGGAGATTGACGCGCTCAGGCAGGGGCAGTTGGAGATTCAAAGCGAGCTGCGCGAGTTGAAAGAACTCATGCAGCAGTTGGCCGAGGCGTCGGCGCAGGGCGGGCGCAAACTCGTCAGCGTGGACGACGACCCGTCGATGGGCGAGACGACGGCCAAAGTCGTCCTCATCGACTTCTCCGACTACCAATGACCGTTCTGCGCTCGCTTTGTCCGTGAGACGAAGCCACAGATCGTGCAGGAGTACATCAAGACCGGCAAGGTGCGTTATGTCTTCCGCGACCTGCCGCTCGTGCAGATTCATCCGCACGCCTTCAAGGCCGCCGAGGCGGCCAACTGCGCCGGCGAGCAGGGGAAGTTCTGGGAGATGCACAACCGCCTCTTTGAGAACACGCGGGCGCTGGCGCCGGCCAACCTCACACAGTACGCGCAGGCGTTGGGGCTTGACGGCGCGAAGTTCGCGCAATGTCTGGAGAGCGGAAAGCACGCGGCCGAGGTGCGGAAGGACATGAGCGACGCGGCGGCGGCGCAGGTCGGCGGCACGCCGGGCTTCATCATCGGGATCGTCAACCCGAAGAATCCGCGCGACCCGAACGTCCGCATCTTTCGATCCTTCACCGGCGCGCAATCATACGCCGCCTTCAAGGCGATGCTTGACGACGCGCTGGCCGAGGCCGAGAAGCAGTAGGCCCACGACAGGTCAACTCGAAGGGGAAACGACAACGAGCCGCGGAGCGGCGGCAGCAGTGTTGCCCCGGTCGTGAGACCAGGGTCGGCGGTTTAGAAAAAACATGAAAGCCCCGGAGGGGCGAAAGAAAACCGACGTTGAGAATAATCAACGTCGCTTTTCTTTCGCCCCTCCGGGGCTTCGACTTTTAAATCCGCCTGTTCCCACGGCGCGAGCCGTGGGCTACATTCTGCCGCGCCTTCGGCGCTGGCGAGCTTGAAGGGTCGGCTACCTCTTGAAGATTTTGATGAGGTCGGGCAGGAACTCGCCGAAGACGGCGGTCTGCCAGGCGTCGGTGATGAACGACGTGCCGAAGCGTCGGAAGGTGGCGTCGGCGCCGATGCGGTCGTGGCCGGGCGTGCTCTGTTCCCAGAGGTTCGAGAGCGCGCTCGCCGAGAGGCTGCCGGCCCAGCGCGAGTAGTTCGGCTGGAGGCGTCCGTTGTCGCCGCGCGTGACGAAGACGCGCGACGCGGCGTGGAGGGCGCGGCGGCCGACGTTCTTACTCCGCGAGCGTTCGTAGCGCGGGTCTTGTTTGAAGATGACGGGGTAGACGCCCGAGCCGAGCAGAGTCCGCGTGGCGCGTGTCGAGAACTTGATGGCGAAGCGCGAGAGGCCGTCGGCAAGACGGTCTTCCGTGGTCTTGTGCGGCAGGTCGTCCTCGCCCCACTCGGTGAGGGTGGCGGCGACGGCCGACCTGATGTAACCCTCCGGGCTGAGGAACGCCCTTCGGAAAGCGCGTTTCATCTTTCCATCGGGGGTGAGGGGCGTGTAAGTCTGCGCGGGCGGCTGCGGTTGCTGCTGCGCCTGCTGCGCGCCGCCCTGCCCTGCGCTCTCGTCTTCCCTGAGCAAACGGGACGGCGTGTAAAACCCGGTACGAGCCACGCCATTCATCTCGGCGGCGTCGTTGTCAGAGGCCACTAACGTCGTCGCGGGCGGCGTCGCGGTTGACGATAGTGTTTGAGAGCTAACGGCGTGAGAGTTGAGCGAAATGGCGGCGAGTACGAGAAGACACGCCAGAGAATGTTTCAATAGCTGTCCTTGTGACATAAGTTTCCCTTCTGAAAGGCGGGCGGCCACGCGCGCCTTCCAAAACCGCAGGCTCGATTTAAAAGCGATGACAATCCGTCAGACCATGCTAGCCGCGTGTGGGCTTAAATTTCAAGCCTTTTTCTTACGCGTGGGGGCGGACTGAGTTTTGGCGCGAGCGTGGCCGTTGCCATTCACGACGTGACCGTTGAGGAGGGGGCGCAGAGCCTGGCCGGTGTAGGAGCGGCGGGAGCGGGCGACATCTTCGGGGGTGCCGGCGGCGACGACGCGGCCGCCGCCCTCGCCGCCCTC
>DASVES010000053.1:0-2638 GCA_036380435.1 Pyrinomonadaceae bacterium | reverse complement strand
CACGCCCGCGAAGCAGCCGCACACGGCCGGAATCGGCTTCGACTTCCGCGCCCACCCGCTACTGCGCGTCGGCTATCTCAGCACCGGCTCCGCGGCCCAGCGCGCCGGACTCCGACAGGGCGACGTGCTCGTCACCATCGGCGGCCGGGAAGTGACCATCGAAAACTGGCCGGAAGCTCTCGGCGCATTCAAGACCGGGGATCGCGTGCCCATCAACGTGCGGCGTGGACGCGAGACCATCGCGGCGACGCTCACACTCGGCGAGCCGGACGTTTACGAGTACAACATCGAGTTTGTGGAGAACGCGCCGGCAGAGAAGCGCGCCCTGCGCGACGCGTGGCTGAGCGGCGCGGGGCCGTGGCGGCGCGCGCCGGATAAGCCGCCCGTGAGGCGCGGGAATAATTAAGCGGAACACGGATGAGACGGATAAGACGGATGAAGACGGATGAAATCCGTCTTCATCCGTCTTATCTGTTTAATCCGTGTTCCCTCTGCCCGACAACACGCACCCACCCACCCGCACAGGTCTATCATAACCCGTCGCCGCGGCCGGAACCTTCGTCCACACGCCGGTGTCTACACGTATCGGCACCGGAGAAAGAAGGGTTTCGGAAGATGTACGGGGCTATCAAAAAACTCTTCGTCGCGGCGTGTGCGTTCGCGGCCGGTTCGCTCGCCTGTTTCTACGCCGGGGCACAGAGGGCGGCCGGCGTCGCGCCCGCGCTCAACCCCGACGACCTGAGCCGGCAGTTCACAACCGACCCCGGCGAAGGACTCGTGCTCGCCGGCGGCTTCCTCCTCGTCGTCGCGCTCGCCCTCGCCTCCGCGGGCCTGATGCTGTGGCGGCAGGAGCGGAGTTGAGAGCCGGCGCCGGCGTCGTTTAAGGGACGACGATCTCAACGCCCTCGGTGACGACCTCGAAGGTCATCGGCAGCCGTCCCGTCAATTCGCCGTCGGTCTGCACGAGCGCGTCGCCAGTGGCGCGCAAACGCCGCGCGCGCAGATAGGTGACGCCGCGCGTGCCCTCGGGCGCGCCGCCGCGCACGGCGTGCGAGAGCAGACGGAGGTAGCGCAGTCGGCTACGTGTATTGATGAGGCAGACTTCAAACTCGCCGGCGTCGAGCCGCGCGCGCGGCGTGAGACTCAGGCCGCCGCCGTACCACGGCGCCTTGCCGACGGCCGCGTAGGTGGCCGGGTACTCGCGGCCCTCGACCTCGACAGTGAAGATGCGCGGGCGCCAGTGGGCGAGATGTGCGAAGCCCGAAAACCAGTAGGCCGCCTCGCCCACACGCTTCTTCAGACGCGGACGCACGTTCTTCACGACCGATGCATCCAGCCCGACGCCCGCCATCAGGAAGAAGAAGCGGCTCCTCCCCGACTCCTCCTCAACGGCGCGGCCGAGCGTGATGCGCCGCGTGCGCCCGGAGGCCACGGCGCGCGCGGCCCCTTCGGCGTCGAAGGGCAGCCCCAGGTGTCGCGCCAGCACGTTCGCCGTCCCCGCCGGCCACACGCCGACGCGCGCGCCCGACCCGACCAATCCCTGCAAAGCCTCATTCACCGTCCCGTCGCCCCCCGCGACGATCACCTCGCGCAGACCCCGCGCGACGCCTTCGCGCGCCAGCCTCTCCGCGTCCCTCGGCCCCGCCGTGCTCAACAGCTCAACGTGGACGCCCCGCCTCTCCAACTCCTCGCGGAAACGCCCGACCTCGCGCTCACGAACGAGACCGCCGCGTCCCGCGTTCGGGTTCGAAATGAGAAGTGCTGTGCGCTCTGTCATCGTCTGATTCATGGCAAGCCCGGCGCCACCCTCGCGCCGGAGTTTTCCCGTCGAAACCGCGGGGCGCGAAACTCCGCCCGGTCGCGCGTGCATTGTTTCCCGGACACGTGTCGGGCGCGCCCTGCCGCACGCCTCATAAACCAAGAGGGCGCGGACGAAGCCCGAAAGCTCCCCGCGCCCACGTAGCCGGAAACTCCGAGCCGTCTACTCCAGACGGTAGTTCGGCGCTTCCTTCGTGATAATCACGTCGTGGACGTGCGACTCCTTGAGGCCGGCGGAGGTGATGCGGACAAACTGCGTCCGTTCCTGAAACTCACGCACCGTGCGGCAGCCCGTGTAGCCCATGCCGGCGCGCAGGCCGCCGACGAGTTGCGTCACCATGTCGGCGAGCGTGCCCTTGTAAGGGACGCGGCCCTCGATGCCTTCAGGCACGAGCTTGGCCTCCACGTCCGTCTCCTCCTGCGCGTAGCGATCCTTCGACCCCTGCCGCATCGCGCCGATTGAACCCATCCCGCGATACGCCTTGAAGGAGCGCCCCTGAAAGAGAATCAACTCGCCCGGCGACTCCTCCGTCCCGGCAAAAAGCGAGCCGATCATCACCACGTCCGCGCCGGCCGCCATCGCCTTCGCCACGTCGCCCGAGAACTTCACCCCGCCGTCGGCGATGACGGGCACGCCCGAGCCGCGCGCCGCCTGCACGCAGTTCGTGATGGCCGTAATCTGCGGCACGCCCGCGCCCGTCACGACGCGCGTCGTGCAAATCGACCCCGGCCCGATGCCGCACTTGACGGCGTCCACGCCCGCGCTGATGAGTTCGCGCGTCGCATCACCCGTGGCGACGTTGCCGGCGATGAGCTGCGT
>DASVES010000052.1:0-11568 GCA_036380435.1 Pyrinomonadaceae bacterium | reverse complement strand
CGCCTCTCCGCGGCGCGCGCCGAGACCGAGGCGCGCGGCGAGACCTTTTATCCCGGCCCCAGCCGCGTGCACCTCGCGGCGTTCCCGCCCAAGGAGCGGTGGGACGACTGGGTGGAGTTGGATTCGCGGGCGTGGCCGCAGCGGAAGGAGCGCCGGTACATGCTCGTGCCGACGACGTGCTTCAACTGCGAGGCGGCGTGCGGGCTGCTGGCTTACATCGACAAAGAGAGCTTGCAGGTGCAGAAGTTCGAGGGGAACCCCGAGCACCCCGGCTCGCGCGGGCGCAACTGCGCCAAGGGGCCGGCGACGCATAACCAGATCACCGACCCCGACCGGATTCTCTATCCCTTGAAGCGCGCGGGGCGGCGCGGCGAAGGGAAGTGGGTGCAGGTCGGTTGGGACGAGGCGTTGGACGACATCGCCGCGCGCATTCGCAAGTGCATCACGGAGAAGCGGCCGAACGAGGTGATGTATCACGTGGGCCGCCCCGGCGAGGACGGGTTCACCGAGCGCGTGCTCGCGGCGTGGGGCGTGGACGGGCACAACTCGCACACGAACGTCTGCTCGTCGAACGCGCGCGCCGGCTACCAGTACTGGATGGGCCTCGACCGGCCGAGTCCCGACCACGCGAACGCGAAAGTTATTTTTCTCATCAGCTCACATCTGGAGACCGGCCACTACTTCAACCCGCACGCGCAGCGCATCATCGACGCCAAGCAGCAGGGCGCGAAGCTCATCGTCTTCGACACGCGTCTCTCCAACACGGCGACGCACGCCGACTACTGGGTCGCGCCCTACCCCGGCTCCGAGGCGGCGATTGTGCTCGCAATGGCGAACCATCTCATTCAGAACGGACTCTACAACCGCGAGTTCGTGCGCCGCTGGTGGAACTGGGAGGAGTTCATGGCCGTGGAGCGGCCGGAGCTGGAAACGTCGTTCGAGAGCTTCGAGCGCGTGCTCAGGGAATTGTACGCGGAGTACACGTTCGAGTTCGCGGCCAGAGAGTCGGGCGTGGACGCCGCCGTCATCGAGGAGATCGCCGGGGTCGTGGCGACCGCGGGCACGCGTCTTTCGACTCACAACTGGCGCAGCGCTGGCGCGGGAAACAGCGGCGGCTGGCAGGTGGCGCGCACGCTCTTCATGCTCAACGCGCTCACCGGCGCCATCGCCACCGAGGGCGGCGTCTACCCGAACGCTTGGAATAAGTTTGTGCCGAAGCCCATACACACGCCGCCGCACCCGAAGACGTGGAACGAGCTGACGTGGCCGCGCGAGTACCCGCTCGCGATGAACGAGCTGTCTTTCCTGCTGCCGCACTTTTTGATGGAGGGCCGTGGCCGCGTCGAGGTCTACTTCACGCGCGTCTACAATCCCGTGTGGACGAACCCCGACGGCTTCTCGTGGGTCGAGGCGCTGACGGACGAAAAACTCGTCGGCTGCTACGTCGCCCTCACCCCGACGTGGAACGAGACCGCCTACTTCGCCGACTACGTCCTGCCGATGGGCCACGGCAGCGAGCGCCACGACATACATTCCTACGAGACGCACGACGCGCAGTGGCTCGGCTTCCGCCAGCCCGTGCTGCGCGCCGCGCGCGAGCGCCTCGGCGAGACCATCAAGGACACGCGCAGCGTCAACCCCGGCGAGGTCTGGGAGGAGAACGAGTTCTGGCTGGAACTGACGTGGCGCATCGACCCCGATGGGAGTTTAGGGATACGCCAGTTCGCCGAGTCGAAAGCGCGTCCCGGCGAGCGACTGAGCGTCGATGAGTATTACGCGCACATCTTCGAGAACTCGGTGCCGGGTCTGCCGGAGCGCGCCGCGGGAGAGGGCTTGACGCCGCTTGAGTTCATGCGCCGCTACGGCGCTTTCGAGATTCGCCGGAAGGTCGGCGCGCTCTACGAGGAGCCGGTGCCGGAAGGTGAGCTGGACGACGCGCGCGAAGACCTCTTCGGCCGCGTCTACACGCGCACGCCGAAGCCCGCATCAGTCAACATCGTTCCCATCCCGACGCCAGACGGCGACGCGGAGGGCCGTCGCCTCGTCGGCATCAGCGTCGATGGTCAAACCCTTCGCGGCTTCCCGACGCCGAGCGGCCGTCTGGAGTTCTACTCGAAGACGCTCTCCGACTGGGGCTGGCCCGAGTGGGCCACGCCCGTCTACATCCGCAGCCACGTCCACCCCGAAAATCTCGCGGCCGACCAGACCGTGCTCATCTCCACCTTCCGCCTGCCCGTGCAGATTCACACGCGCAGCGCCAACTCCAAGTGGCTCGACGAGATCGCCCACACCAACCCGCTCTGGATTCACACGTCGCACGCCGCGCGTTTGGGCGTCCGCACCGGCGACCTCGTCCGCGTCGAGACCGAGATCGGCTACTTCGTCGTCCGCGCGTGGGCGACCGAAGGCATCCGCCCCGGCATCGTCGCGTGCAGTCACCACATGGGGCGCTGGAAACTCTCCGACGCGGGCCAGCGGCAGTTGATGGCGACCGTCGCACTCGACCACGAAGGCGACCGCTGGGGCCTCAAGCGAAAGAAGGGGGTCGGCCCATACGAGTCGTCCGACGCCGACACGCTACGAATCTGGTGGACGGACGTGGGCGTCCACCAGAACCTGACCTTCCCCGTCCACCCCGACCCCGTCTCCGGTCAGCACTGCTGGCATCAGGCCGTGCGCGTCCGCCGCGCCGAAGCCGGCGACTCCTACGGCGACATCTCGGTGGACGCCGCCAAGGCGCGCGCGGTCTACCGCCGCTGGCTCGCCGAGACGCGCCCCGCCGAAACCCACTCGCCCGACCACACGCGCCGCCCCTACTGGCTGCTCCGCCCCCTCAAACCCGCACGCGAGTTTTACAAATTGCCCGACGAACAGACCGAGCCTGTCGGGGCCGACTAGAACGGAATTAGTGATAAGTGATGAGTGATAAGTGATAAGAAAAGCCGTCTGCTCTTTCTTATCACTTATCACTCATCACTTATCACGCGAAGCTTATGGAACTCTTTCGCGCCCTCGCCGTCCTCTGTGAGTCGCCGCGACCGGAGACGGCGCGCGTCGCGGAGGCGTTGGGCTTCGGGCGCGCGCCGACGCCCGCCGAGTTCACGGAGGTCTTCGTCTTCCAGCTTCCGCCGTATGCGTCGGTCTATCTCGGGGTCGAGGGGATGCTCGGGGGCGAGGCGCGCGACCGCGTGGCCGGATTCTGGCGCGCGGCGTTTGGGGAGGACGTGCCGCCCGCCGAGCCTGACCACCTGCCGCTGATGCTCGCGCTCTACGCCCGGCTCGTGGAGTTTGAGGGTGAGGCCAACGACGCGGCCCGACGCGAGGGTTGGCGCGCGGCGCGCAAGGCGTTTCTGTGGGAGCACCTGTCGAGCTGGCTGCCGTGCTACCTGCGGAAGCTCTTGGAGGTCGCGCCGCCGCCGTACCGTGCGTGGGGCGAGGTGCTTATGGCCGCACTCGCCGGGGAGGCCGGCGCGCTCGGCCGACCCGAGCGTCTGTCGCTTCACTTGCGCGAGGCAACGAGCGCGGCCGACCCGCGCGCCGCGCCGGCCGAAGAGTTCCTGCGCTCGCTGCTTGCGCCCGCGAGGTGCGGGATGATTTTGACGAGCTCCGACTTAGCGCGCGCGGCGCGCGAAACGAATCTTTCGACGCGCGCCGGCGAGCGTCTGTTCGTGCTGCGAACGCTCCTCGGTCAGGACGCCGCCGGTCTGCTCGGCTGGCTCGCCGCCGAAGCCGCGCGTTGGGCCTCGCAGCATCGGCAGGACGCGGACACGTTCGGCGAGACGGCGCTCTGGTGGGAGGCGCGGGCGCGCGCGACCTCCACACTGCTCGAAGAGTTGCGGCAACAGGCTGCGGAAGAAAGTAGGACGAATGGACAGGATTTACAGGACGAACAGGATGAGAAGATTCCAAATAGCAAATCACAACTCTGAAATCTCGACTCTGACATCTGCTCTTTCTTCATCCTGTTGATCCTGTAAATCCTGTCCATTCTTGCTTGAATCTTTTTAGAGTCGCGGGTCGCGGACTCCGGGCGTGTGTGCGCCGTGGAGACGACGCCGCGAACGTGTTAACTTACCCGCCGCGCGCCCGCCCCGGACGCGCCCCACGCGCCGACGCGCCCGCGTAAAAAAATCTCCCCGCCCGCGTGGGTTCCGCCTCCCGGCGCGCGTCTTCAAAAGGTAGAAGCGAGAAGTTATGGTGCAGCGTCTGCCGGACATCGCCCCCGCCGCCGCCGCCTCATCAGCGCCGGCCGAATGCCACGAGGACATCTTCCTCGCGCGCTACGCGGCCATGCGCGGCTGGGCGCTGCGTCTCGCGGAGGGCGACCGCGCCCGCGCCGAAGACCTCGTCCACGACGCCTACGTCCACTTCACGCTCGCGCGGCCTCCGCTCCGTGAGGTCGAAAATCTGGACGGCTACCTGTTCGTCATGTTACGCAACCTACACACCTCGCAGGCCCGCCGCGCCGCACGCCTGCGCGAGCGCATGCTCCCCGCCATCGACTACGACTCGGCCTCTGGGGCGGCGCGCGCCGCCGACCCGCGCGACCTTGCACGCGTCCACGACGAGCTGCGCGCCTGCTGCCGCTACGCCTGCGCGCGCATGCACACGTCGAAGGCGGGCAGCGTCCTCGCCCTGCGTTTCTTCCACGGCTACTACCCGCGCGAGATCGCCCGGGTAGTGCGCGCGACGCGCGAGTCGGTCGAGGAGCGCCTGCGCGCCGCGCGCGGCGAGGCCCGTCAGTTTCTCAAAGACCCTTCGGCCCTGCGCTTCATGCGCGACGACGCCGCGCGCGCCGGCGAGCTGCGCTTCGCGCGCGAGGGCGCCGCCGTGCTGACGACCGACGAGCTGCTCACAGACTTGCGCCGCGCCATCTTCGACTCGCGCGAGGGCGACTGCCCCGCGGCCGCCCAACTCGAAGGTCTTTACGGCGCCGAAAGCGCGAGCGTTGACACGCGGACGCTGGCGCACGTCGTCTGTTGCCCGTGCTGCATCGACGAGGTCAACCGCCTGCTCGGCCTGCCGCCGCTCGCCGGCCGCTTCCCCGTGGACATGACGGAGCGCGACGAGCGGCCGAGGCGTAAAGGCGGGGGGGGCGACGGCGGCGACGGCGATGATGGCGGCGACGGCCCACGTCCCACGTCCGGCGGGGCGAGTGAGGAAGATGTGTTGCGCTGTCGCGAACGCGCGCGCGACGCCTTCGAGCACCGGCCGCAGGAGTTGTGCGTCGCCGTCAACGGCCGCGTCCTCGCCACGCAGAGCGCCGGCGCGTCGCGCTGCGAGCAGACGCTCGCGTTGCCGCTCGCCGAGGGCGTCGAGTTCATCGAAGTCTTCAGCGAACAGGAGGTGCGCCTCCTCTTCATCGACGTGAACGAGCACCTCGCGGGCGCACGCCAAAGCTTGAGCGCGTCCGTGGCCCTGAGCGACGAGCGCACGCTCGCGGCGACGCTCAGCTTCGGCGACGCGTGGCCGACCGTGCAGGTCGTCTACGAAGACCCTCTACTTCACGCGGCCGCTCAGGCAAACGCCGCGAACGAAAGCGCCCGCGCGAACGACGCGACCCACTCGCCGCGCGTGGCCGGCGCTTCTGACGACTCCGGCGCGCGCGTGATGGGTGAAGCGGCGGCGTCGATTCGTCCGCCGCGTGCGTTAAAGATTTCGGAGTGGCTGACAAAAGTTTCGGCGCGGCTCACGGGCGCGGGCTTCCGTCTGCGGCCGGCGGCGCTGACGGCGGCGCTCGCCATCGTGGTCGTGGCGGCGCTGCTGCTGACGCGCGTGAGCACGCCCACGGCCTCCGCCGCCGAACTGCTCGACCGCTCGGCGGCGGCTGAAGATAAACTCGCGACGGACGCCGCGCTCGTCTTACACCGCACGTACTTCGTCGAGGAGTCGCCGGCCGCGGCGGGCGCCGCCGTGACGCGTCTGCGCGTCGAGGTGTGGCAGAGCGCGGCGCGCGCTCTGAAGCTGCGTCGCGTCCTCGACCGCGAGAATCGTCTCGTCGCCGGCGCGTGGGAGCGAGAGGGCGGCGCGCGCCGCACCGTCTACCGTCGCGGCGCGGGGCCGGCCGAGTCGGCCGCCGCGCCCGACGCGCTCACCCTCCTCGAAGCGGGCGAGGCGTGGGGTCTCGACCTCTCGGCCCGGACGTTCTCCGCGCTCGTCGGAGATGACACGGGCGGCGTGACGGTCGAAGAGGCGCTTGGCTCTTACGTCCTCACTTATCGCGGTGGCGCGGACGGCAACGACAGTGACGGCGGCGGACGCTCGCTCCTGTCGGCGACGCTCAGGCTGAGCAAGTCCGATCTGCGCGCCACGGGGCAGACGCTCGTCGTCAGACGCGGAGAAGCGCGGCGTGAGTATCGCTTCATCGAGGGCGGCCTTGAGCGTTTGCCGGCCGGCTCGGTCGCGCCCGGCGTGTTCCAGCCGGAGCCGGAGCTTTCGGGCGCGGCGACGGCGGCGGACGCGAGTGTTGGGACGAGCGCCGGACAGGGCGGCGCGGTCTCGTCGTCGGGCGGGGGCGCGCCCGCGCGGGCCGTGGCGTCGCCGGAGCTTGAAGTTGAAGTCGCTTACTTGCTGAATCGTATCAAGGCCGACATGGGCGAGCAGATAACCTGGACGCGCACCACGGGAGGACAACTGCGTGTCGAGGCGCTCGCCGAGACCGAGGGCCGCAAGGAGGAAATCCTGCGCGCCCTCGGCCCAGTTATCGACAACCCGGCCGTCGAGGTGGACGTGGCGACGGTCGAGGAGCGCGTAAGACGCGAGCGCGTGCGTGAGGGCGGAGAAGAGAGCACGAGCGAGATTGAGGTGAGGACGGGCCGGACGGCCGCACACGAAGACCTCCGGCGTCACTTCTCCGCGCGCCTCGCGGGCGATGAGCGCGTCGAGGCGGAGATCAAGGCGTTTGGCGCGCGCGCGATGAATCGTTCGCGCGCGGCGCTGCTGCACGCCTCGGCCCTCAAGCGGCTCGTGGCGCGCTTCACGCCCGAGCAGGCGCGCGCGCTCAGGCCCGAAGCGCGTGAGAAATGGCTTGCGATGCTGGGCGGCCACGCGCAGGCCATCCGGCGGGAAGTCAGGGCGCTCGATGGGGAGTTGCGCCTCGTCTTCCCGCCGGGAAATACCGGCGGCGGCGCGGGCCGCGAGGCGTCGAACCCGGCCGCGTCGGCCGAGAGCCTTCTGCGGCTTGCCTACGGCGCGGACGAGGCGGTGCGCTCGGCCTTCACCGTCACGGCCGGCGGCGCGTCGCCAGCGGCCGGGATCAAGTCGCCGCAGTTCTGGCGCTCACTGCGCGACGCCGACCGGCTGGCGGCGTCGATTGCGGACGCGTATCAGAAGTAAGCCGCTTTCGTCTTGCTGTAGGACAGGCATTCTTGCCTGTCTTGAGCGCGCAAGCGCGAACAGGTGATACGCCGAATATCAAGTTGAATGTGCGCGCGAAGTTTATTCGCGCTCCGCGCTCACGACAGGCAGGAATGCCTGTCCTACAAAACCGATAGCTCCATGAGGGGTTCTCACATGCGGAAACTTATTTTGTTGGCAGCTCTCATCATGTGCCCCGCGCTTTCGGCGCTGGCGCAGTCGTCGGACGATCACAACAGGTTCGAGTTCTTCGGCGGCTTCTCGCACAACCGCGTGGACACGGGCGGCCCCGGCGATGGGCTGGCGTTCGCGGGCGACGAAGAACACACGGGCTTTAACGGCTTCAACGCCTCCGTGGTCGGCAACCTTTCACGCTACGCGGGACTCAAGCTCGACGTGTCCGGCCACTTCAAGCGGGAGGCGGATGCCGACTTCGGCATCTGCGTTGACGCCACGACCGGCGGCGTTTGTTTCAGTCCGCGAGCCAAGGCTTCGCTCTACAATTTCCTCGGCGGGGTGCAGCTCAAAGATAATGCGAAGGGGGGCCGCGCCAAACCGTTCGCGCACCTGCTCGTCGGGGCCGCACACGCCAAGGTCACTTTCGACAATAGCGCGTGCCTTGAGGCATTAGGATTCGCGTGCCTGACGGACGAGTCGGAGACGGGCATCGCCGGGGCCATCGGCGGCGGGCTGGACATTCGTCTGAGCGAGAGGCTCGACTTCCGCGCCGTCCAGCTCGATTACAATCCGACGCATCTCGGCAGCCAGACACAACACAACTTCCGCGTCGGCATCGGCATCGTCATTCACTGAACGTGGCGGCGGGCGTCGCCGTCGAGTTGTGAGCAGCAATGATCTCGCGTGAGAAAAACTTTAAGCACCAGTCGCGCTCCCGGCTCGCGGCGGCTGCGCTTCTCATCATGCTGCTCGGCACGCTGGCGCGCGCGCAGTCGGCGACGGCGACGCTGACGGGCGCGGTCATCGACGAGGCGGGGGCGGTTGTCCCCGGCGTGCGGATCACGGTGCTGAATTTGAGCACGGCGCTGGAGCGCCACGCCGCGACGAACGGCGAAGGCGTCTACGTCGTGCCGCTGCTGCCCGTCGGCCGCTACAACCTGACGGCGCAGCGCGACGGCTTCACCACGGTCGAAGTGCGCGCGATTACGCTCAACGTGAGCGACCAGTTGGCGCTACGCATCAGGCTGCGCGTGGGCGAGATCGGCGAGAGCGTGACGGTCGTCGATAATCTGGAGGGCTTGGGCGTCGTGCGCGAGGGGCCGTCGGTGTCGGCCGTAGTCAACCGACCGTTCGTCGAGAACCTGCCCTTGAACGGCCGCAGCTTTCAGACGCTCTTCGAGCTGACGCCGGGCACGACCCTGACGCACGCCAGCTTCAGCGAGCAGGGGCAGTTCTCGGCGGCCGGACAACGCGCCAACGCCAACTACTTCATGGTGGACGGCGTCTCGGCCAACATCGGCGTCTCGGCCGGCGCCGCGCCCGGTCAGTCCGCTTCGGGTAGCCTTCCCGCGCTTACCGTCCTCGGCGGCGCCAACAACCTCGTCTCCGTCGAAGCCCTCGAAGAGTTTCGCATCCAGACCTCTTCCTACGCGCCCGAGTTCGGCCGCACGTCGGGCGCGCAAATCTCCGTCGTCACGCGCTCGGGCACAAACGAGTGGCACGGCTCCGTCTTCGACTACGTCCGCCACGAAGCGCTCGACGCCAACGACTGGTTCGCCAACAGTCGCGATCTGCCGCGCGCACGTCTGCGACAGCACGACTTCGGCGCGACGCTGGGCGGCCCCCTGCGCCGCGACCGTACCTTCTTCTTCGCCTCCTACGAGGGCCTGCGCCTGCGTCTGCCACAGGTCGCCATCACGGACGTGCCTTCGACGGCCGCGCGTCAGTCGGCCCCCGCGCCCCTGCGTCCCTTCTTCGACGCCTTCCCCGTCCCCACCGGCGCCGATCTCGGCAACGGCTTCGCCGAGGCGGCCGCCACCTATTCCGACCGCGCGCGCTTCGATGCCGCGAGCGTGAGAATCGACCACGTCGTCATGAATCGCCTCACGTTCTTCGGCCGATACAACTACGCGCCCTCCGACACCGTCCAGCGCGGCGGCGTCAGCCTCCCCGACTTCACCGGGCAGAGCCTCAACACCGTGGGCCGCACGCGTCTCGACACGCAGACACTCACCGCCGGCGCGACCTTCGCTCCCGCGCCGAACGTCCTCGGCGACCTGCGTTTCAACTGGAGCCGCGCCGCCGCCGAGACCACGCTTGCGCTCGACGACTTCGGCGGCGCGCGTGCGCCCGCCGACTCGTTCCTGTTCCCGCCCTTCGCCACGCCCGACGAGTCGGGCTTCCAGTTCATCCTGCGCGGCGGCACCAACTCAAACCTCGGCACGGGCCGCAGCGTCAACAACCTCCAACGCCAGCTCAACTCCGTCGGCAACCTCTCCGTCGTCCGCGGCCGCCACCACTTCCGCATGGGCGCCGACTTCCGCCGCCTCGCGCCCGTCTACGGCCCCCTGCGCTACTCGCAGTCGGTCGTCTTCGGCGACACCGCGAGTAACGGCGTGCTCGCGGCTATCTCCACGGGACGCGCCTTCGAGGTCCGCGTCGGAGCCGACGCGGGGCCGCGCACGCCCGTCTTCACAAACTTCTCGGCCTACGCACAGGACACCGCACGCATCACGCCGCGTCTCACCATCACCTACGGCCTGCGCTGGGAGCTGAACCCGCCGCCACGCGAAAGCAACGACAACCACCCCGTCGTGCTCACCGGGCTGGAGACGGCCGACGACGGCCTCGTCATCGGCAGCACCGCCGGCACGCCGCGTCTCGACCTCGACCTCGCGCCGCGCGGCACGCCGCTGTGGCAAACTTCCTACGGGAACTTCGCGCCGCGCGTCGGCGTCGCCTACCGTCTTCTGCCCGAGCGCGGCACGGTGCTGCGCGGCGGCGTCGGCATCTTCTACGACCTCGGCACGGGGCAGGCCGCGCAGGCTTTCGGCAGCGTCTTCCCCTTCGCGAAAGAGAAAGTGCTCTCGAACGTCGCCTTCCCGCTCGACCCCGCCGAGGCCGTGCCGCCGCCCGTCAACCTCAATCCGCCCTTCGGCACCATCTACGCCTTCGTCCCCTCTCTGCGCCTGCCCTTCGCGTTCCAGTGGAACGCCGGCTTGGAGCACCCGCTCGGCGCTGCACAGTCCGTCTCGGCGGCCTACGTCGGAGCGTCGGGCCGGAGTCTGCTGCGTCAGCGCGCGCTGCTGCGACCCGAACCCCGTTTCACGGTCGTGCGCGTGACGGACAACAGCTCCTCTTCGCGCTACGACTCGCTGCAACTACAGTTCATCCGCCGTCTGTCCGGCGGACTTCAGGCGCACGCCTCATACACCTTCGCGCGTTCGACCGACAACGACTCCGACGACTCGTCGAGCTTCCTCTTCACCGGCTCAAGCGACCCCGAGGGCGAGCACGGCCCCTCGAACTTCGACGTGCGGCATTCTCTGACGGCGGCCGTCACCTACAACCTGCCGCGACCCTTCGACGGCCGCGCCACCACAGCGGGTCGCCTCTTCCACGGCTGGGCCGTGGACACGCTCCTGCGCGCGCGCACCGCCGTCCCCATCAACGTCATCACGCGGACGGGCACGGTAATCAACGAGCTGGTCGAAGCGCGCCGGCCCGATCTCGTCTCCGGCGTGCCCATCTACGTGGACGACCCCGAAGCGCCCGGCGGGCGGCGTCTGAACCGCGCGGCCTTCGTGCAGGTCTTTGGGCGGCAGGGGACGCTCGGCCGCAACGCCGTGCGCGGCTTTGGCTTCTCGCAAATCGATCTGGCGCTCCGGCGCGAGTTTCGGCTCTCAGAGCGCGCGCGCCTCCAACTGCGCGCTGAGGTCTTCAACCTGTTCAACCGCCCGAGCTTCGGCGACCCCGTCGCCGACCTCGCCAACCCGCGCTTCGGTCTGAGCACGCAGACGCTCGCCCGCAGCCTCGGCGCGGGCGGCGCTAACGGCGGACTCTCCCCGCTCTATCAGGTCGGCGGCCCGCGCTCCGTGCAGTTGGCCCTGAAAGTTCTGTTCTGAAGAGAAATCTGTTATGAAGTTGTTTCAAGGAGTAAACGTCATGCGAACTCGCACGCCTGTCATCCTCTCCCTTCTGCTACTACTCACGACCGCGCCCGCGGCCTCGGCACAGACCGAGCAGTGGGTGCCT
>DASVES010000051.1:0-7819 GCA_036380435.1 Pyrinomonadaceae bacterium | reverse complement strand
CATGGTCGCCGCCCTTGTCTTCGACCAGCTCACACTTCAAAGGCTCGTCGCGCTCGCCGAAGACGCGCAGGGCCTCGTGCTTCGGCAACTCCTCTCGCCGATAGGCGAGGTTGCGCTTGGCGAGGTCGCGCATGCGCTTTTCGATGACGGGAAGGTCTTCATCGGTGAGCGTGCGCGGGGCGATCAGGTCGTAGAAGAAGCCGTAGCGCGGGTCGTCTAAGAGCGCCGGGCCGATGCCGAGTTTGGTGCCGGGGAAGAGATCGAGGACGGCCGCCGCCAGAAGGTGCGCCGTCGAGTGACGAATGACATCGAGGCCGTCGAGCGTGTCCGGCAGCACCGGCTCGATCTCGACGGAAGCGGCGCCGCCCCCGTTCCCCTCCGGGCGTTCGAGTTGATAGGCGAGGTCAACCTCGCGGCCGTTGACGCGCGCCGCGAGCGCCCGTTTGGCCGCGTCACGGTCGAGGCGCTTCAGGGCCTCGGCGACGCTCGTGCCCGCCGGCACCTGCTGCGCCGACGCGCCGCCTTTAATCTGGACGTTTATCTCACTCATGGCTGATAGTCTCCGTCGGGTTAAAACTCACGACGACTGCGCGCCCGAAACGCTGAGACGCGCGCGCGTCGAGAGTCATGCGCGAAAAGCCGCAGGCCCCGCGGAGAGTTTGAAATCGCCAACCGAATTAGTGTCCCGTCAATAGAGTTGACGGATGTATCAGATCGGATTCGACAGAAGCGCCCTCGCCGCCGAGGCCCGCCCCGCGTGGGGGCCGGCTCGCCGCCAGATTAGAATCGAAACGTAGTTCGAGTTCGCGTCATCTGCTGTAGTCCCGGCAAAGGTCTTCCGGAGCTCGCTGTCGAAAGTTTGAACCAACTGGCAGGAATGGCGCGGGTTTTAACCCCGGCCCCCTACCGTGTCAGGTAGTGCTCTACCGCTTGAGCTACTTGCCTGAACATTACTGTCAAAACGCTTACCAAAAGCGGATAATGTAAGATAACAATCGACTTCCGCCGTGTCAAGCGACGTGCGCCGCGCCGGGCGGAAACGTCCAATCAGCAACGCTCTCAACAGTCGCCGGCCGTCGCGAATGGCTGAACATGGCGCGTCAGGCGTTCGCCGACTCGGCGGCGCGCTCCCATTCCTCGAACAGCGCCTTCAAGCCCTCGTCGGTGCGCGTGTACTCCGCGTTGAGCGCGTTGAAACGCTGGGGGGAGCGCGCGACCTCGGGGGAAGACATTTCTTCGGTGAGCGCCGCCAGACGCTTCTCCGCCGCCGCGATGTCCGCCTCGATTAACTGCGCTTCGCGCGCGCGCTCCGGCTTCCCTTTCTTGACGACTCTGATCTTGCCATCCGACTTGCCGCCGCCCTGCGCCTTCTTGCCCTCCGGCTTCGGGCCGGGCTGCGCGGGCGGCGTTTCCTTCGCCGGCTTGCCCTTCACGGCCCCGGTCTTTTCAACCACAGACGGGGCCGTCGATGCGTCGGCAGTCGCATTGCCGCCAGCGGCCTTCCAGTCGTGATACTCAGTGTAGTCGCCGTCGTGATACTCGGCGCGGCCCCGGCCGTCGAGCGCGAGTATCTGGGTGGCGATGCGGTCGAGGAAGTATCGGTCGTGGCTGATGGCGATGATGGTGCCCTCGTAGGCATCGAGCGCCTCTTCGAGCGCCTCGCGCGAGGGGATGTCGAGGTGGTTGGTGGGCTCGTCGAGGACGAGCACGTTGACGCGCGAGTAGATCAGCTTGGCGAGCGCGAGGCGGCCCTTCTCGCCGCCCGAGAGGTCGCGGACGTGCTTGTACACGTCGTCGCCGGTGAAAAGGAACTTGGCGAGGAAGCCGCGCAGCTCGCCGGCGGTGGCCGCGGGCGAGGCGACGCGGCGCAGCTCCATGATGATCTCGTTGCGGTCGTCGAGGTCGTCGAGCTGCTGCGCGTAGTAGCCGACCTGAACGTTGGTGCCCCAGCGCGTCTCGCCCGCGAGCGGCGGGAGCTTGCCGAGCACGGTCTTGACGAAGGTCGTTTTGCCCGAGCCGTTCGGGCCGATGATGCCGAGGGATTCGCTACGCGTCAGCGTGAAGGTCATGTTCGCGGCGAGGACGTTGCCCGGATAGCCGACCGACAGCTCCTTGACGATGAGCGTCTGGCTGCCGGTGCGCTCGACGCCCTTGAGCTGGAAGTTCCCCTGCGGCGTGTCGCCGCGCACGGCCTCGACGCGCTCCATGCGCGCCAGCATGTTGCGGCGCGACTTGGCCTGCTTCGTCTTCTGCCCGGCGAGGTTCTTGCGGATGAACTCCTCGGTCTTGGCGATGAGGTGGCGCTGGTTTTCGTAGGCGCGCCGTTGCGCCTCGCGCCGCTCCTCGCGCTCGACGAGGAAGTCGGAGTAGTTGCCGTGGTAGCTCGCCGCCCGGCCCGCCTCAACTTCGACGATGCGCGTGCAGGCGCGGTCAAGGAAGTAGCGGTCGTGGCTGATGAGGACGTAGGCGGACTTGTAGGAGGTGAGGAACTCTTCGAGCCATTCGACGGCGGCGACATCGAGGTGGTTCGTCGGCTCGTCGAGCAGCAACACGTCCGGCTCGGCGAGCAGCAGACGCACAAGCCCCAGCCGATTCTTCTGCCCGCCCGAGAGCTTTTCGGTCTCCATCGCCCAAGTGTCGCGCGAGAAGCCGAGACCCTGAAGGATCGACTCGGCGCGCGCGGCGTACTCGAAGCCGCCGAGGCGCTCGAACTCGTGCTGGAGTTCGCTGTAGCGTTCGAGCACGGCGTCGAGATCGTCGCCGCCCTCGGCCATGCGATGTTCGAGGGCGTGCATCTCGTGCTCGATCTGCTGCAACTCGCGGAAGGCGGCGAGCGCGGCCTCGTGCACGGTCAGCCCCGGCTCGAAATCGACGTGCTGTTCGAGGAGACCGAGGCTGAGTCCGCGCGCGCGCGCGACCTCGCCGCTGTCGGGCGTCTCCTCCTCGGTCACGAGGCGGAAAATCGTCGTCTTCCCCGCGCCGTTGCGGCCCACCAGTCCGACGTGCTCGCCGGGGTTGATCTGCACGGTGGTGCCGCGCAGCACGTCCTGCGAGCCGTAAGACTTGAACACGTCGGTCAATCGGAACAGCATGAGACCTCGAAACGCCTATCCCTATCTTGCAAACTCCTCGGCGCAGACGCACGTGAAGCGGGCCGGCGCCGCGCGTTCGGGGGCAGCGTAAGCCCGCTTCACCTTAAATCCGGCGCGGGCCGAGTCGCCCCGCCCGCGCCGCGACTCAGTGGCCGCTAATTATTCGCATTCCGCGCGGCGGGCGTGGCCGTGGCGGCTGCCGTGGCCGCCGCACTCGCCGCCGGTGATGCTGTAGCGGCGGGCGACGCCGCGCTCTGCGTGGAGGCCGGCTGCGCCGGGCGGAAGCCGCCGAGCGAGGCCGGGTCGTTGAGCATACTCGTCGCCAGGTGGTTGACGATCTGGGCCTCACTCGATGCGTCGCGCACGAGCGCCTCGCTGAGAATCGTCTTCTGCTGGGTGGAGATGCCCTCCCTGATGCGGTCGCGCACGCCGGGGCTGTCGAGCGTCAGGTTCTCGTTGGCGAGCTGGCGGTTCGTCAGCTTGAAGATGATCCAGCGGCCGTCGGGGAACTTGATGGGGTCGGTGTAACCGCCGACCGGCATCGCGTTCTGGTCGAAGAATCTGGTGATCAACTCCTGCGGGAAGCCCGTCTTCCGCAAATCGTCCTCGGTCGCGAAGCCAACGTCGCCGCCGCGGATGCTGCTCGCGTCCTCGCTGTTGGCGCGGGCGACCGTGGCGAAGTCGGCCCCGGCCTTGAGCTGCGCGTGGATGCGGTCGATCTTGGCCTTGGCGTCCGTCTCGGTCTTGGCGTCGTCGCGGTAGGCCCCGCCGCCGTCGAAGGCGTCGGCGACGATGTCGGCGAGCTGGACGCCGCGCGCGTTGACGAACTGCTCCTTGTTGCCGTTGTAGAAGTCGGTGATCTCCTGATCGCGGATGCTGATCTTGCTGAACGCCTTGTCCTGGAGTTTCTGGATGGCGAGCACCTTGCGCGCCTCCTCGCGGATGCCCTGCTCGGTCTGGTTGTTTTGCTTGAGCAGCTTATCCCAGTCCTCGGCCGTCATCCGGCCCTTCTGCTGGTTGACGGCCGAGTCGATTTCCTGATCGGTCGGCAGCAGCTTCTCCTTCTCGGCGCGCTGGAAGAGGAGTTGTTGCTTGATCAACTCGTCGAGCACCTGAAGGCGGGCCGCGGCCTGATCGATGGTGGACATCTTCGACTGCTGCCCCTGCGTCTGCTGGCTGATGATGCGATCCACCTCGCTCAGCGTGATGGGCTTGCCGTTGACGGTGGCCGCGAGGCCCGCGTCGCCCTTACCCGTCGCGCCGCCGCCCTGCTGGCACGCGGCCAGCGCGCCGGCGCACAGGGCGACCGCGAAGAAGATTGCGAACTGTTTCTGAACTCTTTGCACTTTAACTCTTTCGCTCCTTCGACTCTGGTTGAGAAAAATGCCTGAAAGCGGGCGCCGCCGGCCGGCCGCCTCACTTGACCCCGCCTAAAAGCGTTTGCTATAACTTTTTGTTTCGAGCGCACACGGCCTCCGCGACCTGTGGTGTAGAGGCGAGAACGGCGCGCTTTTTTTAACGACCGGAGGTATCAAAAATCAGTCATGGCAAAACGATGTGAAGTCTGCAACAAGGGGCCGCAGTTCGGCAACAACGTCTCGCACGCTAACAACCGCACCCGCCGTCGCTTCGACCCCAATCTGCAATCCATACGCGTCCAGCGCCCGCAGGGCGGCACCGTCCGTATGAAGGTCTGCACCGTCTGCATCAAGGGCGGCAAGGTGGCGAAGGCGGCTTAAGCAAGGGATGAGGGCGGAGGGATGAGGGATGAATCAAAGCCCTCGGCCTTCGCCTTCTTCTTATGCATCCCTCATCCTTCCGCCCTGATCCCTGCCAGTGCGATCACGTCGATCTCGACGCGGGCGTCGCGCGGCAGGCGTGCGGCCTGCACGGTCGAGCGCGCGGGCGGCTCCTCACGAAAGAACCCGCCGTAGACCTCGTTCATCTCCGCAAAATCGGCCATGTCCGCCAAGTAGACCGTGGCCTTCAATACCCGTTCCAGCCCCGACCCGGCTGCCTCTAACACGGCCGAAAGGTTCCGCATTACCTGTTCTGTCTGCTCGCGGATGCCGCCCGCGACGAACTCGCCCGTGCGCGGGTCGAGCGGAATCTGGCCGGAGGCGAAGACCATCCCGCCTGCAATAACCGCCTGTGAATACGGGCCGATGGCCCGCGGCGCCTCATCCGTCGCGACGATCTGCTTCACTGTCTTTGATAACCTCGAATCAGACTCTCAAAACAAACTGCGTATTCTAACAGAAGCCGTCGGCTGTCAGCAATCAGGCACTAGCCGTCAGCAATTAGCGGTCAGCTCTCAGCCTTAAAAATTGGGGCGAACTGCGTGGTACGAATTAATTGATGTGCGCGGGGCGCGCCGGGATGCTCCGACGCCGGGCGGCTTTGAATTGTATTTGAGTTGCCGGGCTGGTGTCTGGCTGAGTGCTGAACGCTGACGGCTGAGTGCTCCGGTCACGCTGCGCCCTGAATGCGCTCGACATCGAGCACGCCGGGGACTTTGCGGATCGAGGTCATCACCTTGTCGAGGTGCTTCACGTCGAAGACCTCGACCGTGACCTCGATGCGGCCCTGATTGTCGGACGAGACGCTGGCGCGCGCCTCGCGGATGCCGGTCTTCATGTCCGAGATGACGTTGGTGATGCCGGCGATCATCCCTGTGCGGTTCTCCGTGATGGCGAGGAGCTTGACGGCGTAGGCCGACTGGTCGTCTTTGCCCGCCCACTCGACCTCGACGACCCGCTCGGGGTTGACCATCAGCGACTGCACGTTCTTGCAGCGGCTGGCGTGAACGGCCACTCCTTTCCCCAGCGTGACGTAGCCGATAATCTCCTCGCCGCGGACGGGGCTGCAACAGCGAGCGCGTATCACCAGTAGATCGTCCACGCCGCGCACGACGATGGAGTCTTCGCCGAGCCTGATCAGGCGCTTGACGGCCTCGACGCCGCTGCGGAGTTTCGACTCCTTGCGCTGGTCTAACTCGGCGAACTTTTCGGGGCCGAGGAATTTGGCGATGACGTTGCGCGGCATCACCTTGCCATAGCCGATGGCCGCCAGTATGTCCTCCGTGCGGCCGTAGCCGTACTCGTTGGCGACGCGCTTGAACTCGCCGTTCGAATCGTTGAGCAGCTTCTTGGCCGAGAGGTTGAACTTCCCGGCCTCCTTCTCGAAGAGTTTGCGCCCGATCTCAATGCTGTCGGCGCGCTGCTGCTCGGCGACCCAATGGCGGACGCGGTTGCGGGCGCGCGAGGTTTTGACGAAGTTGAGCCAGTCGCGCGAGGGGTGCGCGTTGGGGTTGGTGAGGATTTCGACCACGTCGCCGTTCTGTAGCTCCGTCCGCATGGGCACCATCCGGCTGTTGATGCGCGCGCCCGTGCAACGGTCGCCCACCTCGCTGTGGATCATGTAGGCGAAGTCAACGGGCGTCGCCCCGCGCGGGAGCTGGATCACCTTGCCCATCGGCGTGAAGGCGTAAACGTCCTTCGGGTAGAGATCGACCTTCAGCGACTCCAGGAACTCGCGCGAGTCCTTGACCTCCTGCGACCACTCGACGAGCGAACGCAGCCACTGGAAAGCCTCGTCGTCTTCGCGCGCGCCGCGGCGGCCCTCCTTGTACTTCCAGTGCGCGGCGACGCCCTCCTCGGCCGTGCGGTGCATCTCATCGGTGCGAATCTGAATCTCGAAGGCCTGCCCCTTGGGGCCGATGACGGAGGTGTGGAGCGAGCGGTAGAGGTTGTCGCGGGGGGTGGCGATCCAGTCCTTGATGCGCCCCGGGATGGGCTGCCAAGTGGTTTGGATGACGCCGAGCGCGGCGTAGCAGTGGCGCACATCATCGGGTGTGACGACGCGCGCCGCGATGAGGTCGTAGACCTGATCGAGCGCAATCTTCTGCCGCCGGAGCTTCTTCCAGATCGAGTAGAGACGCTTGACGCGCCCCTCGACGCGCAGGACGGGCACGTCCGCCTCGCCCATCTTCTCCTCGATACGCGCGGTGATCTCTTTGAGGAACGCCTCGTGCTCGGGGCGGCGGCGTTCGAGCTGCGCGGCCAGCTCCTGAAAGTCTTCGGGGTGGAGGTGTTTGAAGGCGAGGTCTTCGAGTTCGCCGCGGACGCGGCCCATGCCGAGGCGGTGGGCGATGGGCGCGTAGATGTCGAGGGTCTCCTGCGCGATGCGCTTGCGCTTGTCGGGGCGCAGGTGGTGGAGGGTACGCATGTTGTGGAGGCGGTCGGCGAGCTTGATGAGCACCACGCGTACGTCGTCCACCATCGCGAGGAGCATCTTGCGGACGTTCTCGGCCTGTTGCTCCTCGCGCGACAGGCTGCTGATCTGCGCGATCTTCGTCAGCCCATCGACGAGGTGCGCGATCTCATCGCCGAACTGCTCGCGGATGACATCGGACTCGACGAGCGTGTCTTCGACTACGTCGTGGAGCAGTCCCGTGGCGACCGAGGTCTCGTCGAGACGCATCTCGGCGAGGATGTTGGCGACTTCGAGCGGATGGACGAGGTACGGCTCGCCCGAGGCGCGCTTCTGCCCCCGGTGCCAGCGCGCCGAGAAGATGTATGCGCGCCGCAGCAGGTCAAGGTCGGCCTGCGGGTGGTTGCGCCCGACCTTTTCGACAATCTCGTCGATGCGAATCATAAAAGCAGAGGTCAGAGGTCAGAGGTCAGAGGTTAGTGGCTGTCTTCACTGACCTCTAACCTCTGACCTCT
>DASVES010000050.1:0-3376 GCA_036380435.1 Pyrinomonadaceae bacterium | reverse complement strand
TCCGCCGGCGCTGTCTGGATGACGCGCGCCCGCGGCGTCGCTGCCAAGTCCACACCCCCGCGGACGCCCGGCGTCGCCTGCTCGGACGGCGACCCCGCCGCGCCTCCCCCATCCTCCGCCGGGAGCGCGTTCTCCAGCACGTCTCTCACGAGCGCCCGCACGCGCTCGCGCGTCGATTGTGTGTCGTCGGCCATAAGAGCAGTGAGCAGTAAGCAGTGAGCAGTAAAAACAAGTTCGGCGATGAGCGGCAAGCTACGTAAGCGTCCAACTGCTTACTGCTTACTGCTTACTGCTCACTGCTCACTTTCGTTTGACCTTCCACGTAAGGCTCCTTAGTATGTCGCACCAAGAGTCGCGGGTGCAAACTTGCCGGTTCGCCGTCGTTTCGGTTCTCGAACTTTCAACCCGCGTGGGAGGCGTCGCCTTGTCTTCTTCGTCCGTCCGAGCCGCTTCTGAATTCACCAACTCTAACCTTGAGCCGCTCTTCAGCGCCGAGCAGATACAGGCGCGCATCGCGGAGATGGGCGCTGATATCGCGCGCGAGTACGCGGGCCGCAACCCGCTGCTCGTCGGCGTCCTCAAAGGCGCGTGCGTCTTTCTCTCCGATCTGGTGCGCGCCATCGACACGCGCATCGGGCTGGAGTTCATGGCGATTTCGAGCTACGGCAGCAGCACGCGCTCGTCGGGCGAGGTGCGGATCGTGAAGGATTTGGACGTGCCCGTCGAGGGGCGCGACATCCTCGTCGTCGAAGACATCGTGGACACCGGGCTGACGCTCTCCTACCTGCTTCAGACGCTCCACACGCGCGGCGCCCGAAGCGTCAAGCTGGCCGCCCTGCTCGACAAGTGGGAGCGGCGCGAGCGCGAAGTGGAGATCGACTACGTGGGCTTCCGCATCCCCGACGCCTTCGTCGTCGGCTACGGCCTCGACTTCGCCGAGCGCTACCGCAACCTGCCCTACATCGCCGTCCTCAAAGACCCGAACGCCGACTGAAAGCGCCCGCGCGCGGCGCCCGACATCACGGAGGAATCAGATGCAGAGACTTGCCGCACTCTTAATCACCGCGTCTCTCTCGGCCGGCACGGCGCTCGCGCACGAGCACGGACACCGCGCGCCGCAGGGCGACATGTCGAAGGTTGAAATCAAAACCGAGAAGGTGGCCGGCAGCGTCCACATGCTTCAGGGCGCGGGCGGGAACATCGGCGTCACGTCCGGCCCCGACGGGCTGCTCATCGTGGACGACCAGTACGCGCCGGTCTCCGAGAAGATTCGCGCGGCGCTCAAACAGCTCAACCCGGGGCGTCTGAAGTTCGTCCTCAATACCCACTGGCATGGCGACCACACCGGCGGCAACGCCGCCTTCGGCAAGGAATCGACCATCATCGCCCACGAGAACGTCCGCAAGCGAATGGCGACCACGTCGAAGGTGTTCGGCGAGAGCGTCCCGCCCTCGCCGCCCGAGGCGCTGCCCGTCGTCACCTTCGACGAGTCCGTCCACCTCCACTTCAACGGCGAGGAAATCAACGTCATCCACTTCCCCGCCGGCCACACCGACGGCGACAGCATCATCTTCTTCACCGGCTCGAACGTCATCCACATGGGCGACCACTTCTTCGCCGGGCGCTTCCCCTTCGTCGATCTGGAGAACGGCGGAAACGTCGAGGGGCTGACGCGCAACGTCGCCGAGGTGATCGCGAAGGCCCCGGCGGGCGTGAAGATCATCCCCGGCCACGGCCCCGTCTCGACCGTGGAGGATTTAAAGACCTACCACGGGATGCTCGTCGAGACGACCGGAATCGTGCGTGAGCGCATGAAGGCAGGGAAGACTTTGGCGCAGATCAAGGCCGAGGGGCTGCCCGAGAAGTGGAAGACGTGGGGCGCGGGCTTCATCAAAACCGACCTGTGGCTCGAAACCATCTACCAGAGCCTCACGCGCGACGGCGAGAAAAAGGCCGCCGCCCTGCTCGGCGTGCGCGATTTTCACGAGTCCCTCTTCGCGCGCCCCGCGCCACAACGCACATTCAAGGTGCGACGCATTGACACGGAATTGTAGCCGCGCCAAGTGTAGACACGAACATCAACGAGCCGCTGAAAGCGGCGGAAGAATGTAGCCCACGGCGCCAGCCGTGGGGGCAGGCGGCGAAATAATATGAAGCCCCGGAGGGGCGAAAGAATCTTTAGATTGGGCGTGGTGCCCGTCAAGATTCTTTCGCCCCTCCGGGGCTTCCAATTTTTATTTACGTCTATTCCACGGGCTAACGCCCGTGGCTACATTCTTCCGCCGCTCCGCGGCTCCTTGACGCCGGTGCTCGCTCACGCGTCGCCGCGCGTGTCGTCATGCGCCCGTTATCGCGCTCAGAAAACTCTCGCCCGCGCTGAGGCGCAGGCCGAAGTTGTCGGCGATGGTCTGGCCGATGTCGGCGAGCGAGGCGCGGTCTCCGAGGTTGATGCCGGCGCGCGCCGTGCGGCCGTAGGCGAGAAGGGGGACGTACTCGCGCGTGTGGTCGGTGCCGCGATAGGTGGGGTCGTTGCCGTGGTCGGCGGTGATGAGGAGGAGGTCTGTGTCGCGCATCGCCGCCTCGATCTCGGGCAGGCGCGCGTCGAAGTGTTCGAGGGCGCGGGCGTAGCCTTCCACGTCGCGGCGGTGGCCGTAGAGCATGTCGAAATCGACGAGGTTGGAGAAGATGAGGCCGCGCGAGTCGTCGCGAAGCGCGCGGATGGTCTGGTCGATTGACTGGTCGTTGTTCTTGGCCTTGAGGTCGAAGGTGACGCCGACTGAGTCGTAGATGGAGGCGATCTTGCCGACGGAGACCACGTCGAATCCGGCGTCGGAGAGCGTGGGCAGTAGGTTCTCGCGCGGCGGGGGCACAGCGTAGTCGTGGCGGTTCTCGGTGCGGTAGAACGCGCCGGGTTCGCCTAGGAATGGGCGCGCGATGACGCGGCCCACGTCGTGCTCGCCCCGCAGCACGCGCCGCGCCGCCTCGCAAATCTCGTAGAGCCGTTCGACCGGGATGATCTCTTCGTGCGCCGCGATCTGGAAGACCGAGTCGGCCGAGGTGTAGACGATGGGCTTGCCCGTGCGGACGTGCTCCGCGCCCAGCTCCTTGATGATCTCCGTCCCCGACGCGGGGAAGTTGCCGAGCACGCCCGGCACTTTCGCCGCCTCGACGAACCTGTCCAGCACCTCCGCGGGGAACCCCTGCGGGTAGGTGGGGAAGGCTTCGTCGAGGATGATGCCGGCCATCTCCCAGTGGCCCGTCGTCGTGTCCTTCCCGTTCGAGCGCGTCGCGCACCGGCCGTATGACCCGCGCGGATTCTCGACCGGCGCGACTCCGCTCAGCTCTCGCGCGTTACCCAAGCCCCACGCTTCAAGGT
>DASVES010000049.1:0-2455 GCA_036380435.1 Pyrinomonadaceae bacterium | reverse complement strand
ATCCGTCTTACCCGTGTTCTACTCCTGCTTGACTGATTCGTCGAGGACGCGCAGGACGATGGAGTTGTCGTCCTCGTACTCTTTGACGAACCAGCCGCTGTCGAGCGCGTTCTGCATGAAGGCGCCGTGGTGTTTGTCGGTGAAGACGTAGCGCGCGCCGAAGCGTTCGCGGATGGGCGGGCCGGGGTTGGTCTCTTCGCCGAGGCCGATGCGGGCGTAGAGTTCGCCCAGCTCCTTGTCGCGGTCGAGCAGGTAGGTCGGGTCGAGGCCCGACGAGTAGCGGTGCTCGGGCGAGTAGAAGAAGAGTTTGGGGAAGTCGTCCCAGTCGGTGTTGAAGATCATCTCGCCGGGGGGTACGTTTGCGCGCACCCACTCCATCCCGCCGAGGTACTGGTTATTCGGGTCGTTGCCCTTGATGTCCTGCGCCGTGATGTGCGCGGCCCAGACCGCGGGCACGGCGATGACGGCAAGCGTGAACGCAGTCATCCCGTACTTCAACCAACGCTCACCGCGCCCGGCCCGTCCCTCCTCGGTCTCAAGCGCGCCGCGCCACGCCTGTAGATATGGCTGGAGCGTGAAGGCCACGAAGAGGACGGCGAATGGGGGCCAGTACTCGGAGAAGCGTTTCCAGCGCGCGTTGACGAACATCAGGAACGTGGCGAAGAGAAGGAAGAAGAGCGCGTGGGCGATCTGCTTGCGGTCTTCAGTCGTCTTGAAGGCGATGTAGCCGACGATCATCGAGAGACAGGCGACGAAGCAGTTCCAGAAAAACTCCCAGGTGTTGTACGGATACCACTCCCCGCCGACGGCCGTCGAGAATTCCCCGGCCGTGATCTTCATCGCCATGTGCTCGTACATGAGCTGCACGTTGCGCGGGAAGTATGGGTTAATCACGAACCCCAGCGCGGTTCCGGCCACGACGAGCAGCAGCCCCCCAGCGGCCCGCACGACCGGCTTCGAGGTCAGCTCCCAGTCCTCCACCCAGACGTTGACGGCGAGCCACGCGAAGGCGGCGACCCACAGCAGCAGCACCATGTCGTAGGTGAGCGCGAAGACGTAGGCCAGCGGCAGCAGCCACAGATACTTGCGCCGGAAGAGCAGGTGGATGCCGACGATGAGCAGCACGATGGAGACGCTCATCGCCTTACTCATGTTCATCCGGTAGAGGAACGGCGTCGAGCACCCGAGGAGCGCGAGGAGCCAGAAGACGGGGTAGCGCAGTCGATAACGCATGACCATCCAGAAGCAGGCCATGACGGCGAGACAGGCGAAGAGCCAGGTGCCGAGCTTCGCGCCGTAGTGGAAGTTGGCGTAGGGGTCGCCGGCGAAGAAGTCGGCCGCCCTCGACTGGTAAAAGGTCGTGGCGCGGAAGAAGACGAGAGGGCCGAGGAGCGCGACCGACAATGCGGCGAGCGCGGCCACGGGGCGCGCTCGCCCGCGTGCGAGCAACTGTGTCGTCAGCCAGCCGCACAGTCCGATGGTCGCGACGATGATGACGGAGGCGCCGAGTTTCCAGAGCGTTCCTCCGCGCGTCTGGATGAGCGCCATGACGACGACGAGACCGGCCACGGTCGAGACCGCCCCGGCGACGAAGTGATGATTGCCGGCGTGAATCAGACGCAGCGCGTGGCGGTAGACGAGCGGGCTGGCGAGCAGGAGGAGGAGCAGCACGGCCCAGGAGGCCGCGCGCGCGTCGTCGAACCAGGTGAAGGGAATCTGGAGGACGTGAAAGAGGAAGTGGTGATCGACGTAGTCCGAGGCGTTGAGCGTGGTCAGCGGCAACGCCTCGAAGGCCGGGGGGAACTGGCCGGAGCGCATCCCGTCCTGAAGCATCCGCGCCAGACGGAAGTGGTAGTAGCCGTCGTAGTCGCCGCAGCAGATCGCCTGCGTGGAAAACTGCGTCCACCAGAAGGAGAAGCCGATGAGGAGCGCGCCGACGACAAAGAGGATGGTGCGGTCGCGCACGCCCGTCTCGGCGCGCACCCGCTCGGCGGGGAGACTCGGCGACGCGCTCTCCGCCTCGACGCGCTCTCCGATACTGATATTTTCCATGACTAGATTGAGCCACCTCGCAAACGCGCCCGTCGGCGCGACCATTCACCGGGAACGACGGACAAAATAACACGGCGGCCTGTCGCGTAAGAAACAGCGAAATCCAAACAACCGGCCGCGCGACGGACGATAAGTTCACAGCACAGGCGACTCAAAGCCGCGTCAGCGGCGAAAGAGTGTAGCCCACGGCGTCGGGCCGTGGAAATGACGCCCGAAAAGTTTTGAAGCCCCGAAGGGGCGAAAGAAATCTCGACGGGAGATTCTTTCGCCCCTTCGGGGCTTTGGATTTTGTGTCGCGTCTGTCCCCACGGCTCGCGGCCGTGGGCTACATGCTTACGCCCCTACCGGGGCTTTCGGCCTTCTGCACTTCGCCGATCTCTTTGAGACGCGCGACGACCTGCTC
>DASVES010000048.1:0-4648 GCA_036380435.1 Pyrinomonadaceae bacterium | reverse complement strand
GGCCCAGATGCAGTTGACGCCCTGCGGGCACCGCGAGTCGTTATCCACGGAGAGAAACCTGATCTTGATTTTCGAGTCCGGCAGCGTCGTCTCCTCCCCCACTCGCAGCTCGACCTGCCGCGGCCCCACATCCTTCGCCTCCCCGTCGTCGGCTACGCTACTACACCCCAGCACCAACATCCCCAGCAAGCAGCACCATGTCAAAAGCATCCCCTTAGTCCCCCTCTCGTAATCTTCCGTTGAAAAGAAATACAACACTTCCGAGAAGATGACACGCCCGCGCCGCACGCTCCGTCGTGCCCGGCGAAATTACCGCCGCCGGCGCGCACGCGCTTCACTCACGCGCCCCGCGCAATCTCCCGCACACCTTCGACAAGCCGCGCGACCTCCTCGGTCGTCGTGTAACAGGCGCACCCGGCGCGCACCAATCCCTCATCGCCGAGACCCAGCCGCTCGACCACTGTCGCCGCGTAGAAGTCGCCGTGGGAGACGAAGACGCCGCGCTCCGCGAGTCGGCGGGCCACTTCCGTTGATGCGACGCCCGCGACCGTGAAGGCGACGGTCGGAGTTCGCGCCGACGTCACAGGCGGCCCGAACATCCGCACGCCTTCGACCTCGGACAGCCCCGTCCACATCTCGCGCAAAAGCGCCGCGCCCCTTCGGTGCAATTCCTCGAACGAGACGCGCAGACGCTCCCGGCGCGACTCTCCTGCGGCGAGCGAGGCGAGGAAATCGACCGCGGCGGCGGCCCCCAACATTCCCTCGTGATTCTGCGTCCCCGTCTCCGCGCGCTCGGGCGCGGCGTCCGGCGCCGGTTGAAGCTTGGGGAAGTCAATCGTCTCCAGAAGCCTGCGGCGGGAGTAGAGGACGCCGATGTGCGGCCCGTAAAACTTGTAGGCCGAGCAGGCGAGGAAATCGCAGTCGAGGGCGCGCACGTCCACCGGGGCGTGCGGGGCGAAGTGAACCGCATCGACGAAGACGAGCGCCCCGGCGGCGCGGGCCAAACGGGTCGCGCGCGCGAGGTCGTTGATCGTGCCGAGCGCGTTCGAGGCGGCGCCGACGGCGACGAGTCTGGTCCGCGCGCCGACCTTGCGCTCGAAGTCGTCCCAGTCAAGCTCCCCGGTCTCCGGCCTCATCCGCACGACGCGCAGGCTTGCGTCGCGTTCGCTCGCGAGCCTCTGCCACGGCGCGAGGTTGGCGTGGTGGTCGAGTTCCGTGACGACGATCTCGTCGCCCTCTTGTATCCCCGGCGCGAGGGCGCGCGACAGATGGAAGGCGAGCGTGGTCATGTTGGCGCCGAAGACGATCTCTTCGGGCGCGGCGCCGAGGAAGTCGGCGAGCGTCGAGCGCGCCGACTCGATGAGCCGGTCGGTCTCCTCGCTCGTCGGGTAGGCCCAATGGGTGTTGGCGTTATGGCCGAAGAGGTAGTCGCTCATCGCGGCGACGACCGAGCGCGGCGCCTGCGTGCCGCCGGGGCCGTCGAAGTAGGCGACCGCGTGACCGTTGTGCGTGCGTTCGAGGGCAGGGAAGTGCGACCTGATTTCCTCTGTGGGCAGCACCGCATGCGTCGCTTCGGCCGCCGTCTCGTGGTTGATTTGATTTAGTGCCGTGTCTGTCTGAGTCAATGATTCACTCCCCGATGATTTTGAAACGGACGTGCTTGTTAATGTGGAAACCCCCACGCGTTCGGGAGTACTATCGCACGCGCCGGCGCGCCCCGGAAGTTCCGAAGCGCCCGGCCGCTCCACCCGAACAGCAGCCCGCGAGGAACACCGGATTGATTAATACAAACGGAGGCGGCGCGCAACACGCCGGGACTGGGCCACGCATAGAGGTCGGCACGGGGCCGCCCCTCGCGCGGCGACTCGGACTCTTCGACGCGACGATGATCGTGATGGGCGGCATCATCGGCGCGGGCGTCTTCGTCAACCCGCACGTCGTCGCCCGACAGGTACACACGCCCGCGCTCATCCTCGGCGTGTGGCTCGCGGGCGGTCTCATCGCGCTCGTCGGGGCCTTCATCTACGCGGAGCTGGCGGCGCGTCGCCCCGAGGTGGGCGGGCAGTACGCATATCTGCGCGACGCATATCACCCGGCCGTGGCCTTCCTCTATGGCTGGGCGCTGCTGCTCGTGGTGCAGACGGGCGGGATGGCCGCCGTCGCCATCACCTTCTCGCGCTACTTTCTGGAGGTGACGCGCGCGCCCATACCCGACTGGGCGGTCGCCGCCGCCGCGCTCGGCATGCTCACCGTGGTCAACTGTTTCGGCGTGCGCGCCGGCGGGAGTCTCCAGAGCGTGCTGATGGTTTTGAAAATCGCGGCCCTCGCCGCGCTCATCATCATCGGGCTACTGCTCGCGCGTGGGCCGGCGCTCACGACCGCCCCCTTGCTCGACCGACCGGCCTCGCTCGGACTCGTCGCCGCGATGGGGGCGGCGCTGACGCCCGTGATGTTCGCCTACGGGGGCTGGCAGACGGCAAGCTTCGTCGCCGGCGAGATGCGCGACCCCCGGCGCGACCTCGCGCGCGGGCTGCTCCTCGGCGTCTGCGGCGTCATCGTGCTCTACACGGCCGTCAGCTTCGTCTGCGTCTACGCGCTCGGCGCCGAAGGGTTGGCCGCGACGCCGACGCCGGCCTCGGCCGTGATGCGTCGCGCCCTCGGCGAGCGCGGCGCGACGCTCATCGCCATCGGCATCGCCATCTCCACCCTCGGCTTCCTCAGTCAGGGGATGCTCACGGCGCCGCGCGTCTACTTCGCAATGGCCCGCGACGGACTGTTCTTCCGCCGCGTCGCGTGGGTCGATCCGCGCTCGCGCGCACCCGTCGTCGCCATCGCGCTGCAAGGTCTGCTCGCCGTCGTCATCGCCGTCTCCGGCAGCTATGAGCAGATACTCAACTACGTGGTCTCCGTAGACTTCATCTGGTTCGGTCTGACCGCCGCCTCCATCTTCGTCTTCCGCCGACGGACGACGACGACGGGTGACGCGGTCGAAGTGTCTGAAACTGTTGACGCGCGCGCGGTGAGCGACGGCAAAGAAGTCGCGGCTGATTCAGTCGAAGACAGGTCGGGCGGCTTCCGCGTCCCCGGCCACCCGTGGACGACCGCCTTCTTCGTCGCGGCGTGCGCGCTCATCGTCATCAGCACCGTCTACGAACACCTCGCGGACAGCGGCGTCGGCCTGCTCATCGTCGCGGCCGGCGTCCCCGTTTATTACTTTTGGAGCAGGCGGAGGAAAGGATGACAACCAGCGGCGCGCGGCACGACCGCGTCAGGAGTTCCGAGTACCAACTTTGGGCGAAGACGCGAGCGCGCACGCGCTTCGACCTCGCCGTGAGCGGCATCGTCAACTTCCCCCTCGCCGATCTACCCGTGCGGCCTGAAGATTTGGAGTTGTCGGGGCCGAGCCTCTACGGCTACGCGCCCTTGCAGGAAGCGCTCGCCCGAAAGTGCGGCGTCCCCGCCGAGTGCGTCGTCCACGCGACGGGCACGTCGATGGCCAACCACCTCGTCATGGCCGCACTGCTCGACCCCGGCGACGAAGTCCTCATCGAATCACCGGCCTACGAGCCGATGGTCGCCACGGCGCGCTACCTCCGCGCCGACGTGAAGCGTTTCGCCCGCCGCGCGGAAGACAACTTCGCCGTCCGCCCCTCCGAGGTCGAACGCAACCTGTCTCTCCGCACCCGTCTCGTCGTCCTCACGAACCTCCACAACCCTTCGAGCGCACACACCGACGAAGACACACTCCGACAAATCGGCTTGATGGCCCGCGCCGTGGGGGCGCGCGTCCTCGTTGACGAAGTGTATCTGGACGCCCTGTTCGAGCACGCGCCGCCAACTGCGTTTCATCTCGGCGAAGACTTCATCGTCACGTCGAGCCTCACAAAAGTCTACGGCCTCAGCGGCCTCCGCTGCGGCTGGATTCTCGCCGAGCAGGCACTGGCCCAAAAACTCTGGCGTCTCAACGACCTCTTCGGCGTCATCCCCGCCCACCCCGCCGAACGCCTCAGCGTCGCCGCCCTCCGCAACCTCGACACAATCGCCGCCCGCTCGCGCACCCTACTGGAAACCAACGGCCAACTGCTCACCTCATTCCTCCGCACCCGCGACGACCTCGAATACTTCGAGCACCGCTCCGGCACCGTCTCCTTCCCCCGCTTCAAAGTCGGCGACGTTGACGACCTGGGCCGGCTTCTGGTCGAGAAGTTCGAAACCTCAGTCGTGCCGGGGCGCTTTTTCGGAATGCCCTCGCACATGCGAATCGGCATCAGTTGCGACACGGAGATGTTGAGAGGAGGATTAGAACGATTGGGCGAGGCGCTGGACGATGTTAAGCGGTGAAGTTATCAAGCCGCTCCTTGTAGGCCACCAACGGCGGTAATTGTCGCCTTATTCAGGTAAAATACCGCCACTGGCGGCCTAACGAGCGTTAGATTTCTTTCGCCCAGGTGAGGTATGAGACCCAGTAGCAAGTTTACGAGAAGATTGCTGTACGCTCTGGGCTTCCTATGTAGCGCGGCGGTCTGCCTCTTATCAATACCAGATGTTTTCGGTCGTATGGTTCTATTAGTTTGCCCCGCCCGAGAGGCGATACCCGGACTATTGGGCTTGGATGTGCATCGGCATGTCGGTAGCCTCGTCGGCCCTC
>DASVES010000047.1:0-6573 GCA_036380435.1 Pyrinomonadaceae bacterium | reverse complement strand
AAGAGCTGCTTGTCGGCGCTGCCGCCGACGCCGAAGAGGACGTAGCTGTCGCCCACGGTCGGGACTTCGACCAGCTCGCCGGCGCGGATGAGCGCGGCGAGGTCGGCGTAGTCGTGGGGCGTGGCGACGCCGTGCTCCTTCCACTCGGCCACCTGAATGGCGAGGAAGCGGCGCGTGTCGCTGTAGTGGCGGAGCTGTCCGGGGACTTCGACCTTCGCCTGTCTGCCCGTCGGCTCGCCGCGCTCCTCCGTCACCATCCTCGACGCCAGCTTCCACGGGCTGAACTCCGCGGCCGCCGCCGAGGTGGGTGCGGGGACGAAAGCCGAGCCGACGGCCCCGCGGCGCGCCGGGCCTCGGGAGCCGAACAGCAACAGCGCGGCCGCGAAGGCCATCACTGAGAGGGCCAGCAGAATCTCTAAGCGCGTCCTTTTTTCTTTCAACGGCCGCCTCCCCCTGAATATAAAAAAATGGCCCGGCGGGTGGGTCTTAAAGTCGAGACCCAGACTCGTCGAGCCTGTACATTTATAGATGACTGAGGGGGGCGAAAAGTACGCTGCGCGCCGGCCAAGGGAGGCTGTGTGAACGACAAGATAAGACTCCCCGGCGCGGCCCTCCCGCGCCTGCGAAAGACGCCGGGCCACAATCGCTCACATCGACCGAGGTTTGAGACAAACCGAGGTCTGGACTACGGGCGCGGCCTGTACCGTTTCAGTATGTCTACTGCGCCGGCTTCGATTGGGGACGAGGAGCGAGGCTGACGGCCTTCACGCGAATCGGCCACGAAATCGGGCCGCGCGGCTGGCTGACGGGTGTGCGGCGCCGGACAGAAGCGGCGACTTCATGCATCTGGCTCAGCGGTTGCCTTCCGTGGCCGGGGCAAATCTATGTGTACGAGGAGTGTCTTATCTTGTTCGGATCAAGTCTGGTGATCGTCGCCGTCGTGGCGGGTGTCGGTCTGGCGCTGTTGGGGCTGTTGGCCTTCGGCGGGCGTCTTTCAAAGTTTGGCCGTCTTCCCGGAGACGTTCGCTACAGCGGCAGGAATACGAGGGTGTTCATCCCCGTCACTTCCATGCTGCTGCTTTCCATCGTCCTGAGTGTGTTGCTAACGCTGTTGGGCTGGCTGTTCGGATGAAACTGAAACGCGCATGAGTGACGTGCCGCGCCAGACGCTCCGCGACCTCGTCGCCCGGCACGGCCCCGGCCTGTGCAGCGACGCGCGTCGGTGCGAGGGCCTGCTCCGCGACCTGTGCGGGGCGCACCGGCGGGAGATCAACATCCTCATCAGCGCGCTCAAGCAGCACGTGCCGCTCGACCTGCTGGCGGCGCAAGGCTCGATGCCTCGTGGGCTGCTGCTGGCGCGTCTGGCGCGGCGTCTGGAAGAGCAACTCGCCCTGACCGCGGAGGCCGCGCGCTGGGCCGTGGACTCCTGGGCGCTGGCGCTCGGCGTGGTCACGGACGCCGAGTTGCAGGACAGGCAAAGGCAAACGGTTAAAGCCGCCGCCCCGCCCCCGCCTCCGACATTCGGCGAAGACGACGCGGAGAAGACTGCCGGCGAACCCGCGCGCGCAACGCCTCCCGTCGCGACACAGTCGCGACAGCCGCACGTCGCGCGGCCGACGCCACAGACTTCACAGACTTCACAGACTGCGCCGCCCCCGCCCGCCACACGACAGGCGGGCAGACGAACGTCGCCGTTGCCACCGCTGCCGGCGCCACCGCCGCCGCAGCGGCAGCGCGCGGGACGCGGGCCGTTTAGTAATTGGGTTGTGCGCTCGGGGCCGCGCTCGAATGCTCCGTCGCAGACGGGCATGGCCCAGCAGCAGCAGCAGCAAGCTCCGCCGCGCGGCGCGTCGCCCGATCCCCACGCGCGGCGAAGGCGCGGCCGGTCGTTGCGCGGCTGCACCATCGGCTGCCTCCTGTTGGTGCTGCTGTCGGTGGCGCTGTTTCTGGGCGTGCCCTTCGTCGTCTCCGTCCTGCGCGAAGAACAACAGCGCAGGGTCAACGAGACGCCGCCGGCGATGTCGCCGTGAAGACGACGACGTGAAGAGGAGGGCGCGCGCCGTCGGTCTGGTATATTGTTTCCGATTCCCCTTTCACGAAATAGGTGCGCCGCGCCCGTCGCGCGCGGCCCGTCGCCGCCGCGGTCGGCCGTCGGCCGAAGGTCGCGCCGCGGAGTCGGGCACGGACTCGGACGGCGCAGTTAGTTTCCGTCAGATTTGAGACGAGACAATAACGAGAAGATAAAAGGAGAAAAGACTATGAGCAGACGACCCGGCGGCGAACTCGCATCGAGGCCGCTTCACTTCATCTGGATCGCCGACAGCTCCGGCTCGATGGAGCAGGACGGAAAAATTCAGGCGCTCAACACCGCCATCCGCGAGGCCATCCCGCACATGCGTAAGGTGGCCGAGGACAACCCGAACGCGCAGGTCCTGGTGCGCGCCGTCAAGTTTTCCAACGGCGCGCAGTGGCATCTGTCGCAGCCCACGCCCGTGGCCGACTTCGCGTGGACTGACCTCGTGGCCGACGGCGAGACCGACATGGGCAAGGCTCTGCAACTCGTCGCCGAACAACTCAAGATGCCGCCGATGAGCGAGCGCGCCCTGCCGCCCGTCCTCGTGCTCATCTCCGACGGACAGCCGACCGACGACTACGACGCCGGACTCAAGGCGCTGTTGAATGAACCGTGGGGCAAGAAGGCCGTGCGTATCGCCATCTCCATCGGGCGCGACGCCAACGACGAAGTCTTGCAGGAGTTCATCGGCAACTCGGAGCTGAAGCCGCTGGCGGCCAACAGCCCCGAGGCGCTCGTCAAGCACATCAAGTGGGCCTCGACGGCCGTGCTCAAGTCGGCCTCCTCGCCCGCCGCCGGCGCGGACACGCCCGTGGGGGCGGCCACTCCCCCGCCGAGCGTGCCCATCCCCGTGGCCGCGACACCCAGCGCACAGGCCGCCGCCGCGCCGGGCGGCGCTCAGACGCCGGCCGACACCGACGCGGATAACCAGAAGACCATCGACGACGTCTGGTAAGGAGCCGAGCGCATGACTGATACACAGAGTCGGCCCGAGTGGCGGGTCATCGGCGAGACCGTGCCCGGCGCGTCGCACCTGCGCGCCGGCATTCCGAATCAGGACGCCATCTTTCAGGTGCGTGAGTCGGGCCGGGAGCTGCCGCTCGTCGTCTCCGTGTCCGACGGGCACGGGAGCGACAAGTGCTTCCGCAGCGACCGCGGCTCGCGCTTCGCCGTTCGGCGGGCCGCGCAACTCGTCGGCGAATTTCTCGACGAGCGGCGCGGCCCGCTCGACCTCTCCGGGATGGAGGGCGAGTTGAAGGAACGCGTGCCCGCGGAGTTCGTCCGCCGTTGGCGCGAGGCGGTCGAGGCCGATCTCAAGACGCGGCCCTTCACAGCGGAAGAACTCGACACGCTGGAGAAGAAGGACGACGCGCGCGCGCGCCGGCTCGTCGAAGACAACCCGCTCATCGCCTACGGCGCGACTTCGTTGACGGTGGCCGTCGAAGAGTCGTTCATCCTCTACCTGCAACTCGGCGACGGCGAAATCATCACCGTCTCCGAATCGGGCGAGGTCACTAAAGCCCTGCCCGGCGACTCGCGCCTCTTCGCCAACGAGACCACTTCGCTGTGTACGCCCGACGCCGAGAAGAATTTTCGCTCACGCCTGCAACCGCTCACCAACGAGCGCCCCGCGCTCATCCTGCTCTCGACCGACGGCTACGCCAACTCGTTCTCCGACGAAGCGGGCTTTCTCAAAGTCGGCGCTGACCTCCTTGAGATGATGCGAGCCGACGGCCTCGACTCCGTCAACGCGAGCCTCAAGGGATGGCTCGAAGAGGCGACCCGCACGGGCAGCGGCGACGACACCACGGTGTCCGTCGTCTGTCGCATGGACGCCCTGCAAAAGCTTCCCCTCACGGTCGAAGGCGTGCCGGCGGCGCCCGAGCAAAAGGAGACGGCGTCGGCCGCGGTCGATGAGACGCAAGCGGCGTCGGCGTCGCCAAAGGCCCAAGCCGCGAACGCCCCGAGCGGAGCGCCCGCCGAAGGAAAAACGTAAGCATGGCATACGCACACCACATCGAACCGGGCCGCAAGAAGATCAAACTACGTGATTTCGACCCTGACGACACGGGCGGTCTGAAGCGCGAAGAGGCGGAAGAGAAGACTGACAAGTTGATCGAAGAGCTTGTCGAGTTGCAGGAGCTTCTCTACGCCGCCAGTCGAAAAAGCGTCCTCGTCGTGTTGCAGGGCCGCGACACGAGCGGCAAGGACGGCGCCATCAAGAGCGTCACGGGGCCTTTGAATTCGCAGGGTTGCGACGTGTCTTCGTTCAAGGCGCCGACCGAGCAGGAGCTGGCGCACGACTTCCTCTGGCGCGTCCACGCACAGACGCCCGCCGCCGGCCACATCAAAATCTTCAACCGCTCGCACTACGAAGACGTGCTCATCGCGCGCGTCCACAAGCTCGTCCCCGAAAAGACGTGGCGCGCTCGCTACGAACACATCAACAACTTCGAGCGTTTGCTCGCTGACGCGTCCACCATCATCCTCAAGTTCTACCTGCACATCAGCCGCGAAGAACAGGAGAAGCGGCTCCGCAAGCGCGAACAGGACTCGACCAAGTTCTGGAAGCTGTCCGTCGGCGACTGGAAGGAGCGCGAGCACTGGGACGATTACACGGCCGCCTACGAGGACGCGCTCAGCCTGTGCGGCACGAAGGACGCGCCGTGGTTCGTCGTCCCGTCTAACAAAAAGTGGTTCCGCAATCTGGCAATCGCCGAGGCGCTGGCCCGTGCGCTCCGGCCCCACAGGGCGCGCTGGCTCAAGCATCTGGAGGAAGTGGGCGAGAGCGAGTTGAAGGCCATCGAAGAGTATCGCCAGGGCGGCACGACGCCATGATGGATGACGCGCCGCGCCTGAAGCTGGTCGAGCTGGTGTCGCGTCACGGTCGCGGTCTGGCCGGAGAGCCGCGCCGCTGTGAGGCGTTGCTGCGCGATTACTGCGGCGAGCATCGGCGCGAGATTTCCGCCCTCACGAGCGCCGCCGAGGAACACGCCGCGGCCGAGTTGTTGACGCCGCAACGGGGCACGCCGCGCGCGGCGCTGCTCGGGCGTCTCGCCCGGCGGCTGTGCGATCACGTCGCCATTACCGAAGAGGCCGCCACGTGGGCGGTCAACTCGTGGGCGCTGGCCCTCGGCGTTGTTTCGGACGACGAGTTGAAGACTCTTGAATCGCCAACCGTCGCCCGCGCGGAAGCAGACGCCGCGACGGCGACGCCCGCGCCGGACGCAGCGCCGCGAGTCGCCACGAACACGCCACACGTCGTCACGGCCGCGTCTTCAGCGCTCACGCCCATCGTCGTCGCGGCGGACGGAAGCGGCGATTACGTGAGTATCGGGGAGGCGCTTGAGAACGCCGCGGCCGGCGCGCGCCTGCTCGTCCGACCCGGCGTGTATGAAGAGGGCGTGATCATTGATGAGCACGTCGAGATTGTCGGCGACGGCCCCGTGGAGAAGATCGTCATCAGGAGCGCCGCGGCGAGTTGTCTACGGATGCGCGGCGCTCAAGCGCGCGTCGCGGGGCTGACGCTTCAAGGGGTCGCGGGGAGTGGCGAGGGCGTCTTCGCCGTGGACATCGAGCAGGGGCGACTCCTGCTCGAAGATTGTCGTATCACGTCAGAAACGCTTTCATGCGTCGCCGTCCACGGACGTTCCACCGAGCCGCTGATTCGCCGCTGCCGGATTTCAGACGGGGCCGACTCGGGCCTCTACTTCTTCGACGGCGCGCGCGGAAGCGTCGAAGACTGTGAGATACACGGCCACTCGAACGTCGGCGTCGCCATCACCGCGGGGGCCGACCCCGCCGTGCGGCGCAGCAAAATTTACGGCGGCGCGAACGCCGGGGTCGCGTCGTGGGGCGAAGGGCGCGGGGTGCTGGAGGAGTGTGAGATTTACGGGAATCGGCTGGCGGGCGTCGGCGTCAGCGAAGGCGCGAGGCTTTCGGCGCGTGCCTGTCGAATCTACGAGGGCGACAACTCCGGCGTCTTCGTCCACGGAGGCGGCGACGCCACGCTTGAGGCTTGCGACATCCACGGACACCGCGCGGCCGAGGTCGCCGTGAAGACGCTCGGCCAACTGACGGCCCTGCGCTGCCAGATTCACGAGGGCCGCGGCGCGGGCGTTTTTATCCGCGAGGGCGGACAGGCTTTGATTCAGGAATGCGGCGTGACGCTTAACGCCGGCGCGGGCGTCTCGATAGGCGACGGCTCGCTGGCCGCTGTGCTCGGATGTCAGGTCAAAGACAACGGCGAGGCCGGCATTAGAGTCGCGGCGGGCGGCGCGGCGCGCGTCAACGAAAGCGATTTGAGCGGCAACCGTTCGGGCGCGTGGGACGTGGAAGAAGGCGCGTTCGTCGAGGGCGGCGACAACGCGGAAGAGTGAAAAGCTGTCCGTGGCCAGTAGTCAGTGGTTCGTTGTTTTCGTCCGGCAACTCGTCGCTTGTATTGCAAGGGTCAAGCCGGGCCACACATGCAACTGACAACGGACTACTGACCACGGACA
>DASVES010000046.1:0-2398 GCA_036380435.1 Pyrinomonadaceae bacterium | reverse complement strand
TATAACCTGACCCTGTCATAGCGTCCCTTTATATTTCTCCTTGCGGTGTAGCATTGAATGCTGCTCGTCGGCGCGAGTTAATTAGAGCGTTAGACAAACAAATGTGCCGCCGGAGTTGCGCTCATGTAAAAGCGCGTCCGGCGGCACGTTCTTTTCTTGGTGTGTCGCTGGCTACCGCTCGTCAACTGGCACGTTCTTGAGGTCGCGGGCGCCGGTGTATTCGGCGCGGGGGCGGATGAGGCGGTTGTTGGCGTACTGTTCGAGGATGTGGCCCGTCCAGCCGGAGATGCGGCTGACGGCGAAGATGGGCGTGAAGAGGTCGAGGGGGATGCCCATCATGTGATAGGCCGCGCCCGAGTAGTAATCGACGTTCGGGTAGAGCTTCTTCTCGCGGAACATCACTTCGCGCAGGCGGTCGAGGATGTCGATCCAGCGCGTGTCGCCGCGCGCCTCGCCGAGTTCGCGCGCGAAGTCGCGCAGGTGGACGGAGCGCGGGTCTTCCGTGCGGTAGACGCGGTGGCCGAAGCCCATGATCTTCTTCTTATTGGCGAGCGCGTCCATCATCCACTCTTCGGCGCGCTCCACGCTCCCGATCTCGAGGAGCATCTTCATCACGTTGGTGTTGGCGCCGCCGTGGAGCGGGCCGGAGAGGGCGGCGATGGCGGCCGTCACCGCGCCGTACATGTCGGCGAGCGTGCCGGCGACGACGCGGCCCGTAAAGGTCGAGGCGTTCAATTCGTGGTCGGCGTGGAGGACGAGGCACACGTCGAAGATGCGCGCCTCGCGTTCGTTCGGCTCCTCGCCCTTGAGCATGTGGAGGAAGCCCGCGGCGAGGCCGAGACCCGGCTTCGGCGCGACCAGTTCCTCGCCCCGGCGCAGGCGCTCGATGGCGGCGACGACGACGGGAAACTGCGCCGTCAGACGCGTGGCGGTGCGGAGCGCGCCCTCGCGCGAGAGGTCGCGCGCGCCCGTGTCGTAGAAGGCCAGCGCCGAGACGGCCGTGCGCAGGGAGTCCATCGGCTCGGCGCCGGGCGGGAAGCGGCGCATGATGTCGAGCACCTCGGCGGGGAGCGTCTGGTTGGCGTCGAACTGGCGGCGCAGGTCGTCCAGCTCGTCGCGCTTCGGAAGTCGGCCGTGCCAGAGCAGGTAGATGGTCTCTTCAAAGGTGGAGTTGCGGGCGAGGTCGTGGATGTCGTAGCCCTGATAGATGAGACGACCCTGCACGCCGTCAACGTCGCCGATGGAAGACTGCGCGGCGACCACGCCCTCCAGTCCGGCCGGGCCTTTCGGGGCGCCGCCCGTCTTCTCTTCTGACTTATCCATTGTGTTCAGTCCCTCAAGTTGTGATGTGGCCCGACAATAGCAAAAAAAACCGTGAATGGTAAATCGTAAATCGTAAATCGATTGGGTTGACCGCGGCGCGACTTACGCTTTATCGCACAAGCCAGGCTCTCACTCGACCACGATTCACGATTTACGATTTACCATTCACGATGATTTTCTGCCCGCGGCGCGCGTCGAGGAGGCGGGCGGCGGAGTCGCGGTAGACGGCGATTTCGAGGAGGCCGGCGCTGCCCCAGATGGCGAACGGCTCGCCGGCGGCCGCGTCGTCTTCGGCGAAGAAGTGTCGGAAGGATTTGATGTCGCGTTCGCCTATACGGAGACGCGCGCCGCGGTGGATGGCCTCGTCGGGCAGGTCTCGCGGGGTGATGTTGGTGATGAGATTGCCGAAGCGGTCGATGTGGATGACGGAGGCTTCGAGCGTGCCGTCGTCGAGGCGGCGCGGGGCGGCGAGCGCGAGGCGGACGGCGTCCGTGACGGGCGGGCCGAGCGCGTCGGCGGGGACGCCGCGCGAGAGTGCGCCGGCGACGGGCGCGAAGATGTCGCGGCCGTGGAAGGTGGTGCTCACGTCGCGGCGGAAGTAGTCGTCGTTGGTGAGATGGAAGACGCGGAAATTTTTCAGGCGCTCGTAGACGTGTCCGAACACGCCGTTGTCCGGCCCGACGAAGAGGTGTTCGCGTGATTCAATGGCGATGGGGCGCCGCTCGGAGCCGACGCCGGGATCGACGACCGCGAGGTGAACCGTGCCCGCGGGAAAACTCTCGAAGGCGGCGAGCAGCGTGAAGGCCGCGGCCTCGATGTCGTGCGGTGGGATGTCGTGCGTGATATCGACAAGCTGCGCCGACGGGTCGGCCGAGAGTATCGCCCCCTTCATCGCCCCGACGAAATAGTCGGCCGTCCCGAAGTCGGTGAGCAGGGTGACGATTGACATGAGAGAGAAGGTGATAAGTGATGAGTGATGAGTGATAAGAAAAAGCCCTGCTTCCCCCTTCTTATCACTTATCACTCATCACTTATCACTCCGTTCTTATCTGCCGGAGGTGCGGAGCCTGAGCTG
>DASVES010000045.1:0-16336 GCA_036380435.1 Pyrinomonadaceae bacterium | reverse complement strand
ACAGTGACAAGTGACAAGTGACGAGTGACAAGTTAAAGCAAGAATTTAATCTTGTCACTTGTCACCTGTCACTTGTCACCTTTTTCAGTTAACTCCGAAACTAAGAACTCCGGCGTGACGATCATCGGGACGAAGAATCCGGCGGCGGTGTTGAAGAGACGGATGCGCGCCTGGCGGCGCACGTTGGCGAGGTGGCCGAAGTTCCACGTCACCAGATAATCGATTTTGTGGAAGGAGGCGACGGCGACGTGCAGGGCGTCGCCGAGATACTTGCGGTGGAAGATGCCGCGCGCGACATAGCCTTCGGCGAGAATGGTCGCCTCGTCAGTGAGATCGACCCGTTCGAGCGCGCCCGCGAGCTTCAGATACCCGGTGCGGTGCGGCTCCGGGACGCGCTCCAGCTCCCTCGTGACGAGCGGCGAGATGACGGCGCGATACTCCGACATCTCGTGCTCCCACCAGCGGATGGTGAGGTCGCGCCGGAACGGCTCGCCGTTATCGAGGTAGGCGCCGACGACCGAGGTCTCCAGATAGATGCTCTGCTTCATGGCTGACTCGTCACGACGGGCGCCGCCGTCGTGCGCTCCTCCTTCGGCGCGGAGACGAGCGGCTCCAGACGCACCACGGAGCGCGCGAAGTCGAAGGTGACGCGGTAGTGGCGCAGGAGGTTGCCGCCGACGATGCCGGTCTGCTCGAACCCGGCGGTCTCGTTGATCGGCTCCATGTCGAGCACCGCCGCCGACACGCCCTCGTGAGCGTGCGGCCCGAGGTGGACGCGCGGAAGCCGTAGTGTCTGGACGTTCTCGGTGACGCCGGCCGCGCCGTAGACGCGGATGTGTCCGGGCTGCGCGAAGCGCGACATCGCCTCACGGTCGGCGAACGCCTGCGAGACGACGGACGTGGTGGCGCCCGTGTCGATGATGAAGTTGGCTGCCCTTTCTATCTCGCCGATCCTGATCTCGCCGCTCCAGAAGCCGCTCGAAGTGACGCGGATCGGAACCTCCGCGCCGGCGGGCGGCTGCGCCGGGTCGTACTTGGGCAAGGCGTCGTCGCGCAGCATCAACATCTCCCGCGCGCCGTAGTCCACGGTCGTCAGGTACTTCGAGATGAGCGACAGGCCAAGGTAGCCGTCCACCGACTCCTGCTGACGCTCGAAGTGGCGGATGTAGACCGGCACGTTCGAGACGCGCGTGTCGCCGACGTGCATCGACTGGAGGAAGCCGTAGACGATCTCGAAGCGCCCGCCGATGGCGCGGGCCATGCCGCCGCGGGCGACCGCGCGCAGACCGAGGCGTTCGGCCGCGCCCGCCGCGATGACGCACATCCCCGCGCCCGTGTCCACGACGAAGCGCAGCGTCTCCTTCGAGTTGTTGATCCTCACACGCACGATGGGGCGGTTGTTGACCAGCTCGAAGGGGACGACGCTGCGCGCGGGGCCGCCGGTCTGCATCAGCTCGTTCTGCGTGCCGAGGTAGCGCAGGAAGTCGATGAGGCCGCGGATGCGCGCGCGCCGGTCGGCGTCGGTGAGCGGGGCGATACGCAGAAACCGCTCGTAGGCGTTGGCGGCCTCGGCGTAGCGTTCGGAGCGGGCGGCAATCTGCCCGAGGTTGAACTGGAAGTCAGGCTCGTCGGGGCTGATGGAGGTGGCGCGGCGCAGGCCGTTGAGGCTCGCCTGAAGTCGGTTCTCGTAGAAGTCAACCATCGCGAGGCCGGCGATGGCCATCGCGTCGTCGTCCTTAAGCCCGAGGGCCGTGCGAAACTCCTCGACCGAGAGACGGAAGTCGCCCGCGCCGAGCAGCGCCGAGCCGAGCAGGGAGTGTGCGCGGTACGACAGCGGGTCAGTGGCCACGACACGCGCCGCGTGGTCGTAGGCGTCCTGATGCTTGCGCTGCTTGAGGAGCGCGTGGCTCAGGCCGAGGCGCGCGCCCGCGTCGCCCTTGTCCTTCGTCACCATCTCGCGGAACAACTTCTCGGCGACTTCGAACTCGCCCGCGCGCAGCGCCTTCTCAGCCCTCCGAAGATTCTTGTCCCCTGCCCGGGCCGCCGCCGCCCCCGCCCACTCGCCCGCGACGAGCACCGCCGCACACACCGCCAGCGCGATGAACCCGCCGGCCGAAATCTGTCGATTGAGTCTCATGGCAAAACTCCGAAGGGATGAAGGATGAAGGATGAGGGATGAACCGGACTGAGTGTTAGCGTCGATGAGCCACACACTCAATCTTGTTCATCCCTCATCCCTCCGCCCTCATCCTTCATTTCAGTATCTCCCCCGTCTTCATAGACCAGAGCACGAGGTCGAGTTCGTCGAAGTCGATGCGGAGCTGCCGGGCGAAGGCGCGCAGGCGCTCCTCGGCGGCGAGGTATCGGGCGCGCGTCGCGGGCGGCTGCGGCGAATCGATGACGCCAACTTCGGCGAGGCAGCGCAGGATGTGTTTGTCGAGGATGGCGTAGCCGCTGAGTCCGACGTTTCGCAGGAAGTGGCTCGCCTCTTTGTAGCCGAGACCTTTGATGCCGCGCTCGCGCGCCAGCCAGTCGCGCCGCTCCACGGGGTCGGAAAAACTTTCCAGCCGCTCACGCAGACGCAAGGAGCAGTCGCGCCGCAGGAAGTCGCGCGTCGTGACGACGTAGCCGGAGCGCGCGCGCGGGTAGCGGTGGACTCCCGAGAGTGCGCCGGCGAGGTCGTCGTGTGCGCCGTCGTCGAGCAGCGGCCTGACGGCCTCGACCGAGCGCAGTCCCATGCGCGCCGAAGCGCCGGCCGTGAAGATGCAGTAGACCATCTCCTCCCACAGGCGCGCGTCCGTCCCCCGCTCCCAGACGGCGCGAAACTCCGAGAGACGCAGGCGTATCTCCGGCGCACGCTCGCGGTGCGTGGCGCGGATGGCCTCGACGGTGACGGGCTTCGGTTCTCGGGGCATGGCTGAATAGAAAGGGGCGTGGCGGCGACTCGCTTCCGACGCGTCGGATTTTAGGAGCGGGCTTTCGGCGTTGTCAACGCACGCCTCCGACACATTAAAGGAACAGTTTTTTCAACGGCCCCGCGGGACGACTCGTCGGAATGAAAGTTGCTTTGGCCGTTTAGGACGCTTACCGGATGAATACATCCGGTACGATGCACGGGTGCATCTAAGGAGTTGGCTCTCCCTCCGACGCTCGCGCGCGGATTTTGGAACCGAGCGTCGTCGTGCGGTGTGCTATGATGCGCGCCGTTCGAGCGGAGCACCTTCGAGCCGAGGTCGAGCACATGGGCAGGTCACAAATCAAAAAATTAGTTCTCGCCATCGTCATGCTGGCCGCGCCGCTCAGTGGCGCGGCTCCAGCGAGCGCACAGGTCGGCAGCGCATCGTCGTCGCAACAGCAGCAGCGGCCGCGCACGGTCGTCGTGCCCGCGCCCGTCGCGCTGGCCACGCCCGAGGCACTGCCGACGCCGACGCCCCCGCCCTTCGAGGGCGTCTCGGCGCAGGCCGCCGCCCGCCCGACAATCTTCAGGCACGGCATCCTCGTCGAAGACGACGACGGCGACCTCATCATCGAGCAGGGTGCGGATCAGACCTACAACCCGGCGTCGGCCGTTAAGCTGGCGACGGCGCTCCAGGCGCTCCGCACGCTCGGCGCCGACCACCGCTTCCCGACCGCCGTCTGGTCTACCGGCGCCTTCGACCGCACGACCGGCACGATCACCGGCGACCTCATCATCTCGGGCCGCGACCCGTCTTTCCATTACCAGCACGCCGTGGCGCTGGCGCGCGAGCTGAACCACATCGGCGTCCGCACCGTCACCGGCGATCTCGTCATCGCGCCGAAGTTCACGATGAACTTCGGCGCGTCGGCCCTGCGCTCGGGCGAGCGGCTTTACGACACCCTCGACTCGACGCGCCGGCCCGCGGCCGCCGTCCGCGCTTGGAGCGACGAGCGCGTGGCGCTCAAAGATGCGGAGGCCCTTGTGACTACGCCGAGCGTGGCCGTGATGGGCGCCGTCTATGTGGACTCGGTGCCGGCGGGCGCGCAGCTTCTGTTGACGCACCGTTCGAGCCGGCTCGAAGACGTGCTCAAGGTGCTGCTCTGCTACTCGAATAACTTCATGGCCGAACGCCTCGGCGACACGCTCGGCGGCCCGGCCGGTCTCGAACGCTTCCTCCAGACAGAGCTTCAGATACCGCCCGGCGAGGTGCGTCTGTCTTCGACGAGCGGCCTCGGCGTCAACCGTCTTTCGCCGCGCAACATGCTCAGGATTTATCGCGAACTGCTCGAAGAGCTTGACGAGCACGGACTGAAGGCTTCGGACATCATGCCGGTCGCCGGCATCGACCCCGGCACGCTCTCAAAGCGATTCGCCCACCATCCCTCGCGCGGCAGCATCATCGCCAAGACCGGCACGCTCACGCGCACCGACGGCGGCGCCAGCGCCCTCGTCGGCCAACTGCGCGCGCGCGACGGCAAGACGCTCTACTTCGTCATCTTCAACCAGCGCGGCAGCGTCGCGCGCTTCCGCGGCGCACAGGATCAACTCCTCTACAACCTACAACTCGCCCACGGCGGCCCCGCGCTATTCCCTTACGTGCCCCAAGCCCTCGCCATGCGCCTCTCCGATACGGAATACCAGACGGCGAAGAACTCCGAGGAGTACGAACCCGAGTCGAATTAAGGCAAAAGTAAAAAGGCAAAAGGCAAAAGTGAGAACGCACGTCGCCTCTTCACTTTTGCCTTTTGCCTTTTTACTTTTGCCTTCCCCTCTGCCTTCCCCTCTATGAACTCGGCTACCCACGCCTGTCACCATCCGTAACGCCTCGATCAACGCCCCGCCGCTCCCCGACGCTGAATTGGCCGGATAATCGACTCTTCCGCGGTGGCACCGTCTTTGCAAACTGTGCCGGACGTGAGATAGCGCCCGCGCTGCCGCGCCGGGCACACGCAATCGAAGACGCTGGCTGGAGGCGGATAATGCTTGAAGTTAAAAGTGACGGGGCCGACACCGCGCGGAAGAGTCGGCGCTCGGAAGGCGGCTTCACGGCCATCGAGGTAATTATCGTCGTCGCGGTCGTCACCATCGTCGCCGCGTTGGCCGTAATGACGATGGCGCGCGCGCGCGACAACGTGCGACTCGTCGGGGCGGCGCGCGAGCTGGCGGCCCACATCGAGAAAGCCCGCCTCGACTCCATCCGCCGCCACGAGCTGGGCGGCCAGGCCCTGGTGACGCTCACCAGCGCGAACACCTACAGCGTGCTGATGGACTTCGCCGGCAGCGGCGCCACCACCACGCGCAACTTCACCTTCCCTGACGGCATCAAGATCACCAACGACCCACTCCCGCCGGCCATCGGCTTCAACTGGCGCGGCCGCACCACCGCCGACGCGCGCATCACCCTGACCAACAGCTCGGAGGAGGAGGAAGTCGTCAGTGTGACCATCAACGGCGAGGTCTCGGTCGGGCGCGAAGTCATCGTGCTCGCGTCTCCCGACTCCACGGCCATCGCTCCCGGCTCCGGGATAAATTCGGCCATCCCCACCAGCACGACGAGCGGCAGCACGACGACAACGACGACGGGCGGCACCAGCTCGACGACGAGCGGCACCGGCTCGACATCCAGCACATCGACGACCACCGGCGACGCGACGACCACAACCACCGGCTCGACATCGGGCACGACGACCGGCACGACGACCGGCGCCACCACAGGCACGACGACCGGGACGACCACCGGCACGACGACGGGCACGACGACCGGCGCTACCACGGGCACCACGACAGGCGCCACCACGGGGACGACGACGGGCACCACGACAGGCATAACGCCCACCTGCTCGATCACGGCCGCCTCGTCGTCGATGAATGTTAAGAAGAACCACTCGGCGACGATTGACGTCACCGTGACTGGTACGACGACCATCACCGCCAGCAGCGACAATGTGAGCGTCACCGTCACGCTCCTCCAGACTTCCGGCAACGTCCATACGTACACACTCAGTTCCATCAACAACTACAAGGGTTACACGGCCAAGGTCACATTCGTCGCCGGCTGCGACCCGAGCGTCAAGGCGAATGTCGATGTCAACGTCGTCCCGTAAGCACACTCTGAGGAGGGCAGGATCGATGTCTGCAACAGTAGCGCAGGGCGCGCGCCGTGGGCGCGGTGGGGAGGGCGGATTCACACTCATCGAGATCTGCATCTCGCTCCTCATCATGATGATCGCCGGCCTCGGCGTCGTCACGGTGTTCGCCTTCGCCGTCAACTATAACCAGGGGGCGGGCGACCGGGCGAGCGCCTACGCCGTCGCGCAGCAGAAGGTCGAAATCGTCCGCAGCACGGCCTACGCCGACCTGACGGCAGCCCTCGCCGCGGCGCACACCGGCGCCGTCGAGCGCGGCTCCTCAGGGACAGACCTCCGCCGCTTCGACGTGACGATGACCATCACGACCAACGAACTCGTCATCGACGGCACGCCGCGCCGCAAGACGATCACCGTCACCGTCACCCCGCGAGGGTTGTCGGATAAGCATTGGAGCAGCGGCGCCGTGACGCTCGTCACCCAGCGCGCCTCGAACGACATGGGGCCGAACTAGGAGTCGCGAGCCCACCCACCCCGCAGGAATCAGGAGGCCACATGAAACGGGCGCAACAGCAGCAGCAGGGGCGAGGCCGCGAGGCCGGCTTCTCTTTAATCGAGCTGATCATCGCCATGGGCCTCACGCTCACGGTGATGAGCATGGCCAGCATCCTGCTGGCCGAGGCCTTCGGCATCCGCTCCCGCGAGCACGTCCGCGTGGAGGCCATCGCCGACGCCCAGCGCGGCCTCAACATCCTCTCGCGCGAGGTGGCCAACTCGGGCTTCGGCCTCACCGGCAACGGCATCGTCGCCGCCGACTCCAACGCCAATAGCATCCGCGTCCGCGCCAACCTCAACAGCTTCGGCGGGGCCGGCGCGCAGAACGCCACCACCGACGCCGACGAAGACCTGATCTTCTCCATCATCGACAACGGGGTCGAGAAACTGATCTACCGCCACGACGTGAACTCCGGCGTCCCGCCGTCGCCGCTGGCCGACCGCGTTGATTCGCTGGAAATCGAATACCTCGATGAGGACGACGCGGAAGTCGCCCCCGACCTGGCGAAAAAGGTGCGCCTCACCATCGGCGTCCTGCTCCCCACGGTCGGCAACCCCAGCTCCCCCGGCTACCAGCCGGCCTCGCGCACGCAGGTCATGAGCGAAGTGTCGCTCCGCAACGGAGACTTGACCGGCTATTAATCATCAACGGAATCGACGAGGCCGATATGAAACACACCACCCTGAAGCCACACGCCACCCACCGCCGCGGCGAGCGCGGCGCGGCCCTGGTCATGACGCTCCTGATCTCGACGCTGCTGCTGGCGGCTGGCGGCTCGCTCATCTTTAGCACCATGATGTCCGCCACGGGCGCCATCGACTCGACGCCCGAGCAGCAGGCCTACTACGCCGCCGAGTCGGGACTTCAGGGGGCGCTCAATGTCCTGCGCGGCAACGTCGCCGCCAGCCCCGCCCTGTCCGCCGGGCAGACGATGACCTTCACCCGCGCCCTCAGCCTTGCCGACTCGAACGACACGCTGGGCGGCGACACCTCCGCGGACTCGCGCCTCTCGCGCTGGCTCCAGTACAACTACCCGACGAACGCCGGCCTCGCCGCCCGCGACCGCATCGTCCTCGGTAACGCGGCGACCTACTCGCCGCTCACCGGCATGGCCTACAGCGTCGTCATCACCGACCCCTACGACCAGGACCGCATGGTCTTCTCAACCACGGGGACGTTCACGGCGCCGGCCGTCAGCGGCGGCGTGACCGCCTCGACGACCAACGGCAACACGAGGCTCACGGTGACGGACGCCACCGGCGCCAATCGGGTGACGCTCGAATTCGTCCCCAAGAACGAGACCACGCTCGCGTCGGCCTACACGGCGACGGCGTCCGACCTCGGCATCGTCAGTGTCGTCGAAGCCGTCGGCGCCACCGACTTCGACGACACTGACTTCTTCACCTCCTCCCCCAAAATCAGAATCCGCGTCAACCAGACCGCCCCCTGGAGCAGCACCGACTTCCTCGAAGGCACCCTGACCGGCTCCATCTCCCGTAACGCCGCCGGGGCGCTCACCAACTCCATCGTCATCCGCTATCCGACCCAGCCCTCCGTCCTCACTGACGGCGGCACCTACACGCTCACCGCCGCCGCCTCCGGCAACCCGGCCGTCTACCGAGTGAACCTGAATGGGACTGACACGACGCTGGCGGCCACCGTCACGGTCGCGGAGCCGAAGTACGTGCTCGTCACCTCCACGGGCTACGGCCCGCGCGGCGCCCGCAAGCAGTTGCAGATGATGGTCAGCCGCTCGGCCATCATGTTCGACCCGCCGGCGGCCATCACCGCGGCCGGCGGCGCCGGTATCACCATCGACCTCGGCAGCTCGAACGCGTCTGACTTCGACGGCCTCGGGTCGCGCCCGGCCGTCGCCGTTTCCACAACCAATTACGGAGCGGCCACGACCGCTGTCACGAACAGCAACACTCAGGGCAGCGGGACGCAGGTCACTCCCGCGACGGTCGGGCAACTCGGCGACGACGTGCGGCAGCCATCCTTCCTCGACACGCCCGACGCCGCGCGCGCCTTCCTCGAGACGTTGAGGAAGCAGGCCATGCCCACGGGCGAAGACACGTCTGCAGACCGCTACTTCACCACCATGCCGGCGCCCGCCCAGATGGGCGCGACCGGCACTCCCAAGCTGACCTTTATCGACAACTACGGCGGCGCGGCCGTGACACTCGGGACGGGGAATCAAGGCAGCGGCCTGCTGATCGTCACCGGCGACCTTGACACGGACGGCGGGACGGATTTTAGCGGCATCATCCTCGTGCTCGGCTCAGGAAGGATGACGCGCAGCGGCGGCGGCGGCGGCACTATCGGCGGCTCGATCATCGTCGCCTGCTTCAACCCCAACAACCCCGACGCCGACACGTTCTGCAACCCTACCTACGACGCCAGCGGCGGCGGCAACAGCACCACCGAGTTCGACCCCGACGCCATCGCCAACGCGCTCAAGTTCGCCGGCCGCGGCGTCCTCGGCGTGGTCGAGAACTAAGGCCGCGCACACACTCTTCAAGCCCGCAAAGAAAAGAGGCGCTGCCGTTGACGTTAACGGCAGCGCCTCTTTTCTTTGCGGACACCTGCTTGACACCCCCCGCGCGCGACACTACCATCCGCCACGGAAGAGCAGAGGTCAGAGGTTAGAGGTCAGAGGTCAGTGATAGTAGCCGGCATGTTCTTTCACTGACCTCTAACCTCTGACCTCTGACCTCTGCTTCGTTTATGCCTGACATCCTTCTCGTCGAGGACAAGGACAGCCTCCGGCGCGTGCTGCGCCTGACGCTGGAGCACGCCGGCTACAGTGTGGCCGAGGCGGCCGACGCCCGAGAGGCCGCCGCCGAGATCGCCCGCGCCCCCTTCCGCCTCGTCCTCACCGACCTGCGTATGCCGCACGGCTCCGGCATGGACGTGCTGCGCGCCGCGCGCGCGGCCGACCCCGAAGTGCCCGTCGTCGTGATGACCGCCTACGGCTCCATCGACGAGGCCGTGCAGGCCATGAAGGACGGCGCACACGACTTCCTCCAGAAGCCCGTGGACTCGAACCACCTCCTGCTCCTCATCGGCCGCGCGCTGGAAACGGCGCGGCTGCGTACCGAAAACGTTTTGCTGCGCGAGGAGTGGGCGCGCCGCTACGGCTTCCCGCGCATCGTCGGCGAGTCGGATGCGATCAAGCGCGCCGTCGCCGAGACGCAGCGCGTGGCCACGACCGACACGACCGTGCTTCTGCTCGGCGAGTCCGGCACGGGCAAGGAGCTTTTCGCGCGCGCCGTCCACCATCTCAGCCCGCGCCGCGCCGGCCCCTTCGTCGCCCTCAACTGCGCGGCCATCCCCGAGACGCTCATCGAGTCGGAGTTGTTCGGCCACGAGCGCGGAGCCTTCACCGGCGCCTCCGAGCGCCGCGCCGGCAAGTTCGAGTTGGCCTCCGGCGGCACGGTATTTCTCGACGAAGTCGGCGAGCTGCCCACGGCCGCGCAGGGGAAACTTTTGCGCGTCATCGAGGAGAAGGTCGTTGACCGCATCGGCGGGCGCGCCCCCGTCCCCGTGGACATCCGCGTCGTCGCCGCGACGAACCGCGACTTGCAACGGGCGGCCGAGGAAGGCTCCTTCCGCCGCGACCTCTACTTCCGCCTCGCCGTCTTCCCCGTCCGCATCCCCCCTCTGCGCGAGCGCGACGACGACGCCGTGCTTCTCGCACACCACTTCGCCGCCCAACTCGGGCGCGAGCTGCGTAAGCGCGAGGCGACGCTCTCGGACGAAGCGGTCGAGGCCATCCGTCGTCACCCGTGGCCCGGCAACGTGCGCGAGCTTGAGAACGCCGTCGAGCGCGCCTGCATCCTCGCCGACGCGCCCGCTCTCGCGCCCGCCGACCTCGGCCTCGTGCCCCGCGCCGCGCGCGCGACCCGCGACGACCTCGCCGCCGTCTTCGACCTCTCCGGCACACTCTCCGAGGCGGCCGAGCGCGCCGCCCGTCAGGTTGAGCGCCGCAAGATCGCCGAGGCGCTCGCCGCGCACGGCGGCAACAAGACGCGCGCCGCCGAGACATTGGGCGTCAGTTACAAAACGCTCCTGACCAAGATCAAAGACTACGCACTCGACCCACAATGAAGCGCATTCCCGACGCCGATCCCGCCGACAAAAAAGATTCACCGGCCGACACTCAGCCCGACGGCGACGTGGGCGCGTGCCTCGACCGCACGTCGCCCGCACAGGCGACGGACGGCGAACTCGTCGGGAATGTCATCGGCGAAGAACTCGACAAGGAGAGCGGCACGGCCGCCGGCGAAGCGGAGACGCCAGCAGCGGCGACAACCGCCGGGCTTGCCGGCTCTGCTAAAGAGGACGCTGAAACCTCGTCGCCTCAACGCCCCGCGCCGCAGCACAGTGTGGCGCGCTCGGCCGGCATCGTCAGCCTCGCCGTGATGGGTTCGCGCATCCTCGGGCTGGTGCGTGAGGTCGTCTTCGCCGCACTCTTCGGCGCGGGCTTCCTCAAAGACGCCTTCGACATCGCCTTCAAAATACCGAACCTCCTGCGCGACCTCTTCGCCGAGGGCGCGCTCTCCGTCGCCTTCGTCAAGACCTTCACCGACTACACCGAGAAGCGCACGGAACAAGAGGCGTGGCGTCTCGCCAGTCTCGTGATGAACGCACTCGCCGTCGTCTTGAGCGTCATCACGCTCATCGGCGTCTTCTTCTCGCCGCAGATCGTCGCCGTGCTCGCCGGCGGCTTCTCACCCGAGAAGGCCGCGCTCGCCGTGACACTGACGCGCATCATGTTCCCCTTCCTCCTGCTCGTCGCCCTCGCCGCCGTCGCGATGGGCGTGCTCAACACTAAAGGGCGCTTCGGCATTCCGGCGTCGGCCTCGACGATGTTCAACGTCGGCTCCATTGCCGGCGGACTTTTGTTCGCCTACTTCCTCAGCGGCGGCGGCTGGGCCAGCCCGCTCGACCCGAACGCTATCCCAGCGCCCGCCGCGCAGTGGGCCATCATTGGGATGGCCATAGGGACGCTCATCGGCGGCGGCCTCCAGTTCCTCATCCAGTTGCCTTCACTCTGGAAAGTCGGCTTCCGTTTCCGCCCCGTGCTGAGTTTTACCGACCCGGGCGTGCGGCAGGTGATGCGTCTGATGGGGCCGGCCGTCATCGGCACGGCCGCCGTGCAGATCAACGTGATGATTAACGCCTTCTACGCCTCCGGCATCAACGGCGGCGTCTCCTGGCTCAACTACGCCTTCCGCCTGATGCAACTGCCCATCGGCATCTTCGGCGTCGCCATCGGTACGGCCACGCTCCCCGCCATCTCACGCTTCGCCGCCCGCAACGACATCCCCTCCTTCCGTTCCACCCTCTCCTCCTCGCTCGGCCTCGTCTTCCTGCTGACGATCCCCTCGGCCTGCGGCCTCGTCGCTCTCGGCCGCCCCATCATCGCCCTCATCTACCAGCGCGGCTCCTTCAGCGCGCTCACGACCGACATGGTCGCGCTGGCGCTGGCCTGCTACGCGGTGGGCCTTGCCGGCTACGCCGCCATCAAGGTGCTCTCGCCGGCCTTCTACGCGCTCGACGACGCGCGCACGCCGATGATCATCAGCCTCCTCTCCATCGGCGTCAACGCCGTCGGCAGCTACTTCCTGCGCTCCTGGTTCGGCGCCTTCGGCGTCACGCCAGAGACGCCGAGCGGGTACGCCCACGCCGGACTGGCGCTCTCCACCTCCCTCATCGCGCTCTGCAACTTCTTCGCCCTCGTCTACTTCATGCGCCGCCGCATCCACCGCCTCGAAGGGCGCCGCATCGTCTCCTCTTTCGTCCGCATCGCGGCCGCCTCGGCCGCCCTCTCGGCGGCGAGCTACCTGACATACCTGTGGCTCCACGCGCAATTCGGCGGGCGCAATCTGAGCGCCCGCCTCGCCGAAGCCTTCGTCCCCATCGCCGCCGGTGGGGTGGTCTTCCTGCTCGCGGCCAGACTGCTGCGCGTGCGGGAACTCGACCAGGCGATGCAGGCTTTCGCGGGCCGTTTCCTGCGCCGCCCGACCAAGCTCACTTGATCGCCCACACTCACTCTGTCCGTTCATATCCGTTCGACGTCCTTCACGTTTTTTTTCGTCAATCCTGGAAAACTCAAGCTAATGCGAGTCTTTTGGGATAGACAGATCAGAAAGAATGTCTGACGAATCCTACGGAGCCGGGCAGCGGCACGAAATTCGACGATCAAGGAAAACTAAGGAGACCGATGATGCCCCATTCAAGAAAACTAACTTTTGCAATAATGGCGTTCTTTGCCATCTGCCTCGCCTCGACCGCGACGGTCCGGGCTGACACGATCAACATCGTCGGCAACGCCACGGGCAGCCAGGCGACGGCCACCATGACCTGCTCGTTCAACGCGCAGACCAACACCTTCACCTTTACCATCGTTAACACGTCGCCCTTCGACGCCCGCATCACCGGCATCGGCTTCGACCTGCCGCCGGTGGGCAACGCCAGCGCCTCGGGCCTCAATGGCTTCACAGGCAACGTCGTCTTCCAGCCCGCGGGCGTCGACTTCGAATTCGGCGAAGGCAACTTGGGCAACGTCCCGCAGTTCAACGACGTGGTGCTCGACTTCGGGTTCACCACTGGCAACTCGGGGAACTTCGCGGGCGGGAACCCGAACGACGGGCTGCCTCCGGGCATCGACGTGGGTGAGGAGGCGACGTTCGTGGTGAGCGGGGCGGCCTTCGCCGGCTTCACCGAGCAGCAGATCTGCGAAGCCATGTACGTGCGATTCCAGCGCGTCGGCGCGAACGGCGAGGGCAGCGACGTGGGTCGGCCGGCCGATCCGATGCCCGAGCCGACCACCATGCTGCTGCTCGGCACGGGCCTGGCAGGGATCGCCGCCAAGGTGCGCAGGCGTCGCAACGCGGCCCAGGAGTAGCCCAAGCGGCACACGTGCCCGCCAAAGTGTCGGTTTCTGTGGTTTTTCACACTAAAGGGCCGGGAGGTCAGCAAAGACCTTCCGGCCTTTCACTTTTTTTTCACTCCCACTTAAAAAAAATCGCCCACTCGAGAATTTTTCTGGAGACACAACTTAATTAAACATTTCCTGTAAATACCGGAAAACAAGGGTCGAATCGGCGGGCGGCAGGCGACGGCGGCAGTCAGGCGCGGAATAGTGCGCTTGGTTTGCGTCGTCTTTTTGTTTCTGTCGGCCGAAGAATCCCTGCCTGCCTGTCGAATCCCCCAGGAAACCGTTTGACCCGCGCCGCCGCGTCCTCATATCATCCCGTCCGTGCGAAAAATCATCACGGCGGCGGAGATGCGCGAGATCGACCGCCTGACGACGGAGCGTTTCGGCCTCCCGTCTCTGCTGCTCATGGAGTCTGCGGCCGGGGCGGCGGCGCGGGCCGTTGCCGGATACTTTTCTGAAGGAATATCAGGCAAGACCGCGCTCATCCTTTGCGGGCGCGGCAACAACGGCGGCGACGGCGCCGCCCTCGCGCGCATCCTCTGGACGATGGGGGCGAAGGCGGACATCGTCCTGTTCGGACGCGTGGAAAACTCCGCCGGCGACGCGCGGACGAACTTCGAGATCGTGCGACACCTGGCGAGTTTCGAGGCGGGTTCGGGTGAGCGCCCGTCCGGCGTTTCGTTCGTGGAATGCGAGACGGTGGCCGCGTGGGAGGAGATCGCGAGTCGCCGGCGCGGATATGACCTCCTCGTCGATGCGTTGCTCGGGACTGGCCTGACGCGCCCCGTCGAAGGCGTCTTCCGAAAGGTGATCGACCACCTCGCGCTCGTCCGCGAGGCGCGGCGGCATGCCGGCGAGACGCGCCCGCTGATCGTTTCCCTCGACCTGCCATCGGGCCTCGACGCGGATTCGGCGACGCCGCCCGGCGAGGCCGTCCGCGCCGACCTCACCGTCACCTTCACCGCCCCCAAGCCGGCCAACGTGCTCCCGCCCGCCTCCCACTTCAACGGGCGACTGTTAACCTCCGACATCGGCTCGCCGCCTTCCCTTCTCGAAGCCACGCCTTCAAAACTTTTCCTTGCCGAGCCGGCCGACGCACGCATCTGGCTCGAACGGACGCGCTACGCGCCCGCCTCCTACAAGAACACGCACGGGCACGTCCTCGTCGTCGCCGGCTCGCGCCAGTACACGGGCGCACCCGCCCTGTGCGCCAACGCCGCGGCGCGCTCGGGCGCGGGACTCGTGACCGTAGCGACGCCCGTCTCGGCGCACGCCGCCGTCACCGCCCACCTTCTGCCGGAGGTCATCGCGGCCGCGCTTCCAGAGACGGGGCAAGGAGCCGTGGGCGATGAATCGCTCGCGGCCCTCGCGCCGCTCGTGGAGCGCGCGACGGTCGTCGCCGTCGGCCCCGGCCTGACCGCGAACGCGGAAGAAACGCGCCGCTTCGTGCGCGAGTTGGTCGAACGTCGCACGACGCCCATCGTGATTGACGCCGACGCTCTCAACTCGCTCGCGCCATGGCCCGCCGACTTGCGCGGCTCTCGCGAGTTACCCCTCGTGCTCACGCCGCACGAAGGCGAGATGCGTCGCCTGCTCGGGACAAAAGACCGCGACGCGGTGTCGGACAGGGTACACGCGGCCGGGGAGTTCGCGTCGGCCAACGAAGTCGTCCTCGTTTTAAAGGGCGCGCGCGTACTGGTCGCCGCGCCGGACGGGCGCGTCTTCGTCAACCCCACGGGCAACGCCGGCCTCGGTCGCGGCGGCTCGGGCGACACGCTGACCGGCGTCGTCGCCGGCTTCCTCGCGCAGTCTTACGCCACGTTGAAAGACAGGGCCGACGCTTTCGAGGCAACGGTCGCGGCCGTCTACGTCGCCGGGTTGGCCGGGGACATCGCCGCGCGCGAGGGCGGAATGCGAACGCTGCTCGCCTCAGACGTGCGCGATTGTTTGGGCGAGGCGATCCGAAGCCTCGACGCGGAAGGAGAGACGCCGTGAGCGCGGCCGAGCGCGAGACGGTGCCGACGGGCGTGTGGGAATCCCACAGCTCGGAAGACACCTTTGCCGTCGGCGCCAGCATCGGCGAGCGCCTCTCGGGCGGGGAGATTCTGCTGCTCCACGGCGCGCTCGGCGCGGGCAAGACCGTCTTCGTGAAGGGCGTCGCCGCCGGATTGGGGATGGACGTGGAGGAAGTGACCAGCCCCTCCTTCACGCTCGTCAACTGCTACGACGACGGACGGCTCACGCTCTATCACATCGACCTCTACCGACTCGACGAAGGCTCGGCGGCCGCGCACGCCGTCGATCTCGACGAACTGCTGTCGGACGAGCGCGCCGTCCTCGCCGTCGAGTGGGCCGAGCGGATGGGACGCTACCCGCTGCCCGACGGCGTGTGGCACGTCCGCATCGAAGGCGATGGCGACGACCCGCGGCGGATTTCCGTCGCGAAGGACTGAGCACGTCTGGCTGGCACGGCGTGCCGGTGGCGCCCTCATTTGGGGTTTTTCTCTGCGCGGCCTCTGCGCCCTTTGCGACTCTGCGGTGAGTGTGCCGAAGCGAGTATTCACCGCCGAGCCGCGGAGGACGCCGAGGCGGCGCAGAGAGTTGATGTGAGGACACGACCGGCGCGAGGCGGCGCGACGGGCCGCTCGGTGTTAGAATGCTTAGCGGAAACGAAAGAACTTTTGAAGGAGGATTTATAACAGATGCCCTATCCTGAATTTCTCATCCGACCAATGCGCGAGGATTTGACGAGCGCCGGTGTCGAGGAAACGCGCACAGTCGAGGAGGTC
>DASVES010000044.1:0-3536 GCA_036380435.1 Pyrinomonadaceae bacterium | reverse complement strand
CCTCGGTTTGCCTCTCGCCTTCCGTCTCGGCGTCGCGCGAGCCGGGCTCCATCGCGTCGAGGATGGCGGCGCGCAGGCGCGTGCCGTCCAAGCCACGGCGTATCTGCCCGCCCTGCACGAAGGAGACGAGCCCCGTCTCTTCGGAGACGACGACCGCGACGGCGTCCGTGTCCTCCGTGATGCCGATGGCCGCGCGGTGGCGCGTGCCGAGGTCTTTCGAGAGCAGCGGGTTCAAGGTGAGCGGCAGGAAGCAGGCCGCGGCGGCGACGCGGTGGCGGCGGACGACGACCGCGCCGTCGTGCAAGGGCGTCGCCGGGTTGAAGATGGTCACCAGAAGGTCGTAGGAGAGTTCGGCGTCCATCTTCACGCCGCCCTCGATGACGTTGGCGAGGCTCACCGAGCGCTCGATGACGATGAGCGCGCCGGTCTTCGTGGAGGCGAGCGTGGTGGCGGCGAGGACGATCTCGTCGTAGGCGCCCTCACCGAACTGCCCGCGGTGGCGGAGCATGAACGGCATGCGGAAGCGGTTGCCGAAAGAGATGAGCGCCTGACGGATTTCGTTCTGGAAGAGCACGACGACGGCCACGCCGATGTAGAGCGGCGCGGGCCGGAGGATGAATTCGAGGGTGGCGAGATCGTAGCGCGCGGCGAGCCAGTAGATGAGGGCGATGGCCGCGATGCCGGCGGCCATCGGTGCGGCGCGCGTGCCGCGGATGGCTTTCAGAAGGGCATAGACGAGGATGAAGACAACGACCACGTCCACCACGCTGCGCGGCTCGCGCAGGCGCTCGATGTAGTGGTCGTATGTCTGTAGCAGAAGCACTGCCGCTGTCCCTCGTCTCTCTTAATCAACTCGCGTGTCATACGCCGTGGGGGTCTTTTACCAGTTCGCCTGCGCCCGTTCGGTCGGGTCAGCCGATGTGCTGCGGGATCGGCTTGTCGGCGCCGGGGTCGCTTTCGCGCGCCGTCTCCAGAAAGATCATGTCAACCATCGGCTCGGCCTGCTTGATTAGCGCCTCGACCTCGTTGATGGTCTTCTCGATGTCGTCGGTCGCCAGCTCGTTGCGGAAGTTGACGTGCGCGTTCACGAGAATCTGCTTCGGCGCGAGGTGCATCGTCAGCAGCTCGATCACCTCGACGACGTTCGGGTGCGAGCGGATGGCGGCCCGAATCTTTTCGAGCGACTTCTTCGTGGCCGCCTCGCCGATCAGCAGCCCGCGCGAGAAGCGCGCAAGGACGAAGGCGACGATGGCGAGCACCACGCCGATGGCGATTGAGGCGACGCCGTCCCAGTAGGCGCCCGGCGTCTCGCCCTCATGCCAGACCGGCCCCACCTGATGGTCTGTCAGGTAGATGCCGATGAAGGCGATGACGATGCCGAGGAGCGCGGCCGAATCCTCAAAGATCACGGTCTTGGCGGTCGGGTCTTTCGACTCGCGCAGGTACTCGCCGAAGCTCACCCCCTCGTGGCGCGCCTCCTTGACCTCCTGATAGACGGCCAGCGCAATGGAGCCGGCTTCGAGCACGAACGAGATGCCGAGAATCCAGTAGGCCCACTCCAGCTTCTCCGGCGGGTGCGGGTGCGTCAGCTTCTGGATGCCCTCGTAGACGGCGTAGGTGGCGCCGACCCCGAAGATGAAAATCGCCGCGATGAACGACCAGAAGAAACGCTCCTTGCCGTAGCCGAACGGGTGCTACTCCGACGCGGGCCTCTTGTAGAACCTCAAACCCAACAGGAGGAAAACCTGATTCGTCGTGTCGGCCAGTGAGTGGAGCGACTCGGCCATCATGCCCGAGGAGCCCGTCATCATGGCGCCGATGAACTTCAGGATTGTGATTAGACCATTGGCAACGAGTGCACTGAGCACTGCGAGCGTTCACTTATGTCCTCCCGGTGATTGAAGCTAAACGCCTCCGCGCCGATTATGCTGCAAAAAACGGCGCAAGACAACAATCCGCATAAACGGGTCGTGTCCTAATATCAACTCTCTGCGCGTCCTTTGCGTCCTTTGCGACTCTGCGGTGAGTGTGCTTCAGCAGCGACTCACTGCAGAGTCGCAAAGGACGCAAAGGACGCGCAGAGAACATCCCCGAATGAGGTCACTACTTTTTTGTAACCAGACAGCCCTCTGAGCTGTTTTCTTCTTTGAGCAGTATCCTTAAACTTTCCGCGCCACACAAACTTCAGGAGGCTAACGACAATGTGCTTTAGCGACGAGTGCGACAGCAGCGACGATGTCACGGGCAGGCGGTCTTTCATCGCGGGCGCGGCGGCCACGGTCGCGAGCTTCGCCGTCTCGCACGGGCAGGCGGCCGTGACGCCGCAGGTCAAACAGCCGGAGACGCGCGTGCTCGACGACGCGCGCGTCCAGCACGGGCGGGTGATGTTCAAGCACAACGGCGTGGAGACCTTCGGCGGCTTCCTTGCGCGCCCGAAGGTGGAAGGCGTCTACCCGGCCGTGCTCGTCATCGCCGGCAACAAGATTTCGGAGGAGTACATCCCGAACACCTGCGCGGCGCTGGCGCTCGCCGGCTTCGTCGGCCTCGCCCCCGACATCTTTCACCCGCTGCCCGACGACACGCCCAGCACCCACGAGGCGTACAAGAAGTTCGTCGGCAATCACACCGAACTCGACCTGCTCGACGACATACACGCCGGCATGAGCCACCTGCGCGCACAACGGTTTGTCCGCCCCGGCGGGATGGGCGTCGTCGGCTTCTGCATGGGCGGGCGCCTCGCGATGCTCCTCGGCGCGCGCTCGCGCGAGATAGACGCGGTCGTCCCTTTTCATCCCGCGCCGATGAAGCCGGAAGAGATCGCGCGCCTCAAGACGCCCGTGCAGATTCATCACGGGACGGCCGACCGCGCGGTAGCGGTTGATGAGTCGGTTAAGACGGAGAAGATGCTCAAGGCGCAGGGCACGCCCGTCGAGCTACACATCTACGAAGGCGCCGACCACGGCTTCCTCGCCTACACGCGCCCGTACTACAAGCCCGACCTCGCGAAGCTCGCGTGGGCACGCGCCGCCGCCTTCCTGCAAAAGCATTTGAAATAGACGCGCTAGGTTTTGGCGCGGCGCTTGATCTGGCCGCGGAGGAGGAAGCCGACGAGTTGACCTGAAGGGTCGATGACGGCCAGCGCGCCGGCGCCGTTGCTGGCCATGAGCTTCATGGCGCGGTCGAGGGGCGCCGAAGGGTCTACGAAGAGTTGCGGGGCGACGGGGCGCATCACTTCACTGACGCGCGTGCGATGCCAGCTCTCGCGTGGCAGACGCTTCAGGTCTTCGAGCGTGAGGATGCCGTGGAGCCGGCCGTCGTGCGAAACAGCGACGGCGGGCTGACGGTGCATGGGCAGGACGTGATCGATGAAGTGGCTGACGAGCGTGTCAGGCTCGACGGCGACGGGCGCGCCCATCGCGTCGGCCACGGTGCGCGCGCCGCGGCGACGGCCGCCGTAGACCGAGCGCGCCGCGTCCCACAGGAAGAGTCCGATGAGGACGAGCCACAGGCCGCGGAAGGCGTCGTTGAGTTTCCAG
>DASVES010000043.1:0-17638 GCA_036380435.1 Pyrinomonadaceae bacterium | reverse complement strand
GACGAGGTGGACGCCCCGCTCGACGAAGCCAACATCGGACGCTTCACCGCGAAGATCGCGCAGATGTCCGAGGAGACGCAGTTCATCGTCATCACGCACAACAAGCGGACGATGGAGACGGCGCGGGCGCTCTACGGGGTGACGATGGAGGAGGTGGGCATCTCGAAGCTCGTCTCGGTCAGGTTCGAGTGAAAATAAAGCGCAGGGCAATGACAGGGCTGATGCTGACGGCCGCGCTCGTAGTTTCGGGCGCGGCCTCCGCGTCGCGCGCGCAGAAGAAGACGACCGAGCGGCCGTCGGCGACGGCGGGCGACGGCCGCAGCGCGCAACAGCCGTCGGCGTCGCCCGCAAAGACCGCCGGCGACACCGTTGCAGCCGGCGCGGCCGAGGTCGAAGAAGCGCGCTACCGCTACGAGTTCGAGAACGAGAAATTCGTCGTCAGCCGCATCCGCATCGTGCACGACGCGGCGGGGCGCGGCATGCTCACCTTCGAGCGCAAGTCGAGCGAGGAGGCCATCGAAGAGCCGCTGGAGCTTTCGGCCGTGGCGCTGCGGCGCATCCGCGGCCATTGGGAAGCCCTGCGTTTCCTCGACTCCGAAGCGAGCTATCAGGCCGACAAGCAGTTCCCGCACCTCGGAACCGTGCGTCTCTCCATGGCGCGCGGCGCGCGCAACCGCACGACAGAGTTCAACTACAGCCGCGACCCCGACGCCTCGGCCCTCGCCTCCGAGTATCGCCGCGCCGCCGATCAGGCGATGTTCGTCTTCGACATCAACGTCGCGCGCGACAACCAGCCACTCGAAACACCGAAGCTGCTCGAATACCTCGGCCGCCTCGTCGAGCGCGGCGGCGTCTCCGATCCCCAACAACTCGCCCCGCTCCTCAAAGACCTCTCCACCGATGAGCGCGTCCCGCTCATCACGCGCAACACGGCCGGCAAGATTTTGAAGAAGCTGGAGAAGGCGGCAAAGCCCCACAAGTAAGACCAGTCACGACGAAAGCATCGACGAAAGCATCAACGAGCCGCGGAGCGGCGGCAGAATGTAGCCCACGGCGTGAGCCGTGGGTGACGGCGGCGCAATACGAACCAAGCCCCGGAGGGGCGAAAGAAATTAGAGGTTGACGCCTATAAATTTCTTTCGCCCCTCCGGGGCTTGGTCATTGTCCGTAACGTCAATTCCACGGGCTGGCGCCCGTGGCTACATTCTGCCGCCGCTCCGCGGCTCGTCGGCGCTGTCTCCATCAACTCTACTTTTTTGTTCCCTCCGCCACACGCGCCAGAAGATGACGACGGCCGCCAGCCCGAAGATGAAGAGCAGGAGCATCACGGCGAGGACGATGATGAGTTCGGTGGTGGCGTTGTCGGACATGTGTCGGGGGCGCGGGCGGCGGCTCAGGCGTGCGTGCGGGAGGCGGCCTCTTCGTCCTCGGGGCCGGGGGCGGCGGCGGCGGGGGTGTAGCGGATGCGGCGGATGCGTCGGCGGTCAACCGTCTCGACCTGGAAGCGCGCGCCGTCGTGCTCGACCACCTCGCCGGGTCGGAGGAGACGCCCGGACTTCGCCAGCAGGAAGCCGGCGACGGTGGTGTAGCCGGCCTCCTCGTCGAGCTTGAGCTGGAAGCGGCGGTTGGCGTCGCGCACGGCCAGCATGCCGTCGAGGAGGTATGTGCCGCCGGACTCCTCGGTAATCTGTGAGCGCGACTCCTCGTCGAACTCGTCGTTGATCTCGCCGACGATCTCTTCGAGCAGGTCTTCGAGCGTGACGATGCCTTCGAGGCCGCCGTGCTCATCGACGACGCAGGCGAGGTGCGTCTGCGCCGACTGCATCTGCGCGAGCACCGACCCGAGCCGCGCCGCCGCCGGCACGAACAGCGGCGGGTGGAGCGCGCGCTCCATGTCGAACTCGGCGGGGTCGAGGCGGCGCAGGCACGGCATCAGGTCTTTCATAAAGAGGACGCCGACCACCTCGTCCAGACGCTCGCGGTAGACGGGCAGACGCGAGTAGCCGCCCTCGCAGAAGGCGGCTTCGGCCTCTTCGAGCGTGGCGGTGACGCTCAGGGCGGCGACGGCCGTGCGCGGCACCATCGCCTCGCGCACCTCGGCGTCGGTGAAGTCGAGGACGCGGTTGAGGAGTCGCTGCTCGTCGGCCTCCACGTGGCCGCCCTTGTGCGACATCTCGATGATCTGGCGAATCTCCTCCTGCGTGTAGATCGAGGCGTGCGCGCTCGACGCGTGGAGGCCGAAGAGACGAACCATCGCCGCGCTCGCCCAGTCGAGGGCGTGGATGGGCCAGCGGAAGGTTTTGTAGAAGACTTCCATCGGGAGCGCCGAGAACATGGCGACGCGCTCGGCGCGCTCGAGCCCGAACAGCTTGGGCGCCTGCTCGCCGACCGTGATGTGCAGTGAGGTCAGGATCGAGTAGGCGATGGCGAAAGCGAGGCCGTGCGTGATGGTCTCGACCATCTCGGCGCTCAGGCGGCCTTCGAGTGTCCTGGCTATCGGTCCCTCGATGAGCGAGGCGATGGTCGGCTCTCCGAGGATGGCGAGGGCGAGCGAGGCGAGCGTGATGCCGAGCTGCGCGGCCGACAGATAGGCGTTGAGGTTGCCGAGGATGCCGAGCAGGCGGCGCGCACGCTTGTTGCCCGCCTCGGCCTCGGCCTCGATGCGGCCCCGCCGCACCCCGACGAAGGCGAACTCGGCCGCGACGAAGAAGCCGTTGACGAGGACAATGATAACGACGGCGAAGAGTTTGAGAGCAGTAATCATCCTTCAGAATAGTGACGCCGGCTGCCCGGCGCGTCTGGAGTCTCCTTCAAGTCTTTATGAAAAATTCGCCCAAGCTTATTGCTCCTGCGCTCGCGGATGCAAGTCTCAACGGCCCCCGCGGGAGAGCAGCGTACAGAATTGGACGACGCGGTTCTCGGCCCAGAAGCGGTCTTCGCCGCGCCGCGCGCTCCCGACGAAGGCGACGTGTCCGCCCCTCGGCGGGTCGAGCAGCAGGATGTCCGGGTTGTCGCTGATAGCCCGGTTGCGGAGTGGGGCATAGGGGATGAAGGGGTCGTCGTGCGCGTGGATGATGAGTGTCGGGACGCGTATCCGCGCGGCGAGCGCGAGGGCGCTGGAGCGCGCGTAGTAGTCGGCGGAGTCGCGGAAGCCGCCATGCGGGGCCGTATAGAAGTCGTCGAACTGCCGGATGGTGCGCATCTCGCGCAGGCGACTCAGGTCGTAGAGGTGCGGGAAGAGTTTGTGCTTGCGGCGGAGTGTGCGACGCAGCGAGCGGATGAAGCTCCACTGATAGAAGCGGTTCTGCGGGCGCTCGATGGCGTCGGCGGAGGCCGAGAGGTCGAGCGAGGGCGAGACGGCCGCCACCCCGGCGAGCGCGCCGGGCGCGTCGGCGCCGAGTTCGCCCGCGAGTTTGAGGACGAGGTTGCCGCCGAGCGAGAAGCCGGCGAGGAAGATTTCCGGCAGGCGGTCGTGCTCGAAGAGTTCGGCGAAGACGCGCAGGAGGTCGCCGCTCATCCCGCTGTGGTAAAGCGTGGGCGACAGGCTTTCGGTGCCGCCGCAGTTGCGGACGTTTAAGCGGACGACGTTGAAGCCCGCGCGGAAGGCCTTGCGTCCCGTGCCCAGCATGTAGACCGAGCGGCTCGACCCTTCGAGGCCGTGGACGAGCACGAGTGTCGGGTGATCGGTCTTTCGCGTCTGCCAGCGGCAGTGCGCGAGCAGACGCACGCCCGGCTCGATGTCGAAGAGGCGCCGCTCGGCGCCCGCGTACTCGCGCAGCATCCGCAGGCGGCGGGGCCAGCGCAGCGCGCCGCGCAGGGTCTGCGCGTGGCCGCCGCGGAAGAGTGTGTGTGGCGTGAAGGGGCGCTGCTCTAACGCGCGGGCGATGTCTTGCAGGCGAGACGCGCGGCCTTGCGGTCGGACTCGTGAGTCCGATTCGCGCGCGTCTTCTTCTGCCCGGCGGGGCGAGGAAGTTCCGGCGGTCGTCGTCGTCGTTTCCATCGCTTCGTCGATTATAAGAGATGGCCCCGCGGGCGGGGAAGAAAGTTTTCAGGCGAGACGCGTCGGCTCAAGCGGGGGCGGGTCGCCGGCCGGGAGTGGGGCGGGGCCAGGCTCCTCGACGGGCGCGCGCGGCGTCGGCGCATCGGGCGGCAACGGCAGCGGCTCCGGCTTCGACGGGTCGGGGGTCGCGGGGTCGTGCGGCTGCGCGGGCGGCGGCTCGGGGCGGCCCGTAGGGTCTGTGGGGTGGTCAAGTGGCTCGCGGCTCATTCGGTCTCCTCCTCGGCGCGTGGCGGAATGCGAAGACTCTAGCATGAATCGGCATTGTGCCACAGGCACACGCAGGAAACGCCGGGTTCGAGTTGGGACGAAGGGCGCGGCGCGCCCGGCACGGCTCTTGAGTTACGGGAGGACAGATAACTGACGCGGAAGGCCCAAGTCGGCCCGCAAGCGCCGGATGTTTGAAAGACACATGGAGGCGCCGGATCATGAACACCATCGTCGTCACATACCTCGTCTACCTGATGGTCAGCGTCGGGCTGACGGTCTGGGTCGCGCAGACGCTCCACAAGAACGGCCGCGTCTTCCTCGTTGACGTGTTCCACGGCAACGAGTCTCTGGCCGACTCGGTCAACCACCTGCTCGTCGTCGGCTTCTACCTGATTAATTTCGGCTACGTCACGCTCGCCTTGAAAATCGGCTGGGCCGTCGTGGACGCGCGCGCCAGCATCGAAGCCCTGTCGTGGAAGATCGGGCTGGTCTTGCTCGTCCTCGGCGCGATGCACTTCTTCAACCTGCTCGTCTTCAGCCGCATCCGCCAGCGCGCCGTCTACGGCTTCAACCCCGCGCGCCCCGGCGTCTACAAAGGCTTCAGGGAAGAGACGGGCGCGTGAGAGCCGAGCGACAACCAGCCCCCGCAAGGGGGCGGCAGAATGTAGCCCACGGCGTAAGCCGTGGGGACAGGTCACGATAAAGATTTTGAAGCCCCGGAAGGGCGAAAGAACCTCAAGCTACGTTTCAGGCGGGCTTGCGATTCTTTCGCCCCTCCGGGGCTTCCGATTTTAATTTACGTCTATTCCACGGGCTGGCGCCCGTGGCTACATTCTTCCGCCGCTTACAGCGGCTCGTTGTCGCCTCTTGCCGAAACCCCGCTTTCATCCGGTGTTGCGCGCTGAAGGTCGGCGACGACGAAGCGGATCATGCGGTAGGTGACGTGGCGCGGGAGTTCGTCGCGCAGGGGCTTGAGACGCTCGACGCCGATTCTTTCAGCAGCCGCCTCGATGAGCGCGCGCGTCTCGGCCGGGACATGCGGCGAGATGTCGAACGCCCGTCCCTCGACGATGCAGTCGGCCAGATGCTTCTCGACCGTCATCTCCGTTAGCCCGCGCTGCCGGCAAATCTCTTCGATAGTGACTCCCTGACAGTAAAGATCGTAAGTCTCATCCATCGTGCTGCGTCGAGGGACGACGGGCGCGTCGCCGCGCGCTGCCGCACGCGACTCGCGGGGACGGGCATAGGCCGTCGGCGTGGTCTCATAACGCGTCGCCGGCGGGCGGGGCGCGGGGAGGGCGAGGCGGACTTCGGCGCGCTCGCGCATCACCTCGCCGCCGGCCTCCGTGAGTTCGACGAGGGGATAGGCGCCGGCGGTGACGTGGAGGCAGCCGGCGGAGACCAGAGCGTCCACGTAGAGCAGGATTTCGTCCTGCGTCATGCCGGAGAGGATGCCGAAGGTGGAAAGCTCGTCGAGTCCGGCCTGCGTGATCTTGGCCGAGCGCGAGCCGCGAAGCGTGGCGGCCAAAAGGTTCTTGCCGAAGCGCCCCTGCATCCGCGCGGCGCACGCGAGAATTTTACGCACGTACAACATCTCTTCGGCCAGAAGCTCGCGCTGCTCCGTGACGACGACGGGCCTGTCCGCGCCGTCATCGTCGAACGCGGCGGCGCGTCGTTCAGCCTCGACCCCCGCGCGACGAACGCGCTTGCGCTCGCCCAGCTCGTCTTCGAGTTCGAGGCCGACGGGGACGTGCTTCATCATAAAGCGGTCGAGCGAGGTGGGGTCGTCGAGCGGCGCGCCTGCTGGCGGCGCGCTCGCGAGACCCGCGCCGGCCGCCGTCGCCGCCCCGGCGTGGCTCGCGGTGGCGGCGAGACAGTTGCCGCACTTGCCACAGTTGCCCACATAGGAGCTGTCGCCGAAGTAGTCGAGGATGAAGGCGCGATAGCAGCGGTCGGTGTAGCAGAAGGAGATCATCTCGCGGAGCTTGCGCTGTTCGAGCGCGGCGCGGCGCGCGAGTTCCTGCGGGCGGATGCGAAGGTTGCTGACGGGGCGTTCGTCGAGGAGTTGGACGCCGCGCGTGCGCCGCGCCGGCTGGTACGTGATGAGTCCGGCCTCGGCGAGCGCGCCGAGCGCGCGTCGCGCGCCCTGCACGTCGAGGCCGGCGATTTCGCCCATCTCCGCCACGTCGATGTCGGTCTCGGCGCGCTGGCTGAGATCGAAGCCGCCGAGCAGGCCCAGAAGCCCCTGCTTGAGGAGCGCGCTGCGTCGGGAGTTGGCGGCGTCGCGCGCCTCCTGCGCGGAGACGAGCAGGCGCACGGTCGCGCGGTTCTCCGCGCCGGCTCCGCGCTCGACGTGGCCGGCCTTCTCCAACACTACGAGCGACGATTGCACGGCCATCTCGTTACGGACGCCGGCGCGCGCCGCGATCTCGCGCGTCGAGAGTTCGATGCGGCGCTGACCCGTCCCGACGAGCGCCTCGTAGACTTTGGCGATGACCTCGGGCGGCGGGTAAGAGCCTTCGATGAAGTAGTCCTGCGTGCGCTTGTCGGCGTAGTTGAACAGGAGCATGCAGGTCGAGTTCAGGCCGTCGCGCCCGGCGCGGCCGATCTCCTGATAGTAGGCTTCGATGGAGCCGGGCAGGTGGTGGTGCGCGACGAAGCGGATGTCGGGCTTGTCGATGCCCATGCCGAAGGCGTTGGTGGCGACGATCATCTGCACACGGCCCGACATGAAGTCGTCCTGCGCGCGCACGCGCTCGTCGTCCGCCATTCCGGCGTGATAGGCGACGACGGAGAGACGCGCTTCCTTCATCCGCTGCGCCACCTGCTCGACCGACTTGCGCGTCGAGGAATAGACGATGCCGGAGCCGCCTTCATAAGCGTTCGCGAGCGCCTTGACGCGCGCCGTCTTGTCGCGCTCCTTCTGCGTGTGGACGACGCCGATGGAGAGGTTGGGGCGGTCGAAGCCGGAGACGAAGGCGCGCGGGTCGCGTAAGGAAAGTTGTTCGATGATGTCGGCGCGGACATACGGCGTGGCCGTCGCCGTGAGCGCCACGGTCTGCGGGCGGCCGATCTGTTCGAGGAACGACTTGAGGCGCAGGTAGTCGGGGCGAAAGTCGTGGCCCCATTGCGAGATGCAGTGGGCCTCGTCGATGGCGAAGAGGGAGACGCCGGCGCGCAGAAGCGTCTCGACGAAGTGCTGGCTGCGGAAGCGTTCGGGTGCGACGTAGACGAGTTTGAAGCGACCCTCGCGCATCCCCGTGATGCGCGCGCGCTGCTCCTCGAAGTCGATGGAGCTGTTGATGAAGGTGGCGGGCAGGCCGCGCGCGTGGAGCGCGTCCACCTGATCTTTCATCAGGGCGATGAGCGGGGAGACGACGAGCGTGGCGCCCTCGCGCATCATCGCGGGGAGCTGGAAGCAGAGGGACTTGCCGCCGCCCGTCGGCATCACGACGACGGTGTCGTGGCCTTCGAGTATCGACTCGATGACCTCACGCTGGCCTTCTCGGAAACCCTCGAAGCCGAAATGTTCACGGAGCGCGGTGAGGGCCGCCTCGATTGTCGGAGCCATAAGTCAAAAGTCTAAGACGGCGCGCGGGAAGTGACAAGCGGCGAAAACAGTACCGCGAGCGGTAGCGAGCGGGTCGCGTCCCTCGGCGGCGACACCCGCTCGCTACCGCTCGCGGTACTGTCGCGGTCGCGCGCGTTCAGGCGTAGATATTCTTCGCGTACTCCCGCACCATGCGGTCGCTGTTGAAGGCGGGGGCGAGCGTCTGGATGGCGTGGCGCATCATGGCGACCCAGCGGCGCGGCACGCCCTTCTCGTCGCGTTCATAAAAGGCGGGGACGATCTGCGCCTCCAGTACATGATAGAGCGATTCGGCGTCGCGGAGGTCTGTGTCGTCGCCGTCGCCGGGCGCGGCGTCGCCGACCGTCCAGCCGTTGGTCGTGTCGAAGCCTTCGGGCCACCAGCCGTCTAAGACGGAGAGGTTGAGGCCGCCGTTCATCGCCACCTTCTGGCCGCTCGTGCCCGACGCCTCCAGCGGCCGGCGCGGGACGTTCAGCCACACGTCCACCGACTGCACCATCTGGCGGGCCACCTCATGATCGTAGTCCTGCAAGAAGACGGCGCGCGCACTGATGCGCGGGTCGAGCTTCCACAGCGCAATCTGCTGGAGGATGAACTTGGCCCCCTGATCCTGCGGGTGGGCCTTGCCGGCGAAGACGAACTGCAAGGGGCGCGCGGGGTCGTTCATCATCCGGTGCAGGCGCTCGTAGTCGGTGAGGATGAGACTCCAGCGCTTGTAGCCGGCGACCCGGCGGGCGAAGCCGACGGTCAGTGCCTCCGGGTCGAGCACCTTGCGCGCGGCCTCGGCAAACTCCATCTCCTCGCCCTGCTGCACGCGTTGGTGATAGAGGCGCTGGCGGACGAAGGCGACGAGCCGGCGCTTCAGAAGGCGGTGCGCGCCCCACAGTTCCTCGTCGGGGATCGAGCCGACGCGCTCGGCCCAACGCTCGGGGTCGAGCAACAGGTCGGCCCAGTCGTCGCCCACGTGCTTTTCGTAGACGGAGCGCAGGAGCGGCGAGACCCACGTCGGCGCGTGGACGCCGTTGGTGACGTGCGTGATGGGCACCTCGTCGGCGTGGCGTCCGGGCCACATCTTCATCCACAGCTCGCGCGACACTTCGCCGTGCTTGCGGCTCACGCCGTTCGACGAGCGACACATGCGGAGCGCGAGCGGCGTCAGACCGAACAGCTCCGCGTCGTCGTCGGCCACGACGCGCCCGAGGTTGAGGAACTCTTCGCGCGCGAGGCCCAGACGCTCCCAGTAGCCTTCGCCGAAACACTTCTCGACGAGGGAGGCAGGGAACTCGTCGTGGCCGGCGGCGATGGGCGTGTGCGTCGTAAACACGCAGCGACTCTTGACGGCGTGGGCGGCCTCGCCGAAGCGGACGCCGCCCGAGGTCAGCTCGCGCGCAAGCTCAAGCGTCAGGAAGGCCGAGTGGCCCTCGTTTAAGTGGAAGACGTGCGGCTCGACGCCGAGGCGGCGCAGCAGGCGGACGCCGCCGATGCCTAAGACCATCTCCTGCACGCAGCGCGTCTCGCGGTCGCCGCCGTAGAGGTGGCCGGTGATGAGGCGGTCGATCTCGTGGTTCTCCGCGATGTTGGTGTCGAGCAGGTGGAGCGCGACGCGTCCGACCTGTGCGCGCCACGCACGCGTGAGCACGCGCCGGCCGCGGATGGTCATCTCGATCTGGAGCGGCGCGCCGTCGTCACCGCGAACGAGCGTGAGCGGGAGATGCGGGAGGTGAATTTGCCGGTAGGTCTCCTCCTGCCAGCCGTCGCGGCGGAGGCGCTGGTGGAAATAGCCGTGATGATAAAGCAGCCCGATGGCGACGAGCGGCAGGCCGAGGTCGCTCGCCGACTTCAGGTGGTCGCCGGCGAGCACGCCCAAGCCCCCGGAGTAGAGCGGCAGCGAATTGTGGACGCCGAACTCGGCGCAGAAGTAGGCCACGGGGCGCTCGTGCGTGATCTCGACGGCGTGGCGCGCGGCCCACGTGTCGGTCGTCGCGCTCGTGTAGTGGTCGAAGCGTTCGGCCAGACGGGCGACGCGCTCGACGTAGCGCGGCTCGGTCGCCATCTTCAAAAGGTTGAACTCGGGCGTCTCGGCGAGCAGGCGACGCGGGTTGTGTCCACACTCCTCCCAGACCTCCGGGTCGAGGTCGCGCATCACGGCCCCGCCGTCGGGCGCCCAGCTCCACCAGTAGTTCCACGAAATCCGCCCCAGCGCCCCGAGCGTCTCGGGCAGCTCGCGCTCGCCGGACTCGCCGGCCGTCTCACGCTCCATCTCTTTCATCGGAAGAATCATTTAACCAGAAGTCAGGAGTCAGGAGTCAGGAGTCAGAATGAAAAACAGAACCTCTCTTCGCTTCTTCATTCTGACTCCTGACTCCTGACTCCTGACTACCTTTCACTAAATTTTTGGTGCTTGAGAAAATCTTCGGCGCCCGCCGGCGAGAAGAAGACGAGGCGCACTTCGCGCGGCGACTCATTTTCAGAAAGGAACTCTTCAATCGTCTTCGAGGCGACGGCCGCGGCCTCATCGGTCGGGTAGCCGAAGGCGCCGGTCGAGATGGCGGGGAAGGCGATTGAGTCGAGGCCGCGCGCGCGGGCGAGCGCCAGCGAGTTGCGATAGCAGGCGGCGAGGAGTTCGGCCTCGCGCCCGTCCTCGCTTCCCCAGACGGGGCCGACCGTGTGGATGACGTGGCGTGCCGGGAGACGGCCTGCCGTGGTGATGACGGCCTCGCCCGCCGGCAGACCCGAGGGCCAGCGCGTGCGCCGAATCTCGCGGCATTCCTCCAGAATCGCGGGGCCGCCCGCGCGGTGGATGGCTCCGTCAACGCCGCCGCCGCCCAGAAGCGTGCTGTTGGCCGCATTGACGATGGCGTCAACTTCCTGAACCGTAATGTCGCCGGTGATGCTCTTGACTCTCCCGCCGAGGAACATGGCCATAGCTTGTTGGGGCGACGAATTTACCATCATGCGTGCGGAAGATGAAAGCCGGGACGTGAATCGTGAATCGTAAATGGTAAATCGTAAATCGTGAATCGTGGTTGAACCTGACTCAGCTTAAACGTCCAATCGGAAGTCGGATGAAGTTCAACCCCTTCGATTCACGATTGACGATTGACGATTCACGGCCTTTAAGGCGTCTCTTCCTCGCCGCCGCGTGGTTCGACCTCGATGATGTCGAACATGTCCTGTCGCCGCAGGGCATCGGCCACGCCCTTGGCCTTGTGTTCGGTGAGCGGGTGTTCGGGGTCGGTGCTGGCAATCTCGAAGACGCCGTCGTCGAGCATCAGCACGCCGAGGGAGCCGAGCGTGACGCCGGGCGTCAGGATGATCTCGCCGAGGTTGTGCAGGCGGAAGCGTCCTGTCTCCTCGACCCAATCCTCGATGAAGGGATCGCGCAGGGCGTGCTCCGCCTCTGATTCTGAAAGGTAGTTGCCCTCGACGATCAGGCAGTACTCTTGGTGTGCCGTCATGACGGTTGGGGTGAAGCAGCGAGACCACCCGCAGGCGGGCCGGTGCAAGGCTTCGGCCCGCTCACTTTAGCACCGCCCCGCGCGGGGTGACAAAACTTTTTCGCGCGCGGTAGATAATTTTGTTTGCCCGCGCGCCGCGCGCAAGCGAGAGGCTGAAAAAGACAGACGCCGCCGGGGCAGGTAGGCCCTCGGCGGCGTCGTTGAATTACTGAAGCTGGCGTGTGGCGGAGGCTGTCATACGCCCCTCATTGTCGGCGCTCCCGGCGTCAGATGGCGCCGGCGAACTGCCGATTGAGCGTGCGGCTGAAGTCGCGGAAGTAGGGGTCGAAGCTGACGAAGTCGGTGCCCTGGAAGAAGGCTTGGCCGCCGGTTTCTTTCGTCAGACGGTTGAGTGCGCTCTGGCCACGGTTGGCGGCCGTGCGGCTCGACGCGGTGAGCTGCGTCGGGGCGTAGAACGTGTAGACGGCCACGCCGCGGCGTTGCGCCTCGCGCACCGCGCTTTCGAGATCGATGGAGTGGACGAAGGTCGAAGGGCCGAAGCCGCGCGACACGTCGAGGCCGTCGGAGACGAGGAGCAGGGCGTTGAAGTTCTTCCCGTCGGTCGGGAACTTCTTGAGCGCCTCGCGCACCTCGACAAACGGGTTGTAGGGCGAGGCGGCTTCGTTGCCCACGGGGAGACGCAGTGACTTGGCCGCGCTCTCCAGATCGGTCGTGAATGACTGTCGCACCTGTAGGCTGCCCGAGGTGACGTAGCCGACCATCACGCGCGAACCCGCGGGGAGGCGCCGGATGAACTCGCGCGTGCGCTCCAGTTCGTTGCCGACGCGCTGCGTCACGTCGTCCTGAATGAGCACGGCGAGGTTCAAGGGGACGCGGACGCGCCCGGCCCCGTTGCCGTCGGCGTTATTCTCGACTGCCGCCGGCGCGCCGAAGGCGGTCGAAGCGGCGATGATGATTGCCGCAAAAGCGGAGATGATTTTGTTCAATTTCATAACTTACTTCCCCTGTGTTCCGATTGCCGTTATTGGCAGTTTTTATCCGCGTACTGTGATGCCCATTTTCTTCGCGAGGTGGCCCGCCGACAGGATTTGTGCGGTGGAGAAGACCGGGACGCGACAAGCTTTTTGCGCGTGGGCGGGAGGCGCGACCACCGGCGGAGGCCGCGACTCTTAAGCGGCCTAACGGGTCAGCGAATCAGAAGAGTAGAATGGCTGCGGAAAGTTTTTATTTCGCGTTGGCAAACTGCGGGGCGCGCGTCGCGCGTAGATTGTTTGGGAGGGCGCGCGGCCGAACGCATTACCGGCGTAAGGGCAGGATTTGACGATCATGAAGTCGGAGCCGATTAAAAGCAGCGAGATCACGCCAAAGAGCGTTTACCTCAACCGTCGCCTCTTCATGCAGGGGGCGGCGCTCGCCGTCTCGACGGCGGCCACCGGCCTTCTCTACAAGCAACTGCTTGCGCCGGCGACGAAAGAGCCTGCGCCCGAGAGCATCCGCACCGGCGCGACCGAGGGGCGTTGGGATTTGCCGGGCGAGCCGGCCACGCCCTACGACGACATCACGAGCTACAACAACTTCTACGAGTTCACGACCTCCAAGGAGGGCGTCGCCGAGAAGTCGAAAGGTTTCGTCACGCGCCCGTGGACGGTCTCGGTCGAAGGCTTGGTCAACAAGCCGAAGGTCTTCGACATCGACGACCTTCTTCGCCTCGCGCCGCAGGAGGACAGGATTTATCGCCTGCGCTGCGTGGAGGGCTGGTCGATGGTCATCCCGTGGCTCGGCTTCCCGCTGGCGCGCCTGCTCGAACAGGCGGAGCCGCAGGCGGGCGCGCGCTTCGTCGCCTTCCAGACCTTGCTCGACCCGAAGCGCCTGCCCAACCAGCGCAGCCGCGTGCTCGACTGGCCCTACGTCGAGGGCCTTCGACTCGACGAAGCCATGCACCCGCTCACCACCCTCGCCACCGGCCTCTACGGCGAGCCGCTGCCGCCGCAGGACGGCGCGCCCATCCGTCTGGTCGTGCCGTGGAAGTACGGCTTCAAGAGCATCAAGTCGATAGTCAAGATCACCCTCGTCGAGCGCCAGCCGCCGACCACGTGGAACATCGCCGCCTCGGACGAGTATGGCTTCTACTCGAACGTCAACCCGGAGGCGCCGCACCCGCGCTGGAGCCAGGCGAGCGAGCGCCGCATCGGAGAGTTCGGCCGCCGCCCCACGCTCCTCTTCAACGGCTACGCCGACGAAGTCGCACACCTCTACGCGGGGATGGATTTGAGGAAGAACTTTTAGGAGAAGGGAGTCAGAAGTCAGAAGTCAGGAGTCAGAATAAAAGCGGAACGGATACTAGTTCGTATTCTGACTCCTGACTTCTGACTTCTGACTCCTTCGCAACTGTGAAAGACATCGCCTTCAAAAAAGTTCTCGTCTTCGTCAACGCGGGGGTGCCGCTGCTGCTGCTGTTGTGGGACTGGTGGCGTGGGCAGCTCGGCGCCGACCCGCTCAACTTCGTGACGCGCTCGACGGGGACGCTCACGCTCGTCTTCCTGCTGCTGACGCTCTGCGTCACCCCCGCGCGCAAGATCACCGGCGTGCAGTGGCTCATCCGCTTCCGGCGCATGCTCGGTCTCTACGCCTTCTTCTACGGCTTCGTACATTTCCTCTGCTACCTCTGGTTCGACAAGGCGTTCCAACTCGGCGAGGTCGTCGCAGACGTCACCCGCCGCAGATTCATCCTCGTCGGCATGCTCGGCTTCTTCCTGATGGCGCCGCTCGCCATCACCTCGACCAACGCGATGATCAAGCGACTCGGAGGCAAGCGTTGGGCGCGGCTCCACAAACTCATCTACGTCTCGGCCGTGGCGGGCGTCTTCCACTTTTACCTGCTGGTGAAGGCTGACACGACGAAGCCGCTCATCTTCGCGCTGGTGCTCGCCGCGCTCCTCGGCTACAGGTTGATGGTCTCCCAACAGCAGAAGACGCCGCTGAGGCTCGGCGTCTCCGACCGCTGACGCTTCCGCGTCGCTCCGAGCACCAAGTGGCCACGACAAAAGGGCGCGCGGCGGATTTCGTATCCGCCGCGCGCCCTTTGTCTTTTCTGTCGCTGCCCATCCGCTACCGGCTCGTCACTCTTCAGTCACGGAGCGTGGAGGGCTGGCGGCGAAGTGATCTCCGCCGTCGAGTCTGCGCTGCATGTTGCGGTAGCCGACAAGGAGCACGCCGATGACGACGATCTGCAACACCTCGACCGCGGCCCACAAGAGAATAATTATTCTCATCGGTCGTTACCTCCCCGTTGGAACCTGCATCTGCACGCCGGGGTTGCCGGCCCCGTACATGATAGTGAGCGCGCCCTGGTGATTGCGGATGCCGTCGGCGCGCGCCCGCTCGATTTCGAGTTGAAGCTCCAGCTTCTTGATGTCGAGGAGGGCGGGGTTGGCGTAGGTCAGCGCCTCGATCTGCTTGGTCTGTGCGGCGATCTTGGCCGCTTCGAGCCGCGCCTCCTCGGCCTGCTTCTGCTTCTCGTTGGCGACCACGCCCGAGGCCGCGGCCTCGATGCGGTCGTCGATGAAGTCGGGGTTACCGATCTGCACTGACTCGGTGACGAGGAGCAGTTGGCCCGCGAGCTGCGGGCGCAAGCTCTCGACGATGCGCTTCTGAATCAGCTCCTGATTGGCGTAAATCTCGTAAGCGCCGTAGTCGGCGAAGGAGTTGCGCGCCTCGGTCTGCACGAGTCCCTTGAGGATTTCGCTGCGCCGGCGGTGCCGCTCGTCCTCCGTGAAGCCGTACTTGCGCACGTAATCGGCGACGTTCTCGGCGTCCGTGTAGGCCGTGACGGCGATCTCCACCTGGAGCGCCGCGTTGTCCCTGCTCGTCACGCGCACGGGCGCGGTCTCGGTGAAGGATTTGATATTCACTTCGTAAGACTTCCGGCCCGGCGCGATGGTTGTGAACCAGCCGTCCGAGGGCTTGTAGACGCGCTCGATGGCGCCCCACTTGGTGACGACCTGGACGGTGCCCTCCTGTGCGTACTGGATGTTGGCGAAGGCGACCGACGCTCCGACCAGCAGCACGATGACCAGCAGCACGGCGCCCGCCATCAGATACTTGTTACGCGACATCAATTCTCCTTTGTTGGCGATAACTGTTTCGGGCCATTCTTCTTTATTCACTTTTTTCATCAGTTGATTATACGTAAAAATGCGCCGGCGGGTTGTGCGAATGCGCTCCGGCCACGGCCGCGCTCGTGGGCCGCTCTGTGTGGGGACGACGGACGGGCGCGCGTCGGGCTTTTTATTTTGACTTCCGGCCCCCGCCGGTGTATCTTCCGCGCCGCTGCCAGTCTTTCTAATCGCTTGCCCGGCAGAGGCGGCACTTGCTCCCGGTGAACGCCTTCACGACTTAATCATCTCACGACGCGCCGCACTTTCCGCCGGCGCAAAATACCGTCCTCGCTCTTTCAAATCTCCGGCCCGAAACTTCAAGGAAGACTTTCATGGACAACAATCATCCCCCGCACGCCACCAAACGGCGCCAGTCTCTCGACCGGGCCGGCGCGCTGACCGCGGCGACCTTCGCCGCCGGCGCCTTCGGCCCCGAACCGCTCTCAGTCTCCCCTGACTCTGAAGCGCCTCGGATAAGTTCTCACCGAGCCGTCACTCTCTTGAGAGGAGTAGTTATGCCTTTGCAACTAAGACGGAGGCTGGCCGTCCCAGCGTTGGTCTTAATCGTCCTCTGCATGGCCGTCCCCGCCCGGCCGCAGGGAGCCTCGCGCCGCGCCGAAGACGTGTGGGGGCCGAGCTACAAGGGTTCGTCGGCTCAGCCCGCCCGCCGGAGATACCCTTCGCCGCAGGACACGCTGAGCCGACTCCGCCACTGGAACGAGGCCGCCGTCAACTCCAGCGGCCTCGACCACACGCCCGTCCCCGTCGGCGACCCACGCATCTTCGGCGAGCAGATCGGGCCGGCCCGCTCCAGCCGCGCCATCGCCATCGTCCACGTCGCCGTCTTCGAGGCCGTCAACGCCATCAAAGGCGGCTACCGGAGTTACGTCGGCCTCCCTCGGGCTAACCCCAGCGCCTCGGTGGACGCCGCCGTCGCGCAGGCGGCGCACGACACGCTAAACGCGCTTTTCCCCTCGCAGGCCGCCAGCTGCACCGCCCTGCTCGTCGAAGACCTCGGACACATCAAGGACGGGCCGCAGAAGGAGGCCGGCATCGCCGTCGGCCAGCAGGCGGCCGCCGCGACCCTGGCGCTGCGCTCCGGCGACCACTCGCTGCACGCGGAGCCGCGCGTCGGCATCGAATTCATCACGAGCGACGACCCCGGTTGGTGGCGCCAGGACCCGATCAGCATGATCCCGCTCGCGCTCGGCGCACACTGGAGTCAGGTCACTCCCTTCGTCATGCAGTCCGCCTCGCAGTTCCGCACCCCGCCGCCGCCATCGATGGACAGCCCCGAGTACGCGGCGGCCTTCGACGAGGTGAAGCGCCTCGGCGGCGATGGGCTGACGACCCTGACTGAGCGCACGCCCGAGCAGACCGACATCGGCATCTACTGGGCCTACGACGGGACGCCCTCGCTGTGCGCGCCGCCGCGCCTCTACAATCAGATCGCCGTGCAGATAGCCGGGCAGATGGGGTCGAACTTTGTCGAGACGGCGCGGCTGCTGGCGCTCCTCAATCTGGCGTTGGCCGATGCCGGCGTGGCGTCGTGGGAGTCGAAATACTTCTACCAGGTCTGGCGACCCGTGACCGGCATCCGCGAGGCCGATGCGGGGACGGGGCCGACCGGCCTGGGCGACGGCAACCCCGCGACCGTAGGCGACCCGACCTTCTCGCCGCTCGGCGCACCGGCCAGCAACCTCACGGCGGGTCTGAACTTCACGCCGCCCTTCCCGGCCTACCCTTCGGGGCACGCCGTCTTCGGCGGCGCCCTCTTCGAGACCCTGCGCAACTTCTACGGGCGCGACGACATCGCCTTCACCTTCGTCTCGGACGAGTTGAACGGCGTCACGGTCGGCAACGACGGCGTGGTGCGCTCTCTCTCGCCGCGCAGCTTCTCGTCGCTGTCGCAGGCCGAGGAGGAGAACGGCCAGAGCCGCATCTACTTAGGCATCCATTGGTCGTTCGACAAGACGGAGGGCATCGCCCAGGGCCGGCGCGTGGCCGACTACGTCTTCGAGAACGCGTTCGCGCCAGTGCGCGGGGCGAACGCACACCGGAAGTGAATCGGCCTTATCATCATAAACAGTACCGCGAGCGGAAGCCTCGCGGGTCTCGCTTGCGCGGGGCGGGTCTGTCATTGTAGGCACACCCGCTCGCTACCGCT
>DASVES010000042.1:0-5550 GCA_036380435.1 Pyrinomonadaceae bacterium | reverse complement strand
GCCCCGCCCACGCCGGTGGCTCTTCCTTGCGCGCGGCCGGGGCGCGCGACATCGGCTACGCGGAGTCGTGCGCCGACATCCGGCGCCGGATCGGCGGGCGCCTCCGAGGATCGACGATGACCACGAATCAGGGCCCTCGTTCTAGCGGGGCCGCATGTAGTGATTGAAGGCCCACATGGCCACTTGTTTTCCCTGCTTGTGGGCCGCTTCGTCGGCGAAGCGGAAGTGGATGCCCGAATAGATACGGGCCTCGACAAGCTCCTCGGCGACATCCGAGAAGCGCTCATACGTGCGTGTGTCCGCGACGGTCGGGACTGTGTTGGTGGTCGTCACCGAAAAGGTGAAGTCGTCCGTCCCGAAGAAGAACGCCAGCACGTGGGTCGTGGCGGTGGCGAAATTGACTGCGCCCGAGGTGTAGTCAGGATAGTTCGGGGTGGTAATGAGAGACTCCCAGAGAGGGTCGCCGTGCGTCCGGTCGTTGCCGTCGTGGTCCCCCTCGCGGATGGCGGTAATCGGCCGCCAGAAGGCGTAGTGGAGCTTGTCGTTCCACGCGGTGATGAGCGCGTCGGCAATCGCCATGCTAGTCAGGGCGAAGAGCCGGGAACTATCAGCGATGTTGTCAACGTGCGCCTCGGCGATGTCCCTCAGGGCGCGGTTCCAGATGACGGGGGTGTTACCGGCCCAGAAGTGGGCGATGTCGGTCTGCTCGGGGGTGCGTGAGCTGCCGGTACGTGCTCCTATGGCTTTAACCTCGTCATAGTCTCTCGCGTACCGGCCGCTGTTCAGAGGCGGCGGCGGCGCGGCACGAAACTGTGAAGGCTCTTTCAATGTGAAGGGGGTGACGGCGCCCAGCCACGACACGGCCATCGGCAGGTTGTTCGGCGGAGTAGGGCGCCAGACGCCGGGTTCGGCGCCCCCCGTGAAGGGCGTCGGCGCGGGGGTCGGGAAGCTCCCGTCACCAGCCCGCAGGGCGATGATGCCGGCGGCGGCCGTCGCGCCCACCGCTACACCCGGATCGGTCTCTGACAGCCCGTGTAGCAACAAATACTGTTGGTAGGCCGTGTCGAGCTGCGCGACCTGCGTGGGAGCGGGAAAGAGGTGGACCAGCACGTCGTGCGCGGCCTTGGCGGCCGCCGCCACCGAGGAGCCGGAGGCTCCGGGAATCTCCACGTAGTAGGGTTCGTACCGCCTCTCGATGGCTTGGACGGCGTCATAAACGGCGGCCTGAACCATGGCAATGTCGAGGACGCCGGTCGGACCCGGACGTCCTCCGGTGATGGTCGCCTGCACCGCGATGGCGTTCCAGTCGGTCACGACATCGGCGCTGACGCTGGCAGGGGCCGCAACCAATAAGGCGATGATGGCGATGCTTCGTAAGGTTTGAAGTTTCAGCTTCATGAGATGTTCCTTTCGTTAGTGGATTGATGTTTATCGACATTGTGTCGAAGGCGATTCATCTATGAACTTCACCGGATTGCGCCTGCCGCGCGCCGCACCTAAAATGGTCTTGTCCCTCAGGTGCAATTGGCCGGAGCGCAGAGTTGCCGTGGCCACACGCACAAAATCACCGGCCCCCGACTAAAGAGTCTTTAAGAGCACTGGGCGACCCTGCCCCCTCATTTACTAAGGCGGGAAATGAGGCGAAGAACTGCAAAGCCTCTAAAAAAATTTACTCGGTCTTCTTTCCCTGTGGAGGACTAGGGCCGGGCGCCGCGGTCAGCCGCGCCTGCGGTTTAGTTCCGCGCCGGAAGGTAGGGTTCGGATGTCGCGACCCACACCAAACGAAATAACCGGGCTGCTCGTGGCGTGGGGCGGCGGTGACGAGTCGGCGCTCGAACGGCTGATGCCCCTCGTTTACGATGAGTTGCGCCGGCTGGCCCGCCGCTATATGAGCCATGAGCGCCCCGGCCACACGCTCCAAACCACGGCGCTCGTCAATGAAGCTTATTTGCGGCTAGTCAACTGGCAAGAAGTCCGTTGGCAGAACCGAGCGCACTTCTTTGCCGTCTCGGCGCAGATGATGCGCCGCATCCTGGTGGACTTCGCCCGCGACAGGCAGTACCTCAAGCGCGGCGGCGGCGCGCTGCGGGTCTCGCTCGCCGAGGCGGCATCATTCAGCGTGGGGCGCGACGAGGATTTGGTCGCGCTCGACGAGGCGCTCACGGCGCTGGCCGAGATGGATCGGCGGAAGGCCCGGGTGGTGGAGATGCGTTTCTTCGGGGGGCTGTCGGTCAGGGAAGTGGCCGAGGTGCTGAATGTCTCGGAGGAGACCGTGATGAGGGACTGGCGGCTGGCGAAGGTGTGGCTCCTGAGGGAGCTTGGGCGGGAGGGGGCGGCGGGCGGTGAAAGCTGAGCGTTGGCAGGAGGTCGAGCGACTCTACCACGCGGCGCTGGAGCGCGGCGCGGAGGGGCGCGCCGCCTTCCTCGCCGAAGCCTCGGCGGGCGACGAGGGGCTGCGCCGCGAAGTGGAGTCGCTGCTCGCGTATGAAGACCGGGCTGAAAACTTCATCGAGTCGCCGGCTCTGGAGGTCGCGGCGAAGATGATGGCCGAGGGGCAGGGCGCGCCGGTGTTGGCGGGGCAGACGATCAATCACTACCGTGTCATCTCCCCTCTCGGCGCGGGCGGGATGGGCGAAGTCTACCTGGCCTCCGACACCCGTCTGGGGCGCAGAGTCGCGCTCAAGTTTCTGCCCGCGCATTTCAGTCAAGACAAGGAACACCTGCGCCGTTTCGAGCAGGAGGCCCGCGCCGTCGCGGCCCTGTCGCACCCGAACGTCTGCACGATCTATGAGGTGGTCGAGACCGGGGAAGGCCGCCACTGTATTGTGATGGAGCACGTCGGGGGGGTGACGCTACGCACGCGCATGAGGGGCAGGAGGATGTCGCTCGCCGCCGCCGTAGACATCGCGCTGCAAATCGCGAGCGCACTGGCGGCGGCGCACCACGCCGGAATCGTGCATCGCGACATCAAGCCGGAGAACGTCATGGTCAGGCCGGACGGGCTGGTGAAAGTCCTCGACTTCGGCATCGCCAAGTATGCCGGGCCGGCCCGCGGGCGCGACGCGAAAGAGTCGTGGGTCAAGACGGCGACGGGCGTCGTCGTCGGGACAACAGCCTATATGTCGCCCGAACAGGCGCGCGGGCAGGCCGTGGACGTGCGCTCGGACATCTGGTCTCTGGGCGTGATCCTCTATGAGATGGTCGCCCGGCGCCTGCCGTTCCCCGGCAAGACGCCTTCGGATCGCGTGGCCGCCATCCTGGAGCGCGAGCCGGAGCCGCTTGGCCGTGCGCGGCGCGGCGTCCCCGCCGAGCTGGAACGGGTCGTTAGCCGCGCGCTGGCCAAAGACCGGGACGAACGCTACGCCGGGGCCGCCGACCTGACTAAGGATTTACGCGAGCTTCGGGGGAGGCTCGGCGCCGAGCCTCACTTCCGCTTCGCCTTACCAGCGCCGGCGCGCCGTCTACTCTTCTCCCGCAAGCGCCGGGGGGTTGCGCTGGCGGCGCTCCTGCTCGTCATCGCCGCCATCGTTGCCGGGCCTGCTTACCTGTTCTTTCGCCGAAGCTCGACGCCAGCACCGCAAACCGAAATCAAGTTGCTCGCCGTGTTGCCGCTGAAATCGCTTAACCGTGCGGCGGGCGACGATTACCTCGGGTTAGGAATTGCCGACACGATCATCACGAAGGTCAGCCGACTCGGCGGACTGACCGTGCGTCCGACGAGCGCCGTGCGCAAGTACGCCGATCAGGAGATCGATTCGCTGGAAGCTGCCGGGCAGTTACAGGCCGACGCGGTGCTCGACGGCACATTCCTGCGCGCGGGCGACCGGCTGCGGGTGAGCGTCAACCTTCTGCGGGCGCGCGACGGCGCATCGCTCTGGGCCGAGAGTTTCGACATGCGCTTCACCGACATCTTCGCGATTCAGGACGAAGTGTCGAAGCAGGTGGCGGCGCAGTTGCAGCTCAGGCTGAGCGCGGCGGAACAGGCGCGGCTGGCCAAGCGCCACACGACAAGCCCTGAAGCCTATAGTTACTATACGAAGGCGATGTATCACTTCAGCAAACGCGGCTTTTCCGGCGACCCACAAGAAGAAACAGATACGGCGATTGATCTGTTTAAGAAAGCGATTGAGCTTGACCCGAACTATGCTCTGGCTCATGCCCAGCTCGGATTCGCTTATGCCTGGCTAGCAGACTTCAGGGAAGGGGGGATGGGCCTGATAGCGAGCGCCAAAGAAGCGCTTCGGGTGGCGGAGCGGCTCGACCCACAACTGGCCGAAGTCCATGTCGCGCGTGCTTTTATCTTCTGGAGCCATTACGAAGGTTGGCAGAATGAAGCGGCGATGCGCGAGCTAAACATGGCGAAGCAGCTTGATCCGAGCACTTCCAATAACGTACTGCCAGCGCTCTATTATCATATCGGTCTTGAAGAGCAGTCGGTTAGTGAGTATGAGTTAGCGCTGGAACGAGACCCTACGAGCGACACCATTAAAAACTCTTATGGCTTCCTGTATTTGCACGTAGCCAGACCGGATGACTGGCTGGCATTGAATCAGAGGTTGTTCAATCGCGGGCCGGACGTTCGCTACTATCTGGAAAAGAGGATGCTGAAGGAGGCCGCGCCGCTCGTCGAGGAGACATATGTTAAGAACCCTGACGCGCCGGAATCACGCCGTAACAAAGCCTTGTTGCTGGCTTTACAGGGTAAGCACAGGGAAGCTCAGGCGGCAATTCCCCGAATATTGGAGAAAGCTCCAAGGGACAAGGGGTATCATCACTACACGTATAATAACGCCCGCATCTACGCGCTGGATGGTAAAAGCGAGGAAGCCTTGCAGTGGCTGCGCATCACGGTGAAAGAGGGATTCCCATGCTACACGCTCTTTGCGCGTGACCCATTTCTCGATCCGATCAGAAAAGATTCGGCCTTCATTCAATTCATGAGCGAGATGGAGGCCCGTTGGGAGGGCTACCGGCGTGAATTCGGGTGAGCGGCTCTACGCCAACGTCAACACATTCCGGCGCGGACTACAATGGCAACGAGCGAGATGAAGTCCGACGGTATTGTCAACTTAACTCGCCGCGGCATGTCTGAATCGGAGCAACCAACAGGCAACTGCGGCGGTGTGCGGCGAGTAAAACATCTCTTTCCCCGCCTCACTCGGCGCTCCCGGACGCTTTGATCGACTCCAAAAGCTCTTCGGAATTATAAGGCAAAGTGACGACGGCGCGCGCGCCGATTTCTTCGGCCTCGCGGCGCGCACCCTCACGAAGACCACTCGGGTCTCGTCCCTTTCGTCGTTTCGGGCGGGGCCGTTGCCGACCGCATCTACTGACTGACCAGACGCAGCTTGCCGTCGGGCAGGCGCACGACGAAGACGCTCTTCGAGTAGATCACTCCCGGCTTCTCCATCTCCTTGATGGTCGCGACCTGTTGCGCCGTCACCTGCGGCGCGAGGCGTGCCGACTGCGGGTCGCGGATGAGCGAGTAGCGGGCGAAGATGCGTCGGACGTAGTTCTGCGTCTCGTTGTAGGGCGGAACCCTCCAGCCGT
>DASVES010000041.1:0-9136 GCA_036380435.1 Pyrinomonadaceae bacterium | reverse complement strand
CGCGCTGGAGCAACATCGGGTTGGCGCCGGCCGTGACGTTCTTGACGCCCTCGCGGAAGATGGCCTGCGCGAGCACAGTGGCCGTCGTGGTGCCGTCGCCCGCGATGTCGTTCGTCTTCGACGCGACCTCGCGCACCATCTGCGCGCCCATGTTCTCGTAATTGTCCTTGAGCTGAATCTCCTTGGCGACCGTCACGCCGTCCTTGGTAATAACGGGCGAGCCGAACTTCTTGCCGAGCACGACGTTCCGACCTTTAGGCCCGAGCGTCACGCGCACGGCGTTCGCCAGCGTGTTCACACCCTTCAACATCGCCGCCCGCGCTTCTTCCCTGAACTTCACATCCTTCGCTGCCACTTAGGTTTCTCCTCTGCGTTTTGAATAGCTGTTAGCTTTTAAGAAAGCGAATAAACAGAGCGTGAGCTGCGACGCTCAACCTATAACACGGCGGCTGCCGTGGGCTGACAGCTAATAGCTAATAGCTAACAGCTAACAGCTTCTTTACTCTGTCGCCGCCTGCGCCTCGCCGCGCGCGCGGCCGACCTGCACGCGCGCGGGCCGCAGGAGCTGTTTGCCCATGCGGTAGCCGCGGCCGTACTGCGCCGTCACCATGCCGTCGCGTTCCGCATCCACCTCCGTGGTGTCCACGGCCTCGTGTAACTCCGGGTCGAAACGCTGGCCCACGGCCTCGACCGGCTCGGCGCCGGCCTGTGTGAGTGCGACCTCGAAGCCGCTGATCGTGCCGCGCAGGCCGTCGAGCAGCGACTCCCTCGAGCCGCCGCCCTCGGCGGCCTCGACGGCGCGCTGGAGATTGTCGATGACCGGCAGCAGCGCCGCGACGAAGTTCGCCTTCTCGCGCCCGGCGCGCTCGTCGGCGTTGCGATTGAGACGCTGGCGCAGCTCGTCGGTCTCGCGTCGGAGTTCGGCCTTCACCTGCTCGAAGCGCGCCTGCACCTCGCGGGCCAGTTGCTCGGCCGCGCGTGTGCGCGTCTCCAACTCCTCGACGTAAGTCGGCTTCAGACTGGGCGCGCCCGACGGGCCGTCTTCGCGCGCGTCCGCCGCGCCGCCCTCCTCGTCTGCGCGGACGCGCCGGCGGTCGGTCACGCGGATGCGCTCGCCCTCCTGCCCGGACTCGCGTCCCTCGATGCGCGTCTCTTCGGCCCCCATCGTCTCTTCCACTTCGTTCTTATTCCTGTTCTTGCGAAAAGATACCATATGACACCAGTGATAAGTGATGAGTGACAAGTGATGAGAAAAAACAAAACCATCTTATCACTTATCACTTGTCACTCATCACTCCACTTTGATTTCCACACGGCGCGGCTGCTCGCGCTCACCACGCTTGGGCAGGCGCAGGCGCAACACGCCGTCCTTGTAGTCGGCGCTGATCTGGCCGCGCTCGACCGTCTCGGGGAGTGTGAAGCTGCGAACGAAGCGGCCCGCGGGGCGCTCGGCGCGGCGCACGTGCGCGTCCGTCTCGGCCGGCGCGCGCTCGCCGCGCACCGTCAGTCGGCTCTCGTCGAGACCCACGTCCAATCCTTCGCGCTCGACGCCGGGCAGATCGAGCACGATGACGTATTCCGCCTCGCGCTCGTAAACATCGGCGGCCGGAGACCAGTCGGCCCGCTCCATCTCGTCCTCCGCCTCGCCGCTAGCGCTGCCGCCGCGAGGCGCGCGCCGCTCCGCCGTGTCCTCGAAGAGACGGTTCATGCGATCCTGCAACGTCATCAGGTCGCGCATCGGGTCCCAGGTGTGCCTCGCCATTCGTTCAACTCCTAAAAGGATTAACTCAAGCACAGTACCGCGAGCGGTGGCGAGCGGGTCTCGCGCGCGCCGAGCGGGCTTGGTAGTCGCGGGCGCACCCGCTCGCTACAGCTCGCGGTACTGCGCGCGCCGGCATCTTTTTACCCGGCCGCAGTCGTCGTCGCGGCATCGGTCGTAAACTTCATGCGGTCGCCCTCGGCCGAGACGCGGATGGTCTGGCCGGGCAGAGCCTCGCCGCGCAGAAGCTGCGACGCGAGCGGGTTCTGGACAAGCGTCTGGATAGCGCGCTTGAGGGGGCGCGCGCCGTAGAGCGGATCGTAGCCCTCGCGCGCGAGCAATGCTTTTGCGGAGTCGTCGAGGACGAGCGAGATGTCGCGGTCGGCGAGCGTCTTGAGCAGGCGTTCGAGCTGGATGCCGATGATGTCGGCGATCTGCTCACGCGAGAGCTGCTTGAAGATGACGATGTCGTCCACGCGATTCAGGAACTCCGGCTTGAAGTGGCCGCGCAGGATTTCCAGAACGTCGTCGCGCACCTGCTCCTCGTCGCCGTCGGCCTCCTGAATCTCGCGGCTGCCGAGGTTCGAAGTCATAATCAGCACCGTGTTCTTGAAGTCAACGGTGCGGCCCTTCGAGTCCGTGAGGCGGCCGTCGTCGAGTATCTGCAAGAGGACATTGAATACGTCCTGGTGCGCCTTCTCGACCTCGTCGAAGAGGACGACCGAGTACGGACGACGACGCACGGCCTCGGTAAGTTGCCCGCCTTCCTCGTAGCCGATGTAGCCGGGGGGCGCGCCGATCATGCGGGCGACGGCGTGCTTCTCCATGTACTCCGACATGTCGAGGCGAATCATCGCGCGCTCGTCGTCGAACATGAACTCGGCGAGCGCCCGCGCCGTCTCGGTCTTGCCGACGCCGGTGGGGCCGAGGAAGATGAATGAGCCGATAGGCCGATTCGGGTCTTGCAGACCGGCGCGGGCGCGGCGCACCGCGTTGGCCACGGCCGCAAGCGCCTCGTCCTGCCCGATGACGCGCTTGGAGAGACGTTCCTCCATCGAGACGAGCTTCTGCATCTCGCCTTCGAGCATCTTCGTCACGGGCACGCCCGTCCACTTGGCGACGACCAGCGCCACGTCCTCCTCGTCAACCTCCTCCTTGAGCATCACGCCATCGCGCTGCAATTCGGCCAGCTTCTCGCGCTCCTCGGCGAAGGTGCGCTCAAGCTCGGGAATCCTGCCGTACTGGAGTTCGGCGGCGCGTGTGAGGTCGCCGGCGTTGCGCGCCTGATCCAGTTGCAGGCGCAACTGCTCCAGCTCGTTTTTAGCCTCACGCATCCGCTCGATCTCTTCCTTCTCGGATTGCCACTTGGCCTTCATCCCCGAAGACTTCTCCTTGAGGTCGGCGATGCGCTGCTCGATGTCGCTCAGACGCGCCTTCGAGCGGTCGTCCTCCTCGCGCTGGAGAGCCTGACGCTCGATTTCGAGTTGCAGGATTTCGCGCTCCAGCACGTCGATCTCCTGCGGCAGGGAATCGATCTCGATGCGGAGACGCGAGGCGGCCTCGTCGATGAGGTCGATGGCCTTGTCGGGGAGGAAGCGGTCGGTGATGTAACGGTTCGAGAGCGTGGCGGCGGCGACGATGGCCGAGTCCTTGATGCGGACGCCGTGATGCACCTCGTAACGTTCCTTCAGGCCACGCAGGATGGCGATGGTGTCTTCCACGGTCGGCTCGCCGACGACGACGGGCTGGAAGCGACGCTCAAGGGCGGCGTCTTTCTCGATGTGCTTTTTGTACTCGTTGAGGGTGGTCGCGCCGACGCAGCGCAGCTCGCCGCGGGCGAGAGCGGGCTTCAGCATGTTCGAGGCGTCGATGGCGCCCTCGGCTGCGCCGGCGCCGACGAGCGTGTGCAGCTCGTCGATGAAGAGGACGATGTGCCCCTGCGAGCTTTCGATCTCCTTGAGGACGGCCTTCAAACGATCCTCGAACTCGCCGCGATACTTGGCGCCCGCGAGCATCGAGCCGAGGTCGAGCGACACGAGACGCTTGTTCTTGAGCGTCTCGGGCACGTCGCCGGAGATGATGCGCTGCGCGAGTCCCTCGACGATGGCCGTCTTGCCGACGCCCGGCTCGCCGATGAGGACGGGATTGTTTTTGGTGCGGCGCGAGAGCACCTGAACGGTGCGGCGTATCTCGTCGTCGCGGCCGATGACGGGGTCGAGCTTGCCCTGACGCGCAAGCTCCGTCAGGTCTTTGGCGTACTTCGAGAGAGCCTGATAGTTGGCCTCGGCGTTCTGGTCGGTGATACGCGCGCCGCCGCGCGTCTGCTCGATGGCTTTCGAGAGGTCGTCGCGGTTGACGCCGTGCTGGCGCAGGATGCGGCCCGCGGCGCCGTCCTTCTCGTCGGCGATGGCGAGGAGCAAGTGCTCGGTCGAGACGTACTCGTCCTGCATCTTCTCGGCCTGCTTCTGCGAGGCCGTGAAGATTTGGCTGAGACGCGGGCTGAAGTACTGCTGCCCGCCCTGCACTTTGGGCAGGCGCCCCGTGGCCGCCTGCAAGTCGTTTAAGACGACCTGCACGTTGGCGCCGAGCTTGCCGAGGATGGGACGCACCACGCCCTCTGGCTGTTCGAGCATGGCGAGCAGAAGGTGCTCCGGCTCGACCTGCTGATTCTGATTCTTCTCCGCCGCCTCGATGGCCGACTGGATGGCCTCCTGGCCGCGCAGCGTGTAGCGATCCAAACGCATAAAAATTGTCCGTCGTCTTAAAGCTGTTAGCTGTTAGCGGTTAGCACTCAGCTAAAGACACGCCCCGTGTCCATCGCTTGCTCATGCTGATTGCTGACCGCTAACAGCTAACAGCTTTCCTAATTAACGGCCGCCGGCCGCCTTACTGTTCTTCGAGTCGGGCGACTCGGCGCTCGTCTCGATGGTGCGCGCCACGGTCTGTCCGGCGTCGTCGCCGCCGATTTGAATGCGACGGGCCTTGACCTCCTCGCGCTTCTTGAGCACGACGCGCAGCACGCCGTTTTTGTACTCGGCCGACGCGCCCTCGCCCGAGACGGTCTGGGGCAGCGTGAAAGAGCGCGTGAAGGTGCCGTAAGCGCGCTCGACGCGGTGGTAGTTGTCCGTCTCGTCCTTCTTCTCGAAGCGGCGCTCTCCGCGCAGAGTGAGCACGTTGTTCTCGACCGTCAGCTCGAAGTCTTCACGGTTCATGCCGGGCAGTTCAGCCTCAAGCACGATCTGATCCTTGTTTTCGTAGATGTCCACGCTCGGCATCCAGGCGCCGCGGGCGATGCCCTCGTCGGCGAACGAGCGGGTAAGATTGGTGGAGAAGAGCCGGTTGACCTCCTCCTGTAGGCTACGCAGGTCGCGGAACGGGTCGTAACGTGTAATGCTCATAAGTCAAACCTCCTAAAGCCTCTAAAAGTGATCGACGGTATTGGAAAGCCCACCCGCCGAGCGAATAGAAGTGGTAAGTTGTCGGCTGGTGAGCGCACGTGGATAATAAAGGTTGAGTGCCGCCTTGTCAAGTAGGCTTGTCCCGCCGGACGATGGTTAGCCGATTGGCAGTGATTCGGCGATGGTGGGATATATCAAAATAATAGTTGGCATAAAGCGGTATCAGGGTTACAATGTTCGTGCAATTAGTCAGATGGGGGCACAAAGCGGCATGATTGACGAGAAAGACGCCAAAATTCTTGAGATTCTTCAGAGAGAGGGGCGGACGACGAATGTGGAACTGGCGCGCGCCGTCGAGCTGACCCCTTCATCGACGCTCGAGCGTGTTCGCAAGCTTGAAGAGCGCGGGCTGATCAGGGGCTACACGGCCATCCTCGACCCGCACGCCCTCGGCCTCGGCCTCGTGGCCTACATCTTCGTGCGCGTGGACGACCGCGACGACGTGCTGGGCCGCTCGGAGACGACGGCCGAGGCGCTTGCCGGTCTCCCCTCCGTGCAGGAGCTGCACCACCTCGCGGGCGAGGACTGTTTCCTTATCAAGGTGCGCGCGCGCGACACGGACGACCTCTACAGGATTCTTCGGGACGAGTTCGGCAAATTCAAGACGATTCGGAGCACGCGGACGACGATTGTGCTGAAGACGGTCAAGGAGTCGGCGCATCTGCCGGTGGTCAGGGATGTCGGGGGTGAATGATGGCGAACAGGGAGAAGGTGGCGGCTTACGGGGCGTGGGCGGCGGTCTGCTTTTTCTGGGGCACGACCTATCTGGCGATTCGCGTCGGGCTGGAGACACTGACGCCGATGCTCTTCGGGGGTCTGCGGTTCCTGATCGCCGGCGTGGTGCTCTTTCTCATAATGAGCCGGCAGAGGAACGTGCGCCTGCCCGTGGGGAGGGAATGGTTCGATTTGTGTCTGGTGGGGCTGTTGCTTCTGGGCGTCGGCAACGGGCTGGTGGTGTGGGCCGAGCAGTGGGTTTCGAGTGGGATGGCGGCGCTGCTGGTGGCGACGGGGCCTTTCTGGGTGGCGGGTCTGGAGGCGTCGCGGCGTGGGGGCGAGCGCGTCACGCTCTGGTCTGTGGCCGGGATGCTCGTCGGCTTCTCGGGGCTGGCGATGCTGGTCGCGCCTAATCTTTTCGGCGCGTCTCTGGGCGGCAAGTTTCTACTGGGCGCCATCGGGCTACAGGTGGCGTGTCTGTCGTGGGCGGTGGGGTCGGTCTACTCCAAGCAGCGGCCGACGGGTGTGAACCCTTTGATGGGCGCGGCGGTGCAGATGCTCGTGGCGGGCGCGGCGCTGACGCTCGTGGGGAGCGCGGCCGGCGAGTGGGGGCGCATCGGATTTAGCGCGCGCAGTCTGGGCGCGCTCGCCTACCTCGTCGTGTTCGGCTCGATTGTGGCCTATGGCTCATTCACCTACGCGATGCAGAAGCTGCCGCTCTCCATCGTCTCGACCTACGCTTACATCAACCCGGTGATCGCTATCATCCTCGGTTGGATGCTGCTGAGTGAGCCGCTGGGGTGGCGCGTGTGGGCGGCGACCGTCGTCATCCTCGGCGGTGTGGCGCTCGTCAAGGCCGGGCCGGGACTCTCCGCGCGAAGGGCAGGGAGGACGACGGCCGACGACGACGAGCGTTCAGACGTTGCGGTGTCCGTAGCTCCGCGCGCCGCGAAGGCGTGCGGCGCGAGCGGGTAGGGCAAGGGGGAGTGTCATTCGAGTTTAAGAGATGAAAGGGAGGCACACCTGATGGACTTACGTTTCCCCGTCGGAGAGTTCAAGCCGGAGGAGAGTTATTCGGAGGAGCAGCAGCAACTCTTCCTCGAACAGTTTGAGGAGGCGCCGGCGAAGTTGAGGCGAGCGGTCGAGGGGTTGTCGGAGGAGCAGCTCGACACGCCCTACCGACCGGGCGGCTGGACGGTGCGGCAGGTCGCCCACCACCTGCCCGACAGTCACATGAACGGCATGATTCGCATGAAGCTCGCGCTCACCGAGGACGAGCCGCTGATTAAGACTTACATGGAAGACCGCTGGGCCGAGCTGCCCGACTACAAGACTGATCCCGGCGTGTCTCTCTCGCTTCTCGACGCCGTACATCAACGCTGGGTCGCCGTCTGGAGGTCGCTCGGCCCCGCGGAGTTCGGGCGCAAGTTCCGACACCCCGACTGGGGGACGCTCACGCTCCAACAGCTCCTCGCCCTCTACGCCTGGCACGGCCGCCACCACGTCGGACACATCACATCCTTACGCGAGCGCGAAGGCTGGCAGTAAAAAGCCGTAAATCGAAAATCGTCAATCGTAAATCGAAACTGCTTGATTCGATTTACGATTGACGATTTTCGATTTACGGCTTTTCATCCGTCGAAGCCGAAGAAGCGGCGGACGGCGGCGATGATGCCGGCGGATTCGTGCTGCTCGTCGGGCGCTTGCTCGACGCGTGCGCTGAGGCCGGCGCGGCGGTCGGCGATGACGTGGCTGAGCGATTCGACGAGGTCGGGGTTGGTGTCGAACAGGCGCTTCATCGCGGCGTGGCCGATCTCCAGCACCTCGGTCTCCTCGACGGCGATGATGTCGGCCGTGCGCGGCTCGCCGGTGAAGAGGGCCATCTCGCCGAAGAAGTCGCCCTCGCGCAGAGTGTTCACGGTGCGCGGCTGGCCGTTCTGCTCGACGCGCACGTCCACCGTCCCGCCGTGGACGACGAACATCGACGCCCCGCTATCGCCCGCGCGCAAGATAGTCTCGCCGGGGGCGAAGACGCGTCGCGTCGTCTGAGCGGCGAGGGCCTTCAGCTCGTCGGCTGAGAGCGGCGCGAAGATGTCCACGGCCGAGAGGCGTTCGGAGATGCCGTCGAAGTTGCCGTCGCCGTCGCCCGCCTGGCGCTGGATGAGGAGGGTCTGCGTCGGGTAGGCGAAGTTGAGGCCGGCGCGGCGGAAGGCGTACCAGATGCGCTGGCGGACGAGCGCGTCCGTGTCGTTGTAGCGCGCGTAGTCCTGGAGCCAGTACTTGACCTCGTACTCGACGCCCGACGCGCCCAGTTCGCGGATGCGGACGATTGGCGTCATGTAGCGCAGGACGTTTTCGGCCTCGCGCACGGCCTCGCGCACGACGTGGATAACTTTGACGGGCGAGTTCGAGTAGACGGCGTTGAAGAAGACGAGGCGCGCGTTGGCGTTCGTGCGCGGGCAGACCTCGATAGATTCCTTGCCGAGGCTGCTGTTGCTGAACAGGACGATGTGGTTCTGGAACGTGCGGATTTTCACGGCCCGCCACGTGACGCTCTCGACGACGCCCGTCCACTGCCCGACCTTGATCACGTCGCCCACCTGAAACGGCTTGTCGGCGTGGAGCGAGATGCCGGCGAAGAGGTTGCCGAGCGTGTCCTGAAGCGCGAGGCCGATGATGACGCCGAGCAGGGCCGAGGTCGGCAAAAGCGCCGTCAGCGAAAGGTCAGGGTAGAAGTACTTGAGGACGGCGGCGACGAGGACGGTGTAGACGACGAGCGAGAAGATGTCGCGCACGAGGCTCGGCGCGTCCTGCCCCTTGCGCTTGCGGACGAGGTAGAAGACGAAGGCGCCCGCCGCCCGCACGATGATGAAGGCCAGGAACAGCCACATCGCGACGAAGGCGGCGTTGAGCAGCCATCCGTAGACCTCGAACGCCTTCTGCGTCTTCAACGAGGCCGACTCGGGCGGGACCGCCGGCGCGAAGTTCAGCAGCAGGTAGTAGACGACGCCGAAGAACGCCGCCCCCAGCGCGGGCACTATCAACTGATTTTTAAGACGGGGTTTCTTCACGCGGTCAACTCAACAGATACAACAACCATGTGAATCGTGAATCGTTGATAACTCTTCCGATTTACGATTCACGAGCTTTGCGGCGCATGACGTTATGCGGTGGGCGCGGCGCGGCGGCATTATACAGTACCGCG
>DASVES010000040.1:0-2300 GCA_036380435.1 Pyrinomonadaceae bacterium | reverse complement strand
CGCGGTACTGTACTCCCCGATTACTTGCGGCTCTCTACCCAGCGCCCTGCGCCGGGCTATCACATCTCGCCCCTTCGGGGCTTCCGAGCCTCCTTACCTGACCGGCACTCCGCACGGGCGCATCACGCCGCGCGCCCGTCGGCCGTCTCCTGCTTCTCCCCAAGATAGTATCGACCTCGCCCGGCGATTCGGTCGAGCCACGCGACGTGGCGCTCCGTGCCCTCCCGCATCCACTTCATCGAAGGAATGATGTGCTCGACGAAGTGTTGGCCGAGGTCGGGCCGCCGGCCGTCGTAGTCGGTCAGGCCATACTCGCGCCCCAGCTCGTAAGAGCTGGTGAGGTAGCCCGTCTTTTTCATGACCTTCGGGTCGGAGGCGAGCGCGGCGACGGAGCGGCCGATGAAGAGCGGCGACTCGGACTGGAGAAAGGTCGGGTCTTTCTTCCCCCCCTCGCGCCAGTTCTCTTCGGTGACGCCGAAGTGTTCGAGCATCCGCTCCGAGCGCAGGTAGCCCGGCGTGATGGCGACGGCCGCCACGCGGTGCTTTCGCAACTCCTCGGCCATCATCGACGCCAGTCCTTTAATAGAAAACTTGACGAGCTGCGCGAGGATGTTGCCCCCGCAGAAGAGCAGGTCGAACTCGGTGACCTCGACGATGAGGCCGCGCTTCTTCTTGATCATCAGCGGCGCGGCGTGCTTCGCCGTGATGACGTGCGTGAGCAGGGCGTTCTCGAAGACGGCAAGGCCGTCCTTGAGGTCGGTCTGCCAGAAGGAAGTCCACCCGGCCATCCGCATGTCTTCGCCCGCGACGCAGTTCGCCAGCACGTCCAGACGCCCGTGCTCGCGCTCGACGCGCTCGAAGAGTGCGCGCACTTCATCTTCTTTAGTGTGATCGACGCGGACGTGGACGCCGCGGCCGCCCGCCGCGTTGATCATCTCGGCCGTCTCCTCGACGGTCTCGGGCCGCCCGTAGGGCGACGGGTTCCCGCGCACGCTCCGCCCCGTGCAATAGACGACGGCCCCCGCCTCGGCCAGCCCCCGCGCGATCCCTCGGCCAGCCCCGCGCGTCGCCCCGGCGACGACGGCCACTTTTCCATTCAAACTTTTCATCGGTTGCCTCCTCCTGTAGTCGGACGCTTCCCCTGAGTTCCGTTTGAAAAATACTCTTCATTCCAGACACCTTGTGTCATATTTCGTTTGGTAAAGTCAGGGCTAACTGCGGACGCCGCCAAAGGAGGGCTTATGCGGGCTGACAGACTCGTCTCGATTCTTTTGCTGCTACAGATGAACGGGCGCATGACGGCGCGCGAGTTGGCCGAGCGTCTGGAGGTCTCGGAGCGGACGATTCACCGCGACATGGAGTCGCTGGGGGCGGCCGGCGTGCCCGTCATGGCCGAGCGCGGGGCGGGCGGCGGGTGGATGCTGATGGACGGGTATCGCACGAACCTGACGGGCTTAAACGACGCGGAAGTGCAGGCGCTTTTCCTCGGCGGCCCGGCGAGCGTGCTGGCCGACCTCAAGCTCGACAAGGCTTCGGACGCGGCGCTCATCAAGCTGCTGGCGTCGCTGCCCCTGTCCACGCGCCGCGACGCGGAGTACGCGCGCCAGCGCATACACGTTGACGTGTCGGGATGGAGCCGACAGGAGGAGACCGTGCCCTGCCTGCACGCGCTTCAGGAGGCCGTGTGGCTGAACCGCCGCGTGCGCCTCGGCTACCGGCGCGGCGTCGGCGCCGCCGAGGGTGAGACGGTCGAGCGCACGGTCGATCCGCTCGGGCTGGTGGCGAAGGGGAGCGTCTGGTATCTGGTGGGGAGCGTGGAGGGCGAGCCGCGCAGCTACCGTGTCTCGCGCGTCGCCTCGGTCGAGTTGCTGGACGACAGTTGCGCGCGCCCCGAGGGGTTCGACCTCGCGGCGTTCTGGGGACGCTCCAACAAAGAATTCAAGGACAAGTTCCCGCGCTTCGACGCCGTCTTCCGAGCGCGCGCCGACGTGGCGCCGCGCCTCTACTTCGCGGGACGCTTCGCACGCGTCGAGGGCGTGGGCGAGCCAGACGCCGAAGGGTGGGTCGAGGTCAGGATGCGCTTTCAGTTCGACTGGGAGGCATGCGAGTTCGCGCTGAGCTTCGGGCCGGCGGTCGAGTTGGTGGAGCCGGAAGAGTTGCGCGGGCGTGTGGTGCGTCTCGCCGAGAGCGTCGTCGAATTCTACAAGCGGCGAGCGCAGGCACGTGGGAATTAGTTTGGCTCTTAGTTGAACTTCAGGTACGGCCGTTCACCGCAGAGGCGCAGAGGACGCAGAGGAAGC
>DASVES010000039.1:0-4678 GCA_036380435.1 Pyrinomonadaceae bacterium | reverse complement strand
TTTGCCGAGTCCACCGAAGCAGTCAAGGAAGCAATGTATTTCGCCTCGGCCCTCCTGCCGCTTCTGCTCCTGCTCCCACACTTCCAAGCCCCGAGCGATTCATTCAGAAAACATCACGAGGCGGCCGAGGCGCACCGGCGCGCCGGCAATACGGCCGCCGCCGAGGCCGAGTACGCGGCCATCCTCGCCGGCGCGTACCCCGCGCTCGGGAGGATTTACACCGCACAGTCAAACTACCGCGAGGCGGTCGTGGCCCTTGAGGCGGCCGTCCCGTACCGGCCCGACTCTCCCGAAGTGCTCGTCGGGCTGGCCGTCGCCTACTTTTACGCCGGGCAGTACCAGAAGGCCGTCGAGCCTTTGAACCGCGTCCTCGCACACGACCCGCGTAGCGCCCCCGCGCGCCACATGCTCGGGAAGACTCACTTTATGATGGGCGAGTTTGCGGGCGCCGCGCGCGAACTCGAAGCGGCATTGGCGCTGAAGCCGGATGATTACGACGCGGCCTACACGCTCGGTCTGGCCTACCTCAAGCAGCGCCAGTTCGCCGGTGCCAGACGGGTTTACGAACGCATGGTCGCACAACTCGGCGACCGCCCACAGCTCCGCGTGCTCATCGGCCGGGCTTACCGGGAGACGGGGTTTCTCGCCGAGGCCATCGAGGAGTTCAAAAGGGCCGTCGCCCTCGACCCGCGCTTCCCGCGCGTCCACTACCATCTGGGACGCACCTATCTGCTCAAGGACGGCGCGGCGCGTCTCGGCGATGCGACAAAGGAGTTGCAGGCGGAGTTGGCCGCCCACCCCGACGAGTTTTTGGCCAACTACTACCTCGGCATCATCCACACCAGCGAGGGGAAGTGGCCGCCGGCCGTCCCACTCTTTGAGAAGGCTTCCCGCATCCAGCCCCGTAACCCCGACCCACACTTCTTCCTCGGGCAGGCTTACCAGAATTTGGGGAAGTACGAACAGGCGATTGCGGCGTTCAGGAAAGCCATCGCGCTCAACCCATCATTGGGGCACAACGATTATCAGGTGACGAACGCCCACTACCGGCTCGGGCAAACGTTGCTGAAGGCCGGCCGCACCGAGGAGGGCGAGCGCGAGTTGCAGACGGCGGCCGACCTCAAGTCGAAAGCCTTCAAGCGGGACGGGGCGAAGTTGGACGCCTTCCTCAACGACGCCGAGGCGGACGAGCAGAGTAAGTTCCCGGAGTTGGTCTCGGCGCCGGGCATGGTCGCCGGCTCCGTCGCGCCCGACGCGCGCGAGCGGGAAGTGTTGGCGGCAGACGCGTCGTTTTACGAGAAGGTGATTGCCGCGGCCCACAATAACATCGGCCTGCTGCGCGCCGAGCGACAGGACTTTCGCGCGGCGGCCGCTCAATTCAGCTCCGCCGCGAGATTGAATCCTCAGCATGAGGGGCTTGATTACAATCTGGGCCTTGCTTACTTCAAGTCTGAGTCGTTCAAAGACGCCGTCGCGCCGCTCGAAAACGAGATCAAGGCTCGGCCGTCCAACCTTCAGGCCAAGCGTTTGTTGGGGCTGAGTTATTTCATGTTGGAGAACTACGCCGGAGCCTCGGCGCTGCTGGCCGAAGTCGTGGCCGCCCGGCCCGACGAGGCGGCCCTCTACTACCCGCTCGCGCTCGCGCTCGGCAAGGTCGGGAAGACGCAGGAGGCCGAGCGCGTCACCCGGCAGATGGTGGCGATGGGCGGCCAAAGTCCGCAGGTTCACATCCTGCTCGGCCGGGCCTACTACGAGCAGAACGACGCCGCCAAGGCCCTCGGCGAATTACGCACCGCGCTCGCGCTCGACGACAAAGTGCTCCTCGCGCACTTTTACGCCGGCCTGATCTATGTGAAGACGGGGAAGCTCGACGAGGCCGCACGGGAGTTCGAGGCCGAGCTGGTCCTGAATCCCGGCGACGTGCAGGCCCGCTATCATCTCGGCTTCGTGCTGCTCGCGCGTCAGGAGACCGAGCGCGGCATCCGGTTGATGCGCGAGGTCATCGGCGCGCGGCCCGACTTCGCCAACGCGCGCTTCGAGCTGGGCAACGCGCTGCTGAAACGGGGCGACGCGCGCGGCGCGGTCGAGAGTCTTGAGGCGGCCGCGAAGCTTGCGCCCGGCGAGGCCCACATTCATTATCAACTCGGCCGCGCCTACATCGCCGCCGGCCGGCAGGCGGACGGCGAGGGTCAGCTCGAAATCGCCCGGCAGTTGAAAGAGAAAGCTCTGCGTCAGGCCAATCAATAAACCGAGAACCGAGGTCGCGCCATTTGCTCTTAAGGACGATAGGTCTGCTCGCGGCGTCAATCGTTTGGCCGCTTTCATCACCCCCGCCTGCAACCGGCAATCAACCGGCCGGCCCCCGCTTCACGGATGTCACGGCGCAGGCGGGCATCACCTTCAAGCACGTCTCCACGCCCGAGAAGAGATATATCGTCGAATCGATGAGCGGCGGGGTGGCGCTCATCGACTATGACAACGACGGCCTGCTGGACATCTACCTCGTCAACTCCCTGACCGTCGATCTCGTGAAGTCGAAGGGGAAGACGAAAAGCGCGCTCTACCGCAACCGCGGCGACGGCACGTTTGCCGACGTGACGGAGAAGTCGGGCGCCGGCGACATCGGCTGGGGGATGGGCGCCGCCGTCGGCGATTACGACAACGACGGTTTCCAGGACATCTACGTCACCTGCGTCGGGCCGAACCACCTGCTCAGGAACAACGGCGACGGCACGTTTGCCGACGTGACCGTGAAGGCGGGCGTGGGCGACCCGCGCTGGTCGGCCGGCGCGTCGTTCGTCGATTACGACGCGGACGGCCGCCTCGACCTCTTCGTCTCCAATTACGTGGTCTTCGACTTCAACAACCTGCCCGAGTTCGGCAAGGACAAGACGTGCCAGTTCAAGGGCCTCGCCGTGCAGTGCGGCCCGCGCGGGATGCCCGGCGACGGCGACTCGCTCTATCGCAACAACGGCGACGGCACCTTCACCGACGTGACGAAGAAGGCCGGCGTCTCCGACCCGAACGGCTACTACGGCATGGGCGTCATCAGCAGCGACTTCGACGAAGACGGCCTCATCGACATCTTCGTCGCCAACGACTCGACGCCGAACTTCCTCTATAAGAATCAGGGCGACGGCACGTTCAAAGAGGTCGGCTTCCTCTCCGGCACCGCCCTCAACGAGAACGGCGCGGCCCAGGGGTGCATGGGCGTGACGGTGGCCGACTACGACCACGACGGCCGCCTCGATCTCTTCATCACCAACTTCGACGACGACTACAACACGCTCTACCGCAACGACGGGCGAAACTCCTTCACCGACGCCTCCTACGCGGCCAAGATCGCCGCGGTGAGTTTGCCTTACGTCGGCTGGGGCACGAAGTTCTTCGACTACGACAACGACGGCTGGGTCGATCTGTTCGTCGCCAACGGCCACGTCTACCCGCAGATAAAAACCTTCCACCAGCGCAACTTCGTCCACCGCAACAACCGCGACGGCACCTTCACTGAGACGGCCGAGCAACTCGGCGCGCCCTTCGCCGAGAAACACGCGGCGCGCGGGGCCGCCTTCGGCGACATCGACAACGACGGCGACGTGGACGTGGTCGTCAACAATCTGGGCAGCGCCCCGCAACTGCTACGCAACGACGGCGGCAACGCCGGCAACTCCGTCCTGATAAAAACGGTCGGCGTAAAAAGCAACCGCGACGGCATCGGGGCGCGCGTGAAGGTCGTCTCCGGCGACCTCGTGCAGAAGGACGAAGTCCGCAGCGGCGACAGCTATCTGTCGCAGAGCGACCTGCGGCTGCACTTCGGTCTGGAGCGGCGCACGAAGATCGACCTCATCGAGATTCGCTGGCCGAGCGGCGCGGTTGATAAGATTACCGACGCGCGGCCGAACCGTGTGCTCACCGTCAAAGAGGGTCAGGGCGTCGTCGAGCAGAAAGATTTTAAGGTCGTCCCCCGGCGCTAAGCCGTCTGCCTATGAACATTGCTATCCGCCAGCCGGCGCTGATTGTCGCGCTCCTCTTCGGCGTTCTGCTCGCCCCGGCGAGCGCGCCGGCGCAGGCCAATAATCGCGTCGAACAACTGGAGCGCGCGGCGTCGCTCATCGGCGGCGGCCAACTTGCGGAGGCCGAGCGGCAGTTGAATCAAATCCTGCGCTCCGCGCCGAACGAGGCGGCGGCGCTCAACCTGCTCGGCGCGCTCCGCGCCAAGCAGGGCAGACTCGACGAGGCCGAAGCCCTCTTCTCGCGCTCCGTCCGCGGCGACAACCGCCTGACGGGCGCGCACATGAATCTGGCCTATCTCTATCTGCTCAAGAGGGAGCCGGAGAAGTCGGCCGCGTCGTTGCGAGAAGTGCTGCGCCTCGAACCGTCCAACGCCGACGCCGCCCACCGGCTCGCCTGGCTGTTGCATTCGCAGGGCCGCTTCGACGAGTGCATCGGCTTCGTCGAAAAGCTGAAGCAGTCGCAAGCGCTCACGGCCCCCGTGCTCGCCTTACTCGCCGACGCCTACCTGAAAAAAGGCGCAGCGGGCGAGGCCGTGGCGGCGCTTAAAAAAGCCATCGAACTCCAGCCCGGCGAGCCGTCATACCACTTCGCCCTCGGCGCCGCATGGCTCCGCCAGCCGCCAGACCTTCTGGGGGCCGAACAATCTTTCCGACAGTTCCTCACC
>DASVES010000038.1:0-2486 GCA_036380435.1 Pyrinomonadaceae bacterium | reverse complement strand
CGATTCCCGGCCCGATTGGCCCTACAATTTCGGCGCTCTCTCTGATAGTATGCACCGAGCCTTCCCACTTGCCAGCGCATTTTCCGGCGGGAGTTTTTCACGGCAATCTTTTTGTTCCGAAGCGGAGTGTAGGCAGATGGCCCCAGAGTTGAACAGCGTCAACCTTTCCCTCGACTTCCTGAGCGTGTGCGAGGCGGCGGCCATCGCCTCGGCGCGCACCATGGGGCAGGGCGACCGCAAGTATTCCGACCACGTCGCCGTCGAAGCGATGCGCGAGAAGATGGACGCCGTGCCGATGCGCGGCCGCATCGTCATCGGTGAGGGCGAGCGCGACGAGGCCCCGATGCTCTACATCGGCGAGGAGGTGGGTCAGGGCGTGCGCGACCGCGACAACCCCGAATACCCCGAGGTGGATATCGCTGTCGATCCGCTCGAAGGCACCAACCTCTGCGCGCTGGGGGCCAACAACGCCATCGCGGTGCTGGCCGCCTCCGAGCGCGGCGGCCTCCTCAACGCGCCCGACATCTACATGGACAAGATCGTCGTCGGCCCCTCCTCGCGCGGGGCCATCGACATCGACGCGCCCGTCAAAGACAACCTCAAGGGCATCGCCCGCCGTTTGGGGCGCGACGTGGAAGACTTGACCGTCATCGTCCTCGACCGCACGCGCCACAAGAAGCTCATTCAGGACGTGCGCGCCGCGGGCGCACGCATCCGCCTCATCAGCGACGGCGACCTCTCGGCCGGCATCTCGGCGGCCGTGGCGGGCACGAACATCCATGCGCTGATGGGCATCGGCGGCGCGCCCGAAGGCGTGATTACGGCCGCGGCCCTGAAGTGTCTGAACGGCGAGATACAGGCGCGCCTCGTCTACGACCCGGAGCGCCTCGGCGTTGACATGGGCATGGTGCCGGCGGCCGACGAGGTGCTCGGTCGTCTGCGAGAGATGGGCATCACCGACCCCAACAAGATATATGACGTGAACGACCTCGCCCCCGGCAAGAAGGTCATCTTCGCCGCCACCGGCGTCACCGACGGCGCGCTCCTCAAGGGCGTCCGCCTCTTCGGCGCCGGCAAGCGCACCCACTCGCTGATTATGACCACCGAGTCGCGCCACATCCGCTTTATCGACACCGTCCACGTCGAGGGCGGCCCTGACACGGTCATCAGATTTTAGATTGCGGATTTGATGAGAGGCGACCTATTTTCAAATCCGCGGCCCGCAATCTTGAAATGCCTTCCGTCATCACCGATTATGTTCCGCAGTTCGTGCCCGAGGGGGGCGTGCCGCCGAGGACACGCGCGGGGCTTTTGGCGTGGGGAATCACGCTGCTCGCGGCGTCGCTGTTCGTGGCGCTGATCTTGCTCGCGCCGCTGCTGCGCGCGCGCGGGGCGATGGCCTGGTCGCAGATCATCTACATGGCTTTAGGATCGCTGTGCCACCAGATGCCCGAGCGCTCGTTCCAGTTCGAGGGGTTCCCGCTGGCGGTGTGCGCGCGCTGCTGGGGGCTGTACGTCGGCGCGCTCGCGGGGTTGCTTCTCTACCCGTTTGTGCGTTCGCTTTCGCGCACCGACGCGCCGCCGCGGGCGTGGTTGTTGCTGGCGGCGCTCCCGAGCGCCCTCGACTTCCTGCTCGGAATCTCAGGCGCGTGGGAAAACACGCACGCCTCGCGCTTTCTGACGGCGCTGCTGCTCGGCGGCGTCGCCGCGTTCTACGTCGTGCCAGGTTTAGTTGACCTGAGCAGCCAGAGCTTTCGGCAATTCTTCGGCAATCTTTACTCGAACGGATAGAGAGCGCGAGGGTGTCTCGTGCTTCAGGTGACGACTGGCGGCGGCCGGCGCGTCGGGCCATTCGCCAAAGTCATATTTCTCCAGCCAACGCTTTAACCCAAAATTGAAGAAGGTAGGTAAAGCATGAACGAGAGAACCAAAGCCGCGCTCATCGGCGGAGCCGTCGCGGGCATCTTATCCGCTATCCCGATCCTCAACAATTGTTGTTGCTTGTGGGCCATCTGCGGCGGCATCCTCGCCATCTTGGTGTACACGAAGAGCACGAAAGCGGCGATGACGCCGGGCGACGGCGCGATGCTCGGCGTCGTCGCGGGCGGCATTGGCGTGGCGATCTACCTCGCCATCGGCCTCCCCGTATTTCTCCTGATCGGCGCGGCGTCGATCACGAGTCAGATGTCACAGGCGGGCGTCGATATACCGTTTTCCGGCACCATCCTCGCCATCATCGTCGCGTTGATCTTCGCCATTGGCGTCTTCGCCTTCACAGTGCTCGGAGGCTTGATCGGGGCTGCGATCTTCGGCAAGGGCGGCGCCGGCGCGCCCCCGCCTCCGCCTCCGCCCAACTTCGGCGGCCCGGCCGGCGGCACCTACGGCGCCGGCAGCTAAGACATCTCACTCGGCGCGGAACTTCTGATGGCCCGCGCGAGCGCGCTCGTCTTTTGTCGCGTCCGCGTCGGTCGAGACGCGGACGCGAC
>DASVES010000037.1:0-6452 GCA_036380435.1 Pyrinomonadaceae bacterium | reverse complement strand
CTCGATGACCTCGGCTGAGAATCTCTTCAACGACCATCCACGCCCGAACGGCCCCCACGCTTCGAGCTTCGCGTTCTGCAAGCCCCACTTCGTCAGCGTGTCGCGCGTCCACTCGTTGGCGCGCTTCATCTGCGGCGAGTTCGTGAGGCGCGGGCCGATGACATCGGTCAGATACGACAAGGTCTGCATCACCTGCGAGCGGTTCAGCCCTTCGTCCTTGATCCGCTCGACCGGGTCGTTCGTAACAGCCGGCGACGGCTGCTGCGCCCACGCGGGGCACGGCGACAGAAGAGAGCAGAGAAGTAAAACGCAAGCGGCCCGTGTTCGTAGCATGTATCTCCTTAAGCTTTCATTCAACCTTCCTGACTCTTTCCATGGCGACTTCTGACGCTTCAAACCCCATGACGCTCCAGAAGCCTTCGCTCCCATGCCCCGCGCGCAACACCCACGTTATCCCCTCATCCTCTCCGATGAGACGCCGCACCAGCTCGCGCCCGACGCCTCGCCCACGCATGTCAACGGCCACCGCGACCATCGAGATGTAGCCGTTCGACACTCCGTCGCACAGCGCCCGCGCAAACCCGACGACGCGCCCACCGTCGAAGGCCACGACCGTTCGTTGCGCGCCCTCCACTATCGCCCTGAACCTCTCGGGATCGCCCACGCGTCTCTGCCAGCCTACCTCGCAGAGAAACTGTCGGACGACCTCGTAGTCTTGCGCGCCCGCGGGCCTGTACTCCAACTCGCTCGCGCTCACTCTAACACCTCGACGCGCGTCAACGGGTGAATCTCCCAGGCAGTCGCCCGCCAGTTCAGCGCGCGGCCCGGCGCCGTGTTTTCCGACTCGCCGTCGTGCTCCGTGTCGTAGAGCAGCCACCCCTCCACGCGACACCGGCGGCCGACGAGCCTGCGTCGCAGAGACTCCTCCGACCAGTCATCGCCCGCGAGCGTGGCCCACTCCCTGACGCGTGGCGTGACCTCCGCTACCACGGCCTCACTTGTCGGTGCGTCCGGCCTCCGCGCCACATAGACGTGCGTGTCGCGCCGCGTCACAGAATAACAGTTTGCCGCTTCGATGCCGCCCGTCGCGACGCCGACCACGTAGCCCTCGACCGTGGCCGCCCTCGCCTCCGACCAGCGCCCGCGGTCGTCGCCCGGAAGGAGCAGCGCGTCGAGCGTCACGCGCGGGTCGAAGTCTTCGGGGCGCGGCAGGTGTGTGCGGTTCTTGAGACGCACGAAGGCGCGCATCTGTGTGGAGAGCGCCCCGCCCTCCACGGGACAGTTTGACTGGAGGACGGCGAGCGCGGCCGCCGCGACCACTGCGGCCGACAGCAGGAGCATGCCGACTTTTCGGAATCGTTTCACGGCGCACGCTCGGTCGCGGCTCACTTGCCGCGCGCCGCCTGAAGCAGATCGAAGATGAACTTCGGCGCATCAGGCTCCTCGCGATACTTGTTCTCCGCGCCGAGGGCCGTGCTCCAGCGGTGGAGCCAGGAGATGCCGAGCGGCCCCACGTAGTCGTCGCGCGTCTGGTAAGCATTGTCTTCGAGCGCGGCGTCGAGCGTGACGAAGGAGTAGCCGCGCGCTTCGAGCCGGGCGAGCGTTGCGTCGAGCGCGTCGGCATTGATGCGGTTGGCGTGGATGAGGAGGACTTGTCTGATCTCGCGGCCGAAGAGTTCGCGCGAGCGCCGCTCGGCGTACTCGCAGGCCGTGTCGATGTGCCGGACGTAGGCGTCGCGGACGCGCGCGGCCGTCGCGGCGTCCTTCGCGTCGAGGGCGCGGACGTAGACCGAGTTGAACAGGTAATCGGCATGCTCGATGGTGAAGGGCGCGACGCGGTAGCCGCGCTCGGCGAGGAACGCCTCGAACTGCTCTCGGGCCTCGCGCGTCGGCCCGGTGCTCGTATACGGGTGCCGGAAGTAGAGTCGCGTGAAACCGCGCTCGCGCATCAGCCGGCGCGTGACGACCTCGCCGCGGATGACTTCGTCCTCATATTGCCAAAGCGGCGTGTCCTGAAATTTAACGTGGGAGAAGGTGTGGTTGCCGAGCGGCACGCCGGCGTCGAGCCACATGCGGAGCAGGTCGATGCGCTCGTCCATCTCGCCCGCCACGTGGAGCTTGTTCTCGTTGACGAACCCGATGGCCGGCGCGCGATGGCGCTTGAGCGCGACGAGGATGCGCGCCGTCTCGTCGCGTGTCGCCCGCACGTCGCTCTGGAAGGCCGAAGGGAGGTCGTCGATGGTGATGGCGATCTCGCGGCGCGGCGTCTGGACGACGGAGTTCGACGCCTGTGGCGCCCAGGCAAGCGAAGCTTGCGCGCACGCGAGACACAACAGAACGGACTTAAACAGAAACACCCTCACAACTTTTTCTCCCTCTTCTTTGCGCCTCCGGCGTGAGACTTCATCCGCCGGCGCGCACAGAGTACCGCGAGCGGAAGCCTCGCGGGTCTCGCGTGTGCGATGCGGGCCTCTCATCACAGTCATACCCGCTCGCTACCGCTCGCGGTACTGTTTAAGGAGCCGATGTACTCACGCTGGAGGCGCAATCATCATCACCCTATGGATTCCTCGCGAAGATGTACGCGCGCCGGCTCGGGTACTCCACCTCCGGGTACGGGTCTCTCTCGATCACTTCTTCCAGCGCGAAGCCCGCGGCGTCGAGATAATCCTTCATCTCCGCCGTCTCGTAGAAGATGAAATCCAGAGACACCTCCTCGCCCCACCACTCGTCGCGGTGCAACGTCTCCCGCCCGATGTGGAAAGTGAGCAGGAGAAGTCCGCCCCCGCGCAGCGCCCGCCGCAGCTCGCCGAGGGCCGCGACGACCGACGGGCGCGGAATGTGGATGATCGAGTAGAAGGCGGCGACGCCCGCCCACGCGCCGTCCGCAACGTCCGTGAGCGCGAGCATGTCGCCCACGCTGAACTCAATCTCCGGGTTCAACTCGCGCGCCCGCCTCACCATCTCCGGCGACAGGTCAACCCCGCAAGCGGCCGCCCCGCGACTATGCAGGTAGCGCGCCACCTGCCCCGGCCCGCACCCCATGTCGCAGATCGGCCCCGCGCCCCCGACCCTCTCCGCCAGCCAGTCCAACATCTTCCGGTCGAACGGCTTCTGCTCCAACTCGTCGCGGAACTGCCGCGCGTACTCCTCCGCCACGCGGTCGTAACTGCGCCGCAACTCTGCCTGCTCACTCTTCATTCCTAACACGTTCCTCGTGTCGCTCGGTCAACGAGCAAGTGAATCGATCAGTGATGCGAAACTCTGAACCTGAACGCGCTGAACCATAGAGATGTATCGATCCCAATCCCATGCGGGGTTGGGGCAACTGACGTGACCCGATTCGGGCTGCTCTTCGATGTGCCCGCGTATGCCGGGGGCGTGGCGGGCGAGATCATGGACGATGGGAATTTGATACTGATGACACAGCCAGGCGACCAGATTGGCGGAAGCGCCATACTGCGCGTCGGTCGGCGTGAGTTGGCCGTCCTGATTCCACTGGTTGACGTGTTCTATCCCGATGCTGTCGCGGTTGGTTTCAGAGTTGATGTTGTCTACATGGTTCGCGATGTGCGCGTCCCTGACGAACTGTGTGACGTGGCCCTGCCGGTTGACGATGTAGTGGGCGCTCGCGGGGCCATTGCGGAAGGTGTTGATTGCCGGCCCCTCGTCTTGTGCCGGCCCCCCGGTGATGTGAATGACGATGTAACGGATCTGCCGCGGCGACGTGGGCACTCGGAAGTTCTGAGCGGGCGCCCGGTACATCGTTCCCGGATAGTCCATGTCAGCAAAGTCGATGCGCTGCTGGCGTGTCCAACGCGGGGGTGTGACCATTGATGTTCCTCTCTCGCGGAAAGTGTCGGGTCGTGCGAGGGCCTGATCACCGATTATACGCAACCGGCACAGATCGCGCGCGCGCGTTTTGCGTGTCACCCGTACATGGTATTGACGACTGCGCTTTCAACGTGGCGGTACGGGCATTTCGGCGGTGAAGACGCGCGTGCCCGTCCACGAGAAGATGATGCGGTCGCGTGTGCGAATCATCTGGGGGAAGCCGCTGGAGCGGGCGGCGCCGGAGGGGGCGACGGTGATGGTGTCACCGCGCCGGCCATCAGGGTGGACGCGGCGGGCGCGGACTTCGGCGCCGCCTTTGGTTCTTTCGATCCAACTGACGAGGGCGCTGCCGTCGTCGAGCAGGAGAACGTCGGCGCGGCCGACGGGGTCGCCGTCGTCAACCTTGACGGGCGGGGAGAAACTCGCCCCGGCGTCGCGCGAGAAGGCGAGGCGGACGTGGGGCGTGTTGGTGTCGGCGAGGGTGAACCACGCGACGGCGACGCGGCGGCCGGCGGCCGCGACCGAGGGGCCGTTGACGGGGCAGCCGTCGAGACGCCAGTTGTCGGCGTGGACGGTCGCCGGCGCGCTCCAACGCCCGTCGCGCTGGAGGCGGACGATGGAGATGTCGCGCATCTCCGTGTCGGAGCGGTCGCGGTAGACGACGACAGGGCCTTCGGAAGTAAGGGCGGCCGAAGTCTGACAGCACTCGCAGACGCGCGCGTCGAGCAGGGCCTCGTCCGCGATCTTGAATCCCTTCCGCTCGCGGCCGAGCGTCGCGTAGCGCAAAGTCATCTGGCCGTGGCCGTGGTCGTCGCCCGCCGCTTTTGGCGCAGCCACGCCGCCGCTGGTGCTGCTGCTGTGGCCGTCGCCAGTGGGGGTGGTTTTCATCTCGCGACCGTCGAGCCAGACGGCGGCGAGGCGTCCGCCTTTGGCGGGGAACATGGAGACGAAGCCGTGCTCGGTCTGCGTGCCGTCGCGGTGTGGGACGTGGGGAGCTGACCATGAGAGACCGCCGTCGAAGGAGCGCGAGACGTGTACGTCGTAGGCGTAGGTCGAGGGGCCGCTCTTGACGAGCCAGTGGGCGGCGAGCGAGCCGTCGGGGAGCGCGGCGATGGAGGGGAAGTCGGCCCAGTTGACGAACCAGTTGGCGCCCTCGGCAATCGTCCGCGGCGCAGACCACCCGGTGGCGGCGCCCGCGCCCTCGCGCGTCGCGAAGCGGAGGGCGAAGCGGTTCTTCTCCAGTCGCTCGATCCAACTGAGGTAGACGCGCCCGCGCTTGTCTACCGCGAGGTTCGACTGCCCGCTGCCGGGCGCGGCGGGCGAGGCAGTCTCGCGCACCAACTGCTGCTGCTGCTGCGCGCGGACGGCGACGGCGAACAGACACGCCGCGCACAGGAGCAGCGTCGGCAACGTGAGGCGGAGTAGTTTCGGCATTCTGGTCATCCCGTATTCGTTGAATCGTTGACCCGGCTCGGCGGCTGCTTGCCGGTGTCCGGCTCGGCGGCGCGTGCACTGCGAGAGGATTTGATTACACCCGGCGGAAAAAATCAAACAGGCTCGCGCCCACGGCGTGCTTTTAATTACGCGTTTTCGTTGGAAAACGGGCGTAATTGTTCGTTTCAACAGAAGTACAGCCCTTTGTGGGCGGCCGGAAGAACTTCAAAATCGGGTTGGGGCGGGCGCGGACGTGTTATAACCCTAGCGACCGCTCGGGGCCGGACACATCAATTCTAAGGAGTGAGAAATGTCTTCACGTAGGCGCTTATCAATCGCCGCTGGCCTGCCGTTGGTGCTGGCCGTGTTCGCCGTCAGCGTCCCGGCGCAGCAGCAGAAGGCGACGTCCGAGCCGCGCCCGCCGATTGTTTCGGTCGAAGCCGACCCCAACGTCGTCACCGTCTGCCCCGACAACGGGTCGATGGCGACCACGCAGGTTCGCCTGCGCGCGCGCGCCAGCAGCCCCGACGGCAACACGCTGCGCTACCGCCCATGGACGGTGGGCGTAGGGAGTATCGTGGGCACGGGCGAGAACGTCGTCTGGGACCTCTCTGGCGTGCTGCCCGGCACCTACACGGCGCGCGTGGAGGTGGAGAGCGGCCCCGACGGCAACCCTCTGTGTGAGGCGTTCGCCACGGTGCCCGTCGTCGTTCGCGCCTGCCCGCCGCCGCGGCCCTACTGCCCGAACGTCTCGATTTCCTGTCCCGACACGGTCGCCGTCGGCCAACCCGTCACCTTCACGGCCACCTTCTCGGGCGGCACGCCCGGCGTCACGCCCACCTACCGCTGGACGGTCTCCGAGGGCTCCATCATCTCGGGGCAGGACACGTCCTCCATCCAGGTGGGCACGGTGGGCCTCGGCGGGCGCGCTATCACGGCGAAGGTCGAAGTGCTCGGCTACAACCTCGATTGCAGCGCCTCGTGTACGGCGCAGGTGCCAGAGCTTTTACAGGCGCGCTCCTTCGACGATTTCAGCAACATCCCGCGCGACGACGAGAAGGCCCGCCTCGACAACTTCGCCATCCAGCTCCAGAACGAGCCGGGCGCGGCCGGCCACGTCATCATCTACCCGGCGCGCGCCGAGCGGCCCGGCACGGCACGCCGCCGCGCCGACCGCATCCGCG
>DASVES010000036.1:0-4479 GCA_036380435.1 Pyrinomonadaceae bacterium | reverse complement strand
ATGCTTCCTGCTGTCGATCAGAATCGTCACCGGCCCGTCATTAATGAGCGCGACTTCCATCATGCGACCGAAGCCCCCGGTCTCGACCACAAGCCCGGTGCGCCGGGCCTCGCCGACAAACAGTTCGTAAAGCGGCTCGGCCACTTCCGGCGGCGCGGCATCGCTCCACGAGGGCCGCCGCCCGCGCCGCACGTCGCCGTAAAGTGTGAACTGCGAGACGACGAGCAGCGCGCCCCCGACCTCCGCGACCGAAAGGTTCATGCGCCCCTCGGCGTCCTCGAAGACACGTAGCCCCGTTATCTTCTCCAAGAGGTAGCGCGCGTCCGCGTCGGTGTCATCGCGGGCGACCCCGAGCAAGACGAGGAGTCCCGCCCCGATCTCCCCGACCGTCTCGCCCTCGACTCTCACGCTCGCGCGCGTCACGCGCTGTAACACGGCTCGCATATTTATGGCGGACGATGCTCACTTCTTCGGCGGCTTGCTCGGCCTGATCTCCACGCGGCTCGGTAGAGAGCGTTCGTCGTGCCTGAGCAGATCGACGACCACGCGCGCGATGTCTTCGGGCTGGAGCTGCCAGCTCTTTTCGGGGCCGGGCGTGTCGCCGCCGAACTCGGTGTTGACGGAGCCGGGCATGATGTAGCTGACCTTGATCCGGTCGTGGCGCACCTCCTGCATAAGGGCTTCGCTGAAGCCGTTGAGGGCGAACTTCGAGGCGTTGTAGGTGGCCATCGATGGGTGCGGGTTGGCCCCGGCGAGTGACGACAAATTGATGATGTAGCCGCCGCCACGCTCGCGCATCATCGGAATCGCCTCGCGGCAGCAGTGGAAGACGCCGAAGAGGTTGGTCTCGATGACGGCGCGGAACTGTTCGACAGTCGTCTCCTCGACGGTGGCGCGCAGGCCGATGCCGGCGTTGTTGACCAGCACGTCAACGCCGCCGAACTCTGAGGCGGCGTGCGCGAAGAGCGCCTTGACCTCGTCGGCATCGCGCACGTCGCACGCGGCGCCCGACACGCCGCCCTCGCCCACGTCTGCAAGCTCCGCGACCATGCGCTCGATCTCCCCGGCCTTGCGGGCGCAGACGCAGACGTTCATCCCCTCGCGCAGCAGGGCCTCGGCGATGGCCCGACCGATGCCGCGCGTCCCGCCCGTCACCACGGCCGTCTTGCCTTTGAGTTCGGGCGTCATGCTTTCAGTTTCACTTTCAGCAGGTCATTGACGATCTTCGGATTGGCCTTGCCCTTCGAGGCTTTCATCACCTGCCCGACGAAGAAGCCGAAGAGTCCTTCTTTGCCGCCACGGTACTGTTCCAACTGGGTCGGGTTGGCGGCCAGCACTTCGTTGATGACTCGTTCGATCTCGCCCGCGTCGCTCGTCTGCGCGATGCCGCGCTCGGCGACGACCGCCGCGGCGCTCTTCCCCGTCTGGAACATCTCGCCGAGCACGTCCTTCCCCTGCGTGCCGCTGATTTGCCCCTCGTCGATGAGACGCACGAGCGCCGCCAAGTCTTCGGGCGTGACGGGTGAGCGGTCGGGCGTGATGCCGGAGGCGTCGAGCACGCGGAGCAGCTCCGACTTTATCCAGTTGGCCGCACCGCGCGGGTTGCCGGCCGAGCGTGCGGCCGACTCGTAGTAGTCGGAGAGTGCGAGGTCGCGCGTGAGCAGCGTCGCGTCTTCGTAGGAGAGCGCGTACTCATCCTGAAAGCGGCGGCGGCGCGCCTCGGGCAGCTCCGGCATCGAGGCGCGCGTCTCCTCGATGAAGTCGGCGGTGACGACGAGGGGCGGCAGATCAGGCTCGGGGAAGTAGCGGTAGTCGTGCGCCTCCTCCTTCGAGCGCATGGGACGCGTGCGGCCCGCGCGCTCGTCCCACAAAAGCGTCTCCTGCACGACGCGGCCGCCCCGTTCGATGAGCGCGATCTGCCTTTCAAGCTCGTACTCGATGGCTCGCTGCATGTAGCGCACCGAGTTCAGATTCTTCAACTCGACCTTCGTGCCGAACTTCTCTTCGCCGACGCGCCTGACCGAGACGTTGGCCTCGCAACGAAGATTCCCCTTCTCCATGTCGGCCTCGCTCGCCCCGACCCACTGGAGCGCGCGGCGCACGTGGTTGACGTAGTCATACGCCTCCCACGACGTGCGGAAGTCAGGCTCGGTGACGATCTCGGCCAGCGGCGTGCCGGCGCGGTTGAGATCAACGTAGGAGAAGCGCTCGGTTTCGGGCAATCCCTCGTGAACGTTCTTGCCAGCGTCTTCTTCAAGATGCATGCGCGTCAAACGCACGGTCATCGGCCGCCAGTCGCGCGGGTGCCCGCCCTCGTCGCGCGCGGCCGTCATGATCTCCAGCACGCCCCGCTCCGAGAAGGGGCGGTCGTACTGCGAAATCTGATAGCCTTTGGGCAGGTCGGGGTAGAAATAATTCTTGCGCGCGAAGACGGAACGCTCGTTAATCTGGAGGCCGAGACTGAGGGCGGCGCGTGCTCCGAGTTCCACCGCCCGCCGGTTCAGGACGGGCAGAGAGCCGGGCAGTCCCAGACAGACGGGGCAGGTGTTCGAGTTCGGCTCGTCGCCGAAGCGCGTCGAGCACCCGCAGAAAATCTTCGACTCGGTGCTCAACTGCGCGTGAATTTCCAGGCCGATGACGGCTTCCCAACCATCTTTCATCATAGTGAGCAGTAAGCAGTGAGCAGTAAGCAGAAGTCAAGCAGACACAGTTTTTCAACTGCTCACTGCTCACTGCTTGCTGCTCACCGTCTTCGGTTCCAGCGGCAGCCCGGCGTCGCGCCAGGCGTCGATGCCGCCGACGAGGATGTAAATATCTTCGAAGTCGTACTCTTCGAGCGTCAGCGCCGCACGGGTGCTGGAGTTCTCGTAGTGTCAGGCGCAGTAGGTGACGACGGGGCGGCCTCGCGGCACCTCACCGATCCGCTCCTCAAGCTCCTCGCGCCAGATGCGGAGCGTGCCGGGGATTTGCTCGTCGCTTCGTCCCCAGTGCCGGGCGTTGCGCGTGTCGAGGAAGACGGGCCGGCGCCCCTCCGAGACGAGACGCCATGCTTCCGCCGGGCCGATCCGCTGTGGCTCCCGAAGTAGGCTCAACTCCCAAATCCCCATCGCCGCGCCCGGCGCGGAACGCTTCGCCGCCCCCGTCCATTTCAATACGCGCGGCATCTGTGAATACGTAAACACTTCTCTGATAGAGGCGGCGGGCGAGTATAGCATTCGCGCAACGGCGCGCTCAACAAACCACAAATCCGTGACGCTCAAATGACAAATGCCTCTCCCGCGCACTCGTTTCTGGTGTAGAATTCGTCCGAATCCACATCGCCCTTGTCCGGCCCCGCGCGGGGGCTGGCCCGTTCGCGCAAGTGACACGGGGCGAGCTTTTTGATCGTCCACCTTTTTCTCTCCAAAGGAGGAGTATTAAAGTAATGGCGAAAACGATCTGCACCATCTTGGGGGCGTTGTTCATCCTGGTCGGGTTAGTCGGCTTCGCCGCCCCCGGCCTCGGCGGTTTTCACCTGAGTCTGCCGCACAACCTCATCCACCTCATCTCGGGGGCCGTCGCCCTCTACCTTGGGTTGAAGGGGACGCTGTCGGCGGCGCGCCTGTTCTGCATCGTGTTCGGCATCGTGTACCTGCTGCTCGGCGTCGCCGGCTATCTCGCCGGGGCTGACAAACCGCACACCATCCCCAACCTGACGCACTCGGGCACAGATTCCAATCTCCTTCAGGTGATCCCGAGCTCGCTCGAACTCGCTTCCATGGATCACGGCCTGCACATCCTGCTGGGCCTGATCTTCCTCATCGGCGGTTTCCTGACGAAAGCCGATGTCAGGCGCGCCGTCGATTGATTCCGGCGACGACGAACTCTCTCGGCATGTGGGCGGGGCGACCTCGCCTCGCCCACGCCCGAGCGGATGTCCACAAGTTAAATCATCCTTCTCAAATTCAACTCGGCTGCCAGTCGTCAGGCAACAGCGACGCCGCATCACACGCGTCTTCCGATGTCGGACGCCCACCGGCTCGTTCCGCCGCCTCACTTAGTGTATACATCTTCTCGAAAATACTGACAGGGGGTTTACCGCAATGATTAAAACCGTCGAATGGACGGACGAGGGCGTGCGTATGATCGACCAGCGCGTCCTGCCAAACGAGGAGAAGTACCTCACGCTGCGCTCCAGCGAGGAGGTCGCGGAGGCCATCAAGAAGATGGTCGTGCGCGGCGCGCCGGCCATCGGCGTCTCGGCGGCGATGGGCATCGCGCTCGGCACGAAACAGTCGGTCGGCACCTCTGTCGCCGACCTTGAGTATGACTTCGACCACAACTGCGACCTGTTGGGTCGGACGCGCCCGACGGCCGTCAACCTCTTCTGGGCGATTGAGCGGATGCGCGACTGTTTCCAACGCGCGAAGGCTGAGGGCGCCGACGCCGAGGCCATCAAGCGCCGCCTCGTCGAAGAGTCGCAGGCCATTTTTAAGGAGG
>DASVES010000035.1:0-7548 GCA_036380435.1 Pyrinomonadaceae bacterium | reverse complement strand
ACTTTTGATAGACGTAGTAGACGACGCCCGCGTGGTCGTCCGTCATCAGGAAGCCGTTCGCGCCGAAGCGCATGATGTCGCACGGGCGGCCGTTGACGCGGCCCGCGCTCTTGAAGCCGTCGATAAAAGTCCGTGCGGGGTGAGAGGCGTCGCCCTCGCCGCCGCCGACGCGCACGACGCGGTGGCCGCTCATGATGCCTTTCTTGATCGAGCCGTGGAGGGCGACGAGGAAGTGGCCGTCGAGTTCGGGGCCGTGGCCGCGGTCGAAGAACTCCAGGCCGAGGGGCGAGCCGTGCGCGTCGAAGGCGGCGAAGGCGGCCGGGACTTTGCGGCAGTCGAACTTGCGCCCGCGCGGGTTGAACTTCGGGTCGGGCAGGACGCGCGGGCCGGACTGGTAGCAGTAAGGCCAGCCGTAGTTGGCGCCGCCCTCGACGGCGTACATCGTGTCGGCGGGGACGTGGTCGCCGAGGTGATCAGCGCCCATGTTGGTCGCGTAGAGTCGGCCGCCCGCGAAGCGCAGGCCGACGGCGTTACGCAGGCCGCGCGCGTATTGGCGCTGGTTGCCGCCGTCGGCGTCCATCTCGATGATGCTTGCGCGTACTTCTTCCTTCTCCTCACAGGCGTTGCAACTGCTCCCGACCGAGACGTAAATCCTGCCGTTCGCGCCGACGGCGATGGTGCGCGTCAGGTGCCAGCCGCCGTACTTGTAGTTCAGTCCGTAGTCGGGGAAGCGTGCGAGCACCTGCGGCGCGCCCGTGGGCGCGTTGTCGCCGTTTCTGTATCTGTAGCGCAGCAGACGGTCGGTGAGCGCGAGGTAGAGCCAACTGGCGCCGTCGCGGTCGGTGTGGAAGGCGACGCTGTTGGGGTTACGCAGGCCGGTCAGATATTTTGTGACGCGCGCGAAGGCGTTGCGGGCCGGGTCGAAGCCGTCGAGGACGTAGACGATGCCGCGCTCGTTGTCTGCGAGGTTGTGCATGTCAGTGACGAAGACGCGCCCGTCGGGACTCTGCGCCATGAAGCGCACGCGCTTGAGGCCCTGCGCCGCGACGCTGATCTGGAAGCCCTCCGGCAGGTTGAGGTCGAACGACCTGCCGCTCGCGAGCTTGATGCGATGGGGCTTTAGTGCCGGGGCGCTCGCACCACCGCGCACCTGCGCGCGTGCGGTAGTGCGGGCCGCCTGAGCCGTGGCCTCCGGGGCGCTTGCGGCGAACCAGAGTGTGACAAGGAGTAGGAACAGTTTTGTCTTGGGTGTCATCGTCGGCGCATCTTACGACAGGCGGCTCTTGAATGGTAGAGATCAGTAAAATGTGGTGTGCCGCGTTCAAGTGACCACTGCCGCGGGCGAGCCGCACCCGCTCGCCGCCGCTCGCGGTAGTGTGTCGTTTCAACGTGCCGCGGAGAAGGCTTCGCGCAGCAGCGCGTTGAAACGCTCGGCGTGTTCCTCCTGGGGCATCTGCCGGCAGCGGTCGAAGATTTCCAGGCGGGCGCGGGGGTTCGAGTGGAGGAGCGCGCGGCTTCGGGTGGCGGGGTTGGCCTCGTCCTGCCGGCCCCAGACGAGCGTTGCCGGTTGGCGCAGCCGCGCGAACGGCTCGCGGATGTCGGAGTTCAGGTAGCCGGAGAGGAAGGCGGTGGCGGCGTAGTGTGCGCCGGGCAGGTGACTGACGGCGTAGTAGTGGGCGACGAGTCGCGGCGTGGCGAAGCGGGGGTCGTAGAAAAGCTGCCGGCGGGCGTAGTCGCGGATGCCGCGCTCGCTCGTCATGGCGTTGTAAAAAGAGGTGCCGAGCACAGGCGAGTGGAGCAGGCCGTAGAAGGCCGCGCCCGGCAGGTCGGGCCGGGAGTCCATCTGGCCGACGCCCGTCGGGGAGATGAGCACGAGCGAATCGACGAGGCCGGGGTACTCATCAGCGACGCGGACGGCGAAGGCCGCCGAGAGCGAGCCGGCGACGAGGTGCGCGCGACGGCCCACCACGTCGCGCAGGAAGTCAACGATCATCTCGACGTAGAGGTCTGCGGAGTAGGGCACGTTCGAGGGCTTGTCGGAGTAGCCGAAGCCGAGGAGGTCGGGGGCATAGACGCGGAAGTCCTGAGAGAGCGGCTCGAAGTTGCGACGCCACATGAAGGAGCGCGCTCCGGCGCCGACGCCGTGGATGAAGACGACGGGCGGAGCCGCGTCGGGGCCGGCGTGGCGGAAGAAGACGCCGCCGTGTCTCCACTCGTAGGCGCCGGCCTCGCCGCCGAGCGCGCCCGTCTCGGGCTCCGGCGCCTCGCGCGCCACGGCCGCGTTTACGGCCGCCAGCGTCGCCACGCCGGCCGCGCCACCCGTCAGCAACCCCCTCCAGATATTCCGAAGCCTACCCATCTTAGATCGATACGGATCGCCCTTTTCGGCGCCGCTTCCCGTCCCGCGCCCGCCGCCCGAATGGGGGTGCTTTTCCCGGCCGACGTTTCGCACCCGCCTCAAAGGGAAGCGCATCATAGCACGCGCGCGTGTCGCACGAAGCAGAGGGCGCGATGTTTAGACGGGACTTGTCGCCGCCGGGAGTCGCGTTGTAGAATTCCCGCGCCCGACGGAAGTATTCTTTGCAATCTCCTCAATGCGTCCGCACCCGCAGAGGGCCTCGGTTTTGCTCCCTGCCTTTCGACAACAAATCCCGTCTCACTAATCGCGAAAGGAAAACCTCGCAATGCCTCGCTCTACGCCCCTCGGAAAGCACCGCCTCATCCGGGCCTGTGTTATTTCGTTGTTCGCGGTCGCGCTGCTCGCGTCGCCGTTTCTCTTTTTGGAACGCGGGGCGCACGTGAGCGAGAGCGCGCGCGCAGTTTCGCGGCGCGAGACGCTCAGTCGCGGGGCGGAAGGACGAGGCGCGGCCGCGCGCCCCGACGCACTCGCGCAGGTTGACCCGGCGACGCGCGCGCGCCTGACGGAAGCCTACGGGCAGTTGCCGATGCGCTTCGAGGCCAACCGCGGGCAGACGGACGCGGCCGTTAAATTCGTCGCGCGCGGGCAAGGGTACGCGCTCTTCCTGACGCCGACGGAGGCGGTGCTGAGTCTGCGTCAGGCGGGAGGCCGCGAGGAGTCGGCCGCCGACGCGGGCGGGCCGGAGGGAGCGTCGCAGGCGGGGGCCGCGGAAGAGTCTCCGTCGCCGTCGGCGGCGTCTTCTCCTTCGGGCGCCGTGCTGCGCGTCGGTCTCGTGGGCGCGAATCCCGCGCCCGCGTTGGAGGGCGTCGAAGAACTGTCGGGCCGGAGCAACTACTTCGTCGGCGCCGACGAGCGCGGCTGGGTGACGGATGTCGCCGGCTTCGGCGCGGTCAAGTACGAGTCGGTCTACCCCGGCGTCGATCTGGTTTACTACGGCCAGCAGCGGCAGCTCGAATACGACTTCCGTCTCGACGCGGGCGCCGACCCGGCGCGCATCGCGCTTCACTTCGAGGGCGCGCAAACAGTCGCGCTCGGCGCGGGCGGCGACCTCGTGCTCGGCACCGAGGTCGGCGAGGTGCGCCAGCGGCGGCCATTCATCTATCAGGAGATCGACGGCGCGCGCCGCGAGGTGGCCGGCGGCTACAAGCTTCTCGGGGAGAATCGCGTCGCCTTCGAGGTCGGCGAGTACGACCAAAGTCGCCCGCTCGTCATCGACCCCGTCCTCGTCTACTCGACCTACCTCGGCGGCAACGACTCCGACGCGGGCTTCGGCGTCGCCGTCGATGCTGCGGGCAACGCCTACGTCGCGGGCGACACTTTCTCGACCGACTTCCCCGGCCCCAGCCCCATCCAGGCCGCGAAGGATGTCAGCTTCGACGCCTTCGTCCTCAAGCTCAACCCGACGGGGTCAGGCTTAGTCTACGCGACCTACCTCGGCGGCAACGGCGACGACTTCGGCAACGCCGTCGCCGTCGATCCGGCGGGCAACGCCTACGTCGTGGGCTACACGACCTCCGACATCTTCCCGCTTACTGCCGGCGCCCTTCAGCAGTCGAGGCTCGGCGTGATCGACGGCTACGTGGCCAAGCTCAACCCGACGGGATCGGCGCTCGTCTATTCCACCTTGCTCGGCGGTAACAATAACGATGAGGTGCTCGCCGTCGCGGCCGACGCCGCGGGCAACGCCTACGTCGCCGGCTACACGGACTCCTCCGAGATCGCCTCGGCCGGCGTCTTCGACATGAGGGCCGGCAGCCCCATCTACCGGAGCGCCGACGGCGGCGGCAGTTGGGCCGAGGCCGACAACGGGTTCACCGCCAGCCGCGTCAACTTCTTCGCCGCCCACCCCACGGACGCCGCGACGATCTACGCCGGCGCGGCGTCCGGCGTCTTCAAGACGACCGACGGCGGCAACCTCTGGAGCCTGACCGGCGCCGCCCAGCCCTCGACCTTGCCGCGCTTCGTCAACTGGGTCGCCGTTCACCCGACGACCCCCGAGACCGTCTACGCGGCCACCTTCGCCGGCGCTTACAAGAGCACCGACGGCGGGCAGACCTACGAGGAGAAGAACACAGGACTCTTTGACCAGAACCTCTTAACCATCGTTATCGACCCGGCGACCCCGACCACCCTGTACGCGGGTTCCTTCTTCGGCGCCAACAAGAGCACGAACGGCGGCGACAACTGGACGCAAATCAACAACGGCCTCCGAGCCGCCTCCTTCAGCTTCGAGCCGCAGGTGTTCGACCTCGTCATCGACCCCACCAACCCTTCCGTCCTCTACGCCGGGACGAGCCAGGGCATCTTCAAGACGACCAACGGCGGGGCCAACTGGGCGCCTCTCAACACGGGCCTCGGCTCCGCCTTCACGCCCCCCTCGGTCACGACCCTGTTGATTGACCCGCAAAACCCCGCGACGCTCTACGCGGCGGTCACCGTGTTCGGCGGCAACCAGCTCTTGAAGACCACCAACGGCGGCGGCGAGTGGAACGTCGTCGGCGCCGGCCTGAGAACCACGATAGGCGCGACGACATTCACCCCGCGCATCGACGCGCTCGCCATCGACCCCGCGAACTCTTCCGTCCTCTACGCCGGCACGCTCGGCTCGGGCGTCTTCAAGTCAACGGACGGCGGGGCCAACTGGGCGCAGGCAAGCGCCGGCCTCAACAATAACAGCGTCGGCGCCATCGTCGTTGACCGCGCCGTCCCGTCCCACGTCTTCGCCGGCACGAACATCGGCAGCGACGCCTTCGCCGGCAAGATCAACCCCGAAGGCACGGCCGTCGTCCACTTCCGCTTCCTCGGCGGCAACGAGAACGACATGGCCACCGGAGTCGTGGCCGACCCCGCGGGCAACGCCTACATCACAGGCCACACGGCCTCGAACAACTTCCCCGTGCTCGGCGCCCTCCAGCCCGCGAAAGGCGGCGGCACTGACGCCTTCCTGACGAAGCTCAATCCTTCGGGCGCCGGACTCGTCTACTCGACCTATCTCGGCGGCTTCGCGAACGACGAGGCGCGCGCCGTCGCCCTCGGGCCTGCGGGCAGCGCCTACCTCACGGGCCGCACCCAGTCCACGAACTTCCCCCTCGCCAGCCCGCTGAAGTTTTCCCCTCCGAGCTTCATCGACGACGCGTTCGTCTCAAGGATCAGCGCCGACGGCACGACCCTCCTATACTCAACCTACCTCGGCGGCGACTCCGGGACCGAGCAGGGCTTCGGCATCGCCGTGGACGCTGCCGGCAACGCTCACGTCACGGGGCTGACCTCCTCGAACGACTTCCCCCTCGTCGGGGCGGTGCAGACCACACGCGGCGGCGGCAACGACGCGTTCGTCTCGAAGCTCAACCCTTCGGGGACGGCGCTCGCCTTCTCGACTTACCACGGCGGCGCCGGCAACGATGTGGGCAATGCCGTCGCCGTAGACGCCGCGGGCAACACCTACTTCGTCGGCGCCACCAACTCGTTCAACCTCCCCCTCGCGGCCCCGTTTCAGAACGCGTACCGCGGCGGCGGCGACGCCTTCATCGCCAAGCTCGGCTCGTCAATCGAACTGGCCGTCGCCATGACGGACTCGCCCGACCCGGTCGCGTTCGGCAGTAACCTGACTTACATCCTCACCGTCTCTAATAACGGCGAGCTGAGCGCGGCCGGCGTTACGCTAACCGACACGCTGCCCGCCGGGGCGACCTTCGTCTCCGCCACGCCCGGCCAGGGCTCGTGCTCGGGGACGACCACCGTCACCTGCAACCTGGGCACGCTGAACGGCGGCGCTGCGACGACCGTCGCCATCGTCGTCCTGCCGCCCGCCGTGAGGAACATCAGCAACACGGCGAGCGTGACGAGCAACGAGGCCGACCCCCTGCCGGCCAACAACACGGCGACCGAGAGCACGCAGGTGAACTTCGCCGACCTGTCCGTCACGGGCGCCGCCAGCTACGGTAAGGTCGCCCCCGGCGCGCGGATCAACTACCTCTTCCGCGTCGCCAACAACAGCGGCGGCCCGGCCGAGTCGGCGACGCTCTCCGGCAACCTCCCCGCAGGGACGACCTTCGTCTCGTGCGGCGCAGTGGGCGGCGTCTGTAGTAACTCCGGCGGCAGTTGGGCGGTGACCTTCCCGTCGCTGGCGGTCGGGCAGTCGGCGGCGGTCGTTCTGGTCGCCGCCGTGGACGCGGCCGTCGCCGAAGGCGCCGTCCTCGGCCACACGGCGACGGCCGCGGCCGCGGCGACGCCGGACCCCGACGCGGGCAACAATTCGGCGGCCGTCACCGTCACCGTCACGGCCACACCGCTCAGGGTAAAGACGAACGGTCTGATCGCCTTCGCCTCCGACGGCGTCCACACGGTCAAGGCGGACGCGAGCGCGCCGCCGGCCCCGTTCCCCGGCGCCGAGGGCGGCATCTTCCCCCGCTGGTCGCCCGACGGCACACGCCTCGCCTACACCGTCCAAAAGAGGCAGCCCACCTACCCCAACGACGCTTACTACGTGATCGAGGCGGCCAACGCCGACGGCTCGGGGCGGCTCACGCTCGCCGACAACGTCATCGACACCTCCTTCGACAACCGCAGCGGCTTCTCGTGGTCGCCCGACGGCACGCGCCTCGCCTACGTCGGCACAGACCGCCTCATCTACCTCGCCAACGCCGACGGCTCGGGCTACGCCAAACTGCCCGGCAGCCCGACGCAGGTGCGCGACGTTGACTGGTCGCCGGACGGCTCCCGCTTCGTCTTCTCGAAGGACTTCGGCGAAATCTACGTCATGAACGTTGACGGCAGCGGCCTCTCTAAACTCGTCGCCTTCGGCACGGGGCCCGACGGCCCGACGCACTACCTGTCGCCGCTCTGGTCGCCCGACATGACGAAAATACTGTTCGTGCAGCGCTCGAATAACTTCACGGACATCTTATTCATGAGGAGCGACGGCACGGGCGCGCAGCGGCTCCTGAACCGCGGCCAGACCTCCGGCCCCGCATGGTCGCCCGACGGCAAGAGGATCGCCTTCTACCACGGCACCGAAATGCACGTCGTAGACTTCGACGGCACCGACGAGTTGACGCTCGTGACGAACCAGAGCTGTTGCGGCTTCGGCGGGACGAGCTGGCAGCCAATACCGACGGACGCGCCGCTGC
>DASVES010000034.1:0-2131 GCA_036380435.1 Pyrinomonadaceae bacterium | reverse complement strand
CTTCGGCGGTGACCCGCGCGACACGCACCTGCCGCACAACTACACGCACAACACCGTCGTCTACACCGGCACGCACGACAACGACACGACGCTTGGCTGGCTGCGCGCCCGCTCTGAGGACGCCGCGGACGGCGACGAAGGCTTGCGGCGCGAGCGCGCCAACTGCCTCAAGTATCTCGACACGGACGGCTCCGAAATCCATTGGGACTTCATCCGCGCCGCCCACGCCTCCGTCGCCGACATCAGCATCGTGCCCTTGCAGGACGTGCTCGGCCTCGGCTCCGACGCGCGCATGAACATCCCCGCCAGCACCGAAGGCAATTGGGCCTGGCGCTTCCGCGAAGGCGCGCTCACCGAAGCGCTGCGCGACCGACTCCGGGAGATGACCGAGACCTACGGACGCCTGCCTTCACAGTAGTCATCGCTAACCCTCTTCACTTTGTGATTCATCGCCGGGAGTTTCTTCCCCTCGGTCTTCCGGCTCGGGGAGCGCGGTCGTGACGTAGCCCATGCGCTTGAGCACTTCGGGCGTCGGCTCGTGGTGGATGCCGTCGCCTTCGGCGACCTGCCGGCTACAGGCGCGGCAGAAGCCCTCGTCGAGCGGGACGATTCTCTCGGCCCGCGCGCAGTAGACTGACTGTGTGAGCGGCCCCGTCGTCGTCGCCGTCCCTGTCGGCTCCATCGCCTCACGCGCTGAGCGCACATCGCCAGCCTCGACCGGCGTGGCTTCGACCTCCACCTGAAGGCGGAAGAGGGCGAGCGAGTGCGCCTCGGTGCGGTAGGAGGCGCCGCCTTTGACGAGGCGTCGGGTCTTGCGGCGACCGGCCGGCTCGCGCGTGTCGAAGAGCTGCTCCCAGTGGACATCTTCGCGGTGCGCGGGGAGGTGGAAGGAGACGGGGCGGTGGTGGACGTTGAGCAGTATGAGGAGCGTGTCGCCGAAGACGGCGCGCCCGCGCTCGTCCGTCTCGTCGATGGCGTCGCCGGCGAGGCGGACGCAGAGCGAGCGGGTTTGATCGTCGCGCCAGTCCTCGGCCGTCATCTCCTCGCCGTCCGGCCGCAGCCACGACACGTCTTTGATCTCGGCCCCGCGAACCTGCCGGCCATGGAAGAACTTGCGGCGGCGCAGGACGGGCTGCGTGTGGAAAAGTCGGATGAGCTGGCGCGTGAACTCCAGAAGCTCGCGCTGGCTTTCGTCAAGGTTCCAATCGACCCACGACAGTTCGTTGTCCTGACAGTAGGCGTTGTTATTGCCGTGCTGTGTGCGGCCCATCTCGTCGCCGGCTAAAAGCATCGGCACGCCCTGCGAGAGCAGCAGCGTGGCGAGGAAGTTTCGGCGCTGGCGCGCGCGCAGCTCCAGCGTGTCGGGGTCGTCCGTGCGGCCCTCGACGCCGCAGTTCCAACCGAGGTTGTGGTCGTGTCCGTCGCGGTTGCCTTCGCCGTTGGCTTCGTTGTGCTTCTCGTTGTAGCTGGTGAGGTCGGCGAGGGTGAAGCCGTCGTGGGCGGTGACGAAGTTGACGCTGGCGTAAGGACGCCGGCCGCTGCGCTCGTAGAGGTCGCTGCTGCCCGTGAGGCGGAAGGCGAGGTCGTCGATGCGGCCGGCGTCGCCGCGCCAGAAGGAGCGCACCGCGTCGCGGTAGATGCCGTTCCACTCCGACCACAGGACGGGGAAGTTGCCGACCTGATAGCCGCCCTCGCCCAAGTCCCACGGCTCGGCGATGAGCTTGACCTGCGAGATGACGGGGTCTTGATGGATGATGTCGAAGAAGGCGGAGAGGCGGTCAACCTCGTGGAGTTCGCGGGCGAGCGCGGCGGCGAGGTCGAAGCGGAAGCCATCGACGTGCATCTCCTGAATCCAGTAACGCAAGGAGTCCATGATGAGCTGGAGCGTGCGCGGGTGGCGCACGTTGAGGGCGTTGCCGCAACCGGAGTAATCGACGTAGCGCGCGGGGTCGCGCGCGTCGAGACGATAGTAGGAGGCGTTGTCGATGCCGCGGAAGGAGAGCGTGGGGCCGAGGTGGTTGCCCTCGATGGTGTGGTTGTAGACCACGTCGAGGATAACCTCGATGCCTTCGCGGTGGAGCGCGCGGACCATCGTCTTAAACTCGGCGACCTGCTCGCCGTGTCGGCCGGC
>DASVES010000033.1:0-5331 GCA_036380435.1 Pyrinomonadaceae bacterium | reverse complement strand
ATTTACGATTTACGATTCACGATTTACGATTGACGCATGAGCGAAGGAGCAAGCCTGCTCGTCGTCGTCAACCATGCCGCCGCGCGAGCGCGTCGGGCGTGGCCGGGCGTGCGCGCGGCGCTCGACGCGGCCGGCGTCCCGTTCGACGCACACGAGACGCGCGCACCGGGCGACGCGCATGCGCGGACGCGCGAGGCCCTGCGCGCGGGCTACCGCACAATCGCGGCCGTCGGCGGCGACGGCACGCTCAGCGAAGTGGCCTCCGGCTTTTTCGAGGACTGTGAGGCGCTGCCACGGGGCGCGCTCCCCGCGAAGACGAGCGCGCCCCGTGCGGCGCTCGCCCTGCTCCCCGCCGGCACGGGCGACGACTTCGCGCGTGGCCTCTCCGGGGGCCGGCGCGTGCCGCTGGAGAGTTGGACTGCGCGTCTCGTTGCCCACTGCCGGACAGCGCGCGCAGGCGAGGCCGGCATGACGCGCCGGAGCGACGCCGACATCACGCGCGGGAGCGACGCAGACACGACGCGGAGCGTGGATGTGCTGCTCGGCGAAACGGACGCGGGCGCGCGCCGCTTCGTCTGTCTCAACGCCGCGACGCTCGGCATCGGGGCCGAGGTGGCCGCGCGCGTCGGCGCGCAAGGCGAGCGCCTGCGCCGCCTGCCGGGCGAGGCGCGCTTCGCCCTCGCCGCGCTCGCCGCCCTCGTCGCGTGGCGCGACCGCAGCGTGCGCCTGCGCGTGGACGACGGCGAATGGCGCGAGTGCCGCACCAATATCATGGCCGTGACCAACGGCACGCACGCGGGCGGCGGCATGAACCTCTCTCCCGACGCGCGCGTCGATGACGGCCGCCTCGACGTGCTCACCGCCTGCAATCTTACGCCCACGCAAATCCTGCGCGAGCTCGCGCGCGTCCACACGGGCGGCCACGTCAACAACCCGCAGGTCAGTTGTGAGCGGGGAGTACGAGTTCAGATTGAGACGATTGACGGGGGGGCGGGTCTCGGCGTCGAGGCCGACGGCGACGTGCGTGGCCGCACGCCCGCCGAGTTTCGCGTGATGCCGGCGGCCCTGCGTGTCGTCTGGTGAGCGCGTCGGGCGTGTGGCGCGTCAGGCGATGAGCGAGTATTTGCGGATGTCCACGTCGGCCATCTCGTCGAACTCGGGAGGGAGCGACTGGATGTGTGCGGAGTTGAGATGCGCGTCGAGCGCGGCGGCGTCCGTCCACTCTTCGACGAAGGTGAAGTCGGTCGGGTCGTCCCGGTTTTGGAGCAGCTCGTAGCTCACACAGCCGCGCTCGCGGCGGGTCGGGCCGACAAGCGCGCGCAACAGTTCGCGCACCTCTTCCACTCGACCGGGTTTAGCGACGATTCTGGCGACGACCCTCAGCGATTGCTCTGTCATCAGCGCCTCCTGCATCAGTCAGTACCGCGAGCGGTAGCGAGCGGGTCGGGTGACGAGAGTAGACCCGCTCGCTACCGCTCGCGGTACTGTTACGGACGCGCGGTCGTTCTACTTGATCAGGGCGCGCGCGCGCGCGACGACGTTCCCGACGTTGAAGCCGAGGTTCTTGAGCGCCACGTCGCCGGGCGCGGAGGCGCCGAAGCGGTCAAGGCCGACGATACCACCGCCGGGGCCGACGTACCTTTCCCAGCCCAGCGGGACGCCGGCCTCGACCGCGAGCCGCGCCGCGACACTCGATGGGATGACGCTCTCACGGTACTCGGCCGTCTGCTCCTCGAACAACTCCCAGCAGGGCATGGAGACGACGCGTGTGGGCGCGGCTTCCGCCTGAAGACGCTCACGCGCGTCGAGCGCGAGCGCGACTTCGGAGCCGGTGGCGATGATGACGAGTCGCGGTGCGGTCGGTTTGCCGTCAGCGTCGGTCGCGTCGGCGAGCGTGTATGCGCCGCGGCGCGCGCCGTCGGCCGGGGCGAACTTCGCGCGGTCGATGAGCGGCACCTTCTGGCGCGTGAGGATGAGCGCGGTCGGCCCCTCGCGCCGGAGGATGGCCGCGCGCCACGCCTCGCGCGTTTCGTGCACGTCCGCCGGGCGGATGACGTGCAGGTTCGGGATGGCGCGCAGGGAGGCGACGTGTTCGATGGGCTGGTGCGTCGGCCCGTCTTCGCCCAAGCCCACGGAGTCGTGTGTGAAGACGTAGACGGCCTGCACGCCGGAGAGGGCCGCGAGGCGGACGGCGGGGCGCATGTAGTCTGAGAAGCACAGGAAGGTGCCGCCGAAGGGGATGAGTCCGCCGTTTAAGGCGATGCCGGTCATGGTGGAACCCATCGCGTGCTCGCGGACGCCGAAGTGGATGATGCGGCCCGCGTAATTGTCGGACTGGAAACTGCCCCCGTCTTTGATGTCGGTGTTGTTAGAGACGCCGAGGTCGGCCGAGCCGCCGAAGAGCATCGGCAGGTGCGGCGCGAGCGCGTTGATACACTCGCCCGAGGCGGCGCGCGTCGCCATCGGCTTAGCGGCCTCGAACGAAGGCAGGTGCGACTCCCAGCCCTCGGGCAGCTCGCCGCTCATCGTCACGCGCCACGAGCGGCCCAACTCTTCGTGCTCGCGCTCGTATCGCTCGACGAGCGCGTTCCACTCGGCCTCAAGACGCTCGCCGCGCTCCACCGAGCCGCCGAAGTGCGCGCGCGCTTCCTCAGGCACGTGGAAAGTTTCGTCCTCGGGCCAGCCGAGTTGCCGCTTGGTTTCTTTAACCGCTTCTTCGCCGGGCGCGTCCGAGTGGGCCTTGCGCGTGCCGGCGGTGGGCATGCCGAAGCCGATGACGGTCTTGACGGAGATGAGCGACGGGCGGTCGGTGACGCCTTGCGCCTCGCGGATGGCGGCGTCGATGGCTTCGAGGTCGTTGCCGTCTTCGACCGTGAGTGTGTGCCAGCCGTAGGAGTCGAAGCGACGGGCCACATCCTCGGTGAAGGCGAGCGAGGTGAAGCCTTCGATGGTCACGCGGTTGTCGTCGTAGAGATAGATGAGACGGCCGAGCTTGAGGTGGCCGGCGAGGGAGGCGGCCTCGCTGGCGACGCCCTCCATCAGGTCGCCGTCGGAGACGATGGCGTAGACGAAATTGTCGATGAGGGGAAAGCCCTCTTGGTTGAACTTGTCGGCGAGGTGGGCGGCGCCCATCGCCATGCCGACGCCGTTGGCGAACCCCTGCCCGAGCGGCCCCGTGGTGATCTCCACACCGGGCGTCTGGAAGTTCTCGGGGTGGCCCGGCGTCTTCGACTCCCACTGCCGAAAGTTCATCAGGTCGTCGAGCGAGAGGTCGTAGCCGGTCAGGTGGAGGAGCGAGTAGAGGAGCATCGAGCCGTGGCCGGCGGAGAGCAGGAAGCGGTCGCGGCCGGCCCAGGCGGGGTTGCGCGGGTTGTGACGGAGGTGACGCGTCCAGAGGACGTAGGCCATCGGGGCGGCGCCGAGCGGCAGACCGGGATGACCCGACTCGGCGCGCTGCACGGCGTCGAGCGAGAGCGTGCGGATGGTGTTGACGCAGAGTTGATCTAACTCGGGCGTGGGTGTGGTCTCGCGTGACGTGGTGGACGCGCTCATGATCTTCGGTTGTCCTCGTTTCGGGCAGGCTTCGTTTAGAGTTCACGGATGAGAAGGTCGTAAAATTTTTGCTGACGCTCGCGCGCGCGACGGTAGACGGCGTGACGCTGCGCTTCGTGCTCAATCGTCTCTCCGCCGGGCACGTCAACGTCGGCCACATCTTTTATCTTGCCGAGAGCTTCGAGCGCAAGCAAAACCGCGCCGCGGCTCGACGCCTCCTCGACCGGCGAGAGCGTGACGGGGCGGCCCAGCACGTCGGCGATGATTCGCGCCCACGCTGGCGAGCGCAGGAGCGCGCCGCCCGAGGCGCGCAAGCTCGCGCCGGGCGCGTGCGCGATGAGCGCGTCAAAGATGAGCGCGAGGCGGTAGGCGACCGACTCCTGCGCGGCGCGGACGATCTCGGCGGGGCGCGTGTGCGCGCCGAGGCCGAGGACGGCCCCGCGCGCGCGCGCGTGCCAGCCCGTGCTTCTTTCGCCCGACCAGAAGGGCAGAATTGTCAGCCCGTGCGCGTCAGGCTCAAGACGCGCGACCTCTTCTTCGAGTTCCTTCGCGCCGAATGTTGCTACGTCCATCGCGGCAACGTCATTGGGCAGACTAAACTTGAGCGAGTCGCGCAGCCAGTCGAACAGGGCGCCGCCGTCCGAGAGCGCGCCGCCGACGATGACGCGCCGTCGGTCGAGCCGATAACACCACAGCGACTCGTGCAACTCCGCGGGCGGCTCGCCCTCGTAGACGACGCGCATCGCGGCGGAGGTGCCGACCATCAGCGCGATGCGCGCGCGCGTCGCGCAGCCCTCGCCGACGCTGTTGGCCGCACCGTCGGCGATTGCCGGGAAGAAGGGCACGCCGCGAAGGCTCGGCCAGCGCGCGGCATAATCATTGGCGAGCGTGAGCGTCTGCGAGTCGCGCGCGAGCGAGGGCATCTGCTCCACGGTCAGTCCGAGACGTTCGACGAGCGCGGCGTCCCACGCGCAGTTGTGTTGGTCGAGGAGGCCCGTCCCCGAGGCCATCGAGACGGCGGCCGGAACGTTGCCGTCGCCATTAACGTCGCCGCCGCACAGCCGCACGGTGAGTAGTTCGCCGAACGACATCCAACGCGCCGCCGCGCGCCACTCGTGGGGCCGCTCCTCGCAAATCCAGCGGAGCTTGGCGGGCCAGTAGGAAGGGTGTAGGCGACAACCCGTGCGCGCGTGCGTCTCGCGCTCGTCGAGTTCGCGCCGCAGGGCTTCGGCCTGTCGCGCGGCGCGCGTGTCGGCCCAGCCGTAGACGGGTGTGACGGCGCGGCCGTCCGCGGCTACTCCGACGAGGCTGTGCCAGAAGCAGGCGACCGCCACGGCCAACGTGCCTGCGAGCACGCGCTCCGGCGCGAGCGCGAGCGCGTCGTCGATGACGGAAGCGGCCTCGGCGAGCGCGCACTCGGCGTCGAGTTCGGAGCCGCCGTCAGCGGTCGTGCGAAAGCCGCGCTCGACGCGTGCGCGCGTGCCCTCGACCTCGTCGCCCTGTGAGTCGAAGAAGGCGGCGCGGACGCTCGACGAGCCGACATCGAGCGCGAGCACGAAGGGCGGCTCGCCCGGAGCTTTCAGTGTTTCAACCGCGTCGGCAGGCACGCACGCATGATAACGGAAATGCGGTTCGTGAGTTCAGCGAAAAGGGCGTCAAGTCGCGCGCGCCCTTAGAGCGAGGTTCACTTGAGTGAAAGCGACATTGATTCACCGCAGAGGCGCAGAGGGCGCGGAGTTCACGCAGAGGGTTGAGTTCATTCAACCCTCTGCGTGAACT
>DASVES010000032.1:0-32580 GCA_036380435.1 Pyrinomonadaceae bacterium | reverse complement strand
GGTTAAGTATTTAAGTTTTGAAAGCGCCCGGCCTTCTCGACGGAGGCCGGGCGCTCTCGTCTGCGTCTACTGGAGCGACACGTCGTCGATGCGGAACGACGTGGGCAGCGTGATGTCGTTGGTGCCGCGGAACTGAATTCGCACCGTCTGCCCGGCCCAACTGTTGAGGTTGTACGGCCCGCGCAGTACGTACACTCCCGCCGTGCCGCTGTTCTGGTTGCTGAAGGTCGCGAGCGTCCCGAGCAGTGTGCCCGACGTGTTACGCACTTCGATGAAGAGCCGGTCGTAGATGGCCGCGCCGGCCGCCTCGCTGGTGGTGATGTTCAGCCAGAAGTTGAGGTTGGCGCCGCCCGCCGGAATCGTCACCGTCTGGTAGAGCGTGCCGCTCGTGCTGTTGACCCCGTTGATGATCATGTAGGCCACGCCGCTGTGCGGGTAGGCCCCGGTGCTGCGCGTGACCTGACTGGAGATGACCCACGGCGTCGTGCCCGACTCGAAGCCGGGGTTGACGATGACGTTGGTGCCGCCGCCACCCGTGCCCGCCTGATTCACCGTGAAGGTGAGGCCGGCGATGGTCAGCGTGCCCGCGCGCGATGTCGTCGCGGTGTTGGCAGCGACCGAGTAGGACACCGTCCCGTTGCCGCTACCGCTCGCGCCGCCGGTGATCGTGATGAACGTAGCGTTGCTCACGGCCGTCCAGGCGCAGCCCACGCCGGCCGTGACGGTGACGGTGCCCGTGCCACTCCCGGCCGCGACGCTGGCGCTGGTCGGGCTAATCGAGTAGCTGCACGTGCCGCCGCAGTCCGACGGAAGATCAGAGGCGGCGGTGTGCGTCGTGCCGTCGTTGCCGACGGCCGAGACGCCCATGCCGTGACGCGCGAAGACCGTCCAGATGGCGCAGCGGTTGGCCCCGCCGTTTAAGTTCTGGTCGGCTTGCAGGATGCCGTCGCGCGCGTTGAGGAACGACGGGCGGGTCGGCGTGAACTTCATGCCGTTGAGGACGATCCTGTCCGTGATGGTCGCGCCGAGCTGCGTGCGCAGGTCCCAGAGCGTCGCGGCCCAGACCTCGCCGTCGCGGTGAACCTGGAAACCGCCCACGCCCACATCGGCGTAAGAGTCGTGAACGGTGTTGGCCGGGACGGTGTAGGGCGCGCGGCGAATGCCGTTCGGGTTGCCGGTGGAATACTCGCCCACCGCGCCGTCGCCGTTGATCGTGATCGCCCAGTAGTCCGACCAGCCCTCGCCCATCGCGCCCGACTGCGTGCCTTGCAGAGCAGTGCTGCCGTTGCCGATGAGACGGTTCGAGATGCCGTGGCCGTACTCGTGGAAGACCACGTCGCCGTCCATCGAGCTGTCGCGGTCGGGGTTGGGCGTGGTGAAGATGTACTGCTGCATGCGCGGCCGCTGGCCGTCGGGCGGGGTGGCGAAGTTGGCGTTGTTGGTGCCGGAGCCGTCCTGCGCCTCGGCCCTCACGGAGTCGGCGCCGAGGCCGCCGCGCCCGTAGTTATTGGTCTGGAAGTTGCGCGACGTCTCCGTGAACCCGAGGTTGTAGGAGAAGTCGTGCATGATGTTGTTGTAGTAGAAGAGGTTCGTCACCACGGCCGCCTGATTCGTGGCGGTGGTCGGCGAGACGGCCGTGTCGAAGGGGAAGGTGAAGTTCTGGTTGGCGGCGGAGGCGTGGCCGTTCGAGAGGCCGTTGCCGCTAGTGGTATCGGGCGAGTTGTTGGCGTCGCGGTCGAGGTAGGCTTCGACGTTGTTGCCCGTCGTCACGGTGGACGTGCCCATCCAGCCGGCGCTCGTGTTGATGACGGTGTCGCCGACGAAGGAGACGAGCACGCGCGCGCCCTTGTCCGGCGCCTCGGTGTAGACGGTGCCCTGCGCCTGATGCACGTAGAGGTTGTGACGCAGGAGCAACTCGCCGCTGTGCGCGTCAACGAGGAGTTCGTACCACTCTTCGGGGCCGACTTCGGCGTAGACGTGCCACGCGAGCCGGGCCGCGTCGCCCACACGCACGACGTTCAGCTCGGAAAGCACTTCCTCGAAGCCCGCCCCCAAAGGGTTGGCGAACGCGGCGTTGTCGCTCTGGGAGGCGCGACCGCGGGTCTCGGCGAGCGCCGAGGGGAGCACCGCCCGGCCGGCGTGCTCGAAGGCTTTGGCGATGCCCTCCGTTTCCGTGAGCGTCGGCCGGAGCCTGCCCCTCTGCCCGGCGACGATGAAACCTTCGCGGACGGAGAGGACTTCGCCGTTTCTGTTGACGGCCACCTTCACGTTCCCTTCAAACACTTTCAGGCCGCCGACCGTCTGCGCGTAATCGAGGAAGGTGGTTCCCGCGTCGTTGTCTTCCTTTTCGAGTTTGAGTTCATCGACCGCCGCGTGGGAGAGACCGAACAGCGCGGCCTCCCGCTTCAGGAATCCTCGGGCGATCTGGTCAGGGGCGTCCGACTGCGGCCCGGAGAGCGATGCGCCGTCGATGAAGATATTCTTCAGCGCGCCCGCTTCGTTGACCTCGGCGCGCAGGTTGCTCGCTTGTTCCGGCCGGAGACCGGCGCGGAAATTTTCGACCGCCGCGGCGCGCGCCTGAACCGCCGCGCCGGCGTTCGGCACGGCGCGCCGCGCCCCGGCGACCGGGCTGACGTCAACGTCAGTGAACTCGCCCCGGCCGGCGAGACGGATGTCGTGGTTGGGTAGCCCCGCGCGCTGGGACCGGTTGTTGGAAATCTCTCCCCCCTGAGGAGCGCGCGCCGCGTCCGAGTTCATCGAGGGAAACATCGAGGCGGCCACCAAGGCTACGCCTATTAAACCTGTCAGCAATCCCTTCCGCATTCTTCGCCTCCATTAGTTTCTGGTTGAGGTAAGGCAATAAAGCAGCCCGGTGGTTCCGGCAAGGTGTGGATGGCCGTCCCAATAATTCGGAAGGCCCCTTGCGGTTTCGGCCGAGTGAGGATTGCCTTAGCGTTCTCGTACTGCGACGAACAAAGTCGCCGCTGCATACTCGTCTCGGTTTGCGGTCACAACGGCGTCGGCGTTCGGGCAGGCGATACAATTCACCCGTGTCCCGATCAAAGCTGACTGGAAGCCTTCAGCCGCGTGACCGCGATGCGTATGACTCTGGTGAGGGCCAGTTGGGGCATTAGTAATAGTGCGCCGCCGTTATCGAAGTGGGGCGTAGAGTATCAAATTCGGGGGCGGTTGTTAAGGCCGGGCGTGCAAGGGTCGGGAGGGAACACGGATGAAACAGATGGGACGGATGAAGACGGATTCAATCCGTGTCGATCCGTTTCATCCGTCTTATCCGTGTTCCCCATCCGCGCGGCGACGTTCAAACACCGACGCCATCGGAATTCGCTCCAAACCTGACGCCTCTCACGCCCAGTAAGTGCGGTCGAGCGAGCGGTAGCCGACGGCCTCGGCGACGTATGCGGGGCGGATGTCAGCAGCGCCGTCGAGGTCGGCGATGGTGCGGCTGACTTTGAGGATACGGTCGTAAGCTCGCGCCGACAGGCCCAGACGAGTCATCGCCTGCTCCAACATCCGCTCGCTATCCGCATCAATTCGGCAATACTTGCGAATCAGGCGCGTCGCCATCTGCGCGTTCGAGAAGATTCCCTCACCCTGCAATCGCTCGCGTTGACGCTCGCGTGCATGAATCACGCGCTCTCGTATCTCCTCCGAGCTTTCACCTTCGTGCGTCGAGGCGCCCGACAGCTCTTTAAACTTCACGGCCGGCACGTCGATGTGGATGTCGATGCGGTCGAGGAGCGGCCCTGAGATGCGGCCGACGTAGCGTTGAATCTGCAAGGGCGTGCAGCGACACTCGCGCGTGGGGTCGTTCCAGAATCCACAGGGACACGGATTCATCGCCGCCGCGAGCATGAAGGAGGCCGGGAAGGTCAAGGTCATCGCGGCGCGGCTGATCGTCACGCGCTGGTCTTCGAGCGGCTGGCGCAGGACTTCGAGGACCGAGCGGTCGAACTCGGGCAACTCGTCGAGGAAGAGGACGCCATGGTGCGCGAGCGAGACCTCGCCGGGGCGCGGGATGGCGCCGCCGCCGATGAGGCCGGCGTCACTGATGGTGTGGTGCGGCGAGCGAAAAGGGCGCTCCGTGACGAGGCCGGAGCGGCCGGTGAGGCCCGCCACCGAGTGAATCTTCGTTAGCTCCAGCGCCGCCTCGAATTCGAGCGGCGGCAAAATCGTCGGCAGACGCTTGGCGAGCATCGTCTTGCCGGAGCCGGGTGGGCCGACGAGAAGTATGTTGTGCGCGCCCGCACTCGCCACTTCGAGCGCGCGTTTGACGGCGAGTTGGCCGCGCACCTCTCGGAAATCGACGCCCGAGGTGCGCGCGGGCGCGAGCACCTCGGCGGGGTCGATGCGTAGGGGCGCGGGCGGCGTGGGGCCGCGCAGCGCGGCGACGAGTTCGACGGCGCCGCGCAGGTCTGTGACCGCGTACACGTCCACACCCGCGACGACGGCGGCCTCCTTCGCGTTCTCTTCGGGGAGCAGCAGGCAGCGGATGCCGGCCTCGCGCGCGCGCACCGCCACGCTTAGGGCCCCGCGCACGCTGCGGACGCGCCCGTCGAGCGAAAGCTCGCCGACCGAGAGCATGTCGGTCAGGCCCTCGGCGTCGCCGAGGTCGCCGTTGGCGCCTAAGACGCCGAGCGCGATGGGGAGGTCGAAGCTTGCGCCCTCCTTGCGCACGTCGGCCGGCGCGAGGTTGATGGTCGTCTTGTGGAAGGGGAAGAAGAAGCCGCTGTTGTTGACGGCCGCGCGGATTCTCTCGCGCGACTCGCGCACGGCCAGATCGGGCAGGCCGACAATCGTTACCGACGACGGCGAGTCCGATTCGCCGCGCGCCGGCACGAGATCGACTTCGATGTCAACGAGGTCGGCGTCGATGCCGTAGACGGCCGCCGACTGTGTGCGGAAGAGCATGGGTGTGAGGTTCCCTTACTTTAGATTTGTGACGAGCGCGTGCTTTTACAGTACCGCGAGCGGGTGCGGCGGTGGTCGGAGGCCCGCTTAGCGCGTCAGCAGACCCACTCGCTACCGCTCGCGGTACTGTTCCGAACACGCGCCCTATCGCAACCGGTTCTAAAACAGTTGAGCGCGCTTTCAGTTGTTCACCGAAAGCGCGCTCGACCGAGGTGTCGCCGTCGTCTGACGAGTGCGGTGTCTTACCGGCGGCGCGGAGCGCGCGCTGTGGGCGCGGCGCCGGCCGCGGTCGGGATGCTGATGCGCTGCCCGCGCGTGAGTTGCGCGTTGGCGGCTATGCCGTTGTACTTCGCGACCTCTTCGACCGAGGCGTTGTGCTGCGCGGCGAGCTGCGCGAGCGTCTCGCCGCCCTTCGCCGTCACGGACTTGATAGTGCTGCCGGCCACGGCGCTGCCGCGGGGCCGCTCGTAAATCTTCGAAGTCCGCTGAACGCTGCCGGCCGGGACGACCACCTTGCCGCCCTTCGACAAATCGGCTCCGCCGTTCCACTGCTGGAGTTGCGAGACCGAGACGCCCGCGCGCGAAGCCGCCGCCTGCAAGTCTTCGCCCGGCGATACCGTGACGACACGGGCCAACTGTTCGCGGCGCTCCATCGGGATGCGCTTGAGGAGATCGACCGCCACCTTGCCTTTGCCCGCGGGCACGCGCACGTGGTACGACTCGCCGCGCGGCGTCGTGTCGCGGCGCAGCTCCGGGTTGATCGAGCGCAGATAGTCGCTGCTCGAATCCGTGAGGCTCGCCAGCAGATGCAGACTCGTCGCCGACGGCACGCTGATGGTGTCGTACTGGCGGTCGATACGCGGCATCCTCTGTATGTCGCGGAAGCCGTACTTCTGCGGGTTCTTCGAGATCAGGATGACGGCCAGAATGTTAGGCACGTAGTCGCGCGTCTCTTTGGCGATGTACGGGTAGATGGCCCAGAAATCTTTGGTGCCGGCGCGCGCAATCGCCCGGTCGATGTTGCCCTCGCCGGTGTTGTAAGCGCCGAGCGCCAGCTCCCAGTTGTGATAGCGGTTGTAGAGCCACTTCAGATACTTGGCCGAAGCCTCGGTCGCCTTCTCGAAGCTGTTGCGCTCATCGACGAAGGCGGTCTGGCGCAGGCCAAAGCGCGAACCCGTGGAGGGGATGAACTGCCACAACCCCGACGCCGCGGCCCACGAACGTGCGTTCGGGCGCCACGCGCTCTCAACCTGACCCAACCAGACCACGTCCTCGGGAATGCCGTGCTTGCGGAAAATCTCGCGCGCCATCGGCGTGAACTGGCCCGAGCGGCGCAGGCCCGTCTCCATCGTCGCGCGCCCGCGGCCCTGATAGTAGTTGATGAACTGGAGGACGAGTGGGTGCGGCTTGAACTGGAAGTCGAGCGAGTTCTTGATCTCTTCCTCGGCTTCGGCCACCTGTCCGACCGTGACCTCCTTCTCCTTCTCGGTCAGCACGAGCCGGCTCATCTCATCGAGGGGCGACGGCTCGAACTTCTGATCGACGAAGCCGACCTGGACGACCTGCGCCGCCTGTTGCTGCCCGCCGTCTGAAGCCGGCATGCCCTGCGTTTCAGCGACGACGGTGCGCTGCTGCTGATCCTGCGTCGGCACCTCTACGCGGTAGACGCGCTCGACGAGTTGCAGGTAGTACTGCTGAAGACGCGGGTAGGCGCGCACGTCGAGGCCCGACTCCAAAACGGCGTCCACCGCCTTGTCGAACTCGTCGCGCGCTTGCTCGCGCTTACCGTCCTTGAGGTTCAGCTCTCCGAGCTTGAAGTGGCTCTCGGCGCGGGCGATGACCGCCTGAATGCGCGGGTCTTCACGGTCAGCGTCGCTCGTCGTGTGACGGAGATATGATTGCTGCGCAACCTGCGCGCGGAGGCTCGCGACGGGCAGGAAGACGAAGGCCGCCGAGAGGGCAGCGCCGGCGATAAGGCGGGGGAGGCTCGTATTATTCAATCGTGTTCTCCCGAATTTCAGGCTAAAGCGAACCCACGATGGCGGCCCTTCCCGACAGGGCCGCACGAGCGGCATCCACTGAAAGTATAAGAGGAAAAATATCCCGAATGAACCGGCCTCGCGCGAGGGAGCGTCTGAGGGCCGGAACCATCGCGGAGGTTATCACACGATTTTACGGGGTGTCAAACTTCATCTACTTGCAAATAAAAGGCGAAGCGGCCCGTTTTTCCACTCGAATCGCTTCGCTTGCAGTCTATAAAGATGATTTGGCGGGGCCGTCGGTTTGCCCGTCAGCAGGTATATTTCGCCCCGTCTAAACGGCAGGAATGAAGCCTTTATCTTCCCGTTTAGAGGCTTTGCTCCTGCCCGCCGGCTCGACGTGCGAGAGTTGAGCCGGCGGGCAGGAGCAAAGCCTCTAAACGACGGGTGAAGATGATTCCAAGCAGGCTCCGACAGGCTAGCTCAGGCGCTCGGCTGAGGGGCCGCCTGCGGGGGGCGCGTGCTACGCGGGACGGGGGGCGCAGCCGGCGCGCGTACCGGCTCCTTGAGCGCGTGCTCGAAGACCTCCCGCACGTGTTCGGCGAAGACGAACTGAATCTCGCCCAGAAGCTCCTTTGGTATCTCGTCCATGTCGCGTCGGTTCTGCGCCGGGAGGATGATTTTCGAGACGCGCGCCCGACGCGCCGCCAGCACCTTCTCCTTGACGCCGCCCACCGGCAGGACGTTCCCGCGCAGGGTAATCTCGCCCGTCATCGCCACGTCCTTACGGATGGGTCGTTGCGAGAGCACGGAGACCATCGCGGTCGCCAAGGTGATTCCGGCCGAGGGGCCGTCTTTCGGGATGGCGCCCTCGGGGACGTGGAGGTGGATGTCGAACTTCTCGAAGTCCTCTTCGGGGATGCCTAGCTCGCGCGCTCGCGACTTGGCGTAGGAGTAGGCCGCCTGCGCGGACTCGCGCATCACCTCGCCGAGTTGCCCCGTCAGCACCAGCCCGCCCTTGCCGCGCATCCTGAGCGCCTCGAAGAAGAGCACGTCGCCGCCCGCAGCCGTCCAAGCGAGTCCGGTGGCGACGCCGATCTGATCCTTCTTCAAGACCTCCTCTGGCAAAAACTTCGGCGCGCCCAGAAATTCGTGAATGTTCTTCTGCGTGACGCGCACGATCTCGCTGCGTCCCTCGGCGATGCGACGCGCGACCTTGCGGCAGATGGTGCCGATCTCGCGCTCGAACTGCCGCAGGCCCGCCTCCTGCGTGTACTGCTTGACGATGCCGGCCAGCGCCGGCTTCGACAGTTGGAGGTTGCGCGCCGTGATGCCGTTCTCCTCAATCTGCTTCGGGATGAGGTGGCGGCGCGCGATCTCGACCTTCTCCTCCTCGGTGTAGCCGGCGAGCCGGATGACCTCCATGCGGTCGCGCAGCGCGGGCTGCACCGTGTCGAGCACGTTCGCCGTCGTCATGAACATCACGTTCGACAAATCGAACGTGACGCCGAGATAGTTGTCGCGGAAACTGTTGTTCTGCTCGGGGTCTAAGACTTCCAAAAGCGCCGACGACGGGTCGCCGCGAAAATCAGCGCCGACCTTGTCGATCTCGTCGAGCATGATGAGCGGGTTGTTCGTCGCGGCCTGTTGAAGCGCCTGAACGATGCGGCCGGGCATCGCGCCGACGTAAGTTCTCCGGTGGCCGCGTATCTCCGCCTCGTCATGCAGGCCGCCCAGAGACAGGCGAACGAACTTGCGGTCGAGCGCGCGCGCAATCGAGCGGCCGAGGCTCGTCTTGCCCACTCCCGGCGGGCCGACGAGACAGAGGATCGAGCCTTTGGGTTTCTCCTTGAGCTTCCTGACGGCGAGCGCCTCGACGATGCGGTCCTTGACCTTCTCCAGCCCGTAGTGATCCTCGTCGAGAATCGTCTGCGCCTTGATGAGGTCAAGGTTGTCGGTCGAAGCCTTCGACCACGGCAGGTCAACCATGATCTCCATCCAGTTGCGCAGCGTCGCCGTTTCGGCCGCGTCCGGGTGCATGCGCTCCAACTTCTTGAGCTGGCGCAGGGCTTCCTCCTCGGCGTGCTTCGGCATCCGCGACGCCTCGATCTTCTCGCGGAACTGCGCGATCTCCTCGGCCAGCTCGTTGCCCTCGCCCAGCTCCGACTGGATGGCCTTCATCTGCTGGCGCAGGTAGAACTCGCGCTGCGAGCGGTCGATGTCGGCGCGCGCCTGCGTGTTGATCTCCTGCTGGACGGTGAGGACTTCGATCTCCTTGTTCAGAAGCTCATTAACGCGCTTGAGACGCGCCGTGGTGTCGGCGATGTCCAAGACCGACTGCGCGTCCTCGACCTTCAGCTCCAGATTCGACGCCGCGAGGTCGGCCAGGCGGCCCGGCTCGTCGAGGTTGGCGACGATGGCCATCACCTCCGGCGAGATGTTCTTGCCGAGGTTGGCGGCCTTCTCCACCGAGCCGCGCACGTTGCGCATCAGCGCCTCGACTTCGAGCGAGCGCTCCGGCGCGGGCGGCTCCGGCATCACGCTCACGCGCGCCTTTAAATATTCCACGTCCTCCACCGACTCGACGCGCGCGCGCACCAATCCCTGCACGAGGATGCGGATGCGCCCGTCGGGAAGCTTCAACATCCGCATGATGACGGCGACGGTGCCCGTCATGTAGAGGTCTTCGCCGGCCGGCTCCTCCTTGTCGAGGTCGCGCTGCGAGACGAGGAGGATCATGCGGTTCTCGCCGAGCGCCTCGTCCACGGCGCGGATGGATTTTTCGCGCGAGACGAAGAGCGGCACGATCATGAATGGGTAGATGACGATGTCGCGTAAGGGGAGCACGGGCAGCACGTCGGGCACCTGAAGCTGCTGCTCCACGCCGCCCGGCGCGTCCTGCGCTTCCACCACTACGCCATCGGCCGTGTCCGTGATTGCCGCCATGAAATCTTTGTCTGCCAAAACAGTTATCAATCTCCAATCAGGTGGTAACGCCGTCTGTGAATGATTCGTAAACCCTACTCGTCGCCGTCTCCGGCCGCGACCTCGACCTTGAACTCCCCGCCGCGACGCTCCAGAAGCTTCGGCAGCCGGATGGTGAGCAGGCCGTCGCGCAGCTCGGCGGTCGCCTCGGTGACGCGCACGGGCCAGCGCAGCGGGATGACGCGCGCAAATTGCCCGTAGCTCCTCTCCGAGCATAGATGCGTGGCGGCGGCGCGCGGTGCGCCCTTCCTTTTCCGGCCGCTGATTCTCAGGTGCGAGTTCGTCAGCGCGACCTCGACCTGACCGGCGCGCACGCCCGGCAACTCCACACGCACCGTTACCGCGTCTTCCGACTCGCACACGTCCGCCGGCGGCAGCCAAGCCCCCGGCACGCGCGGCGACACGGCCTCGGCCGCCTCCTCCAGCATCACGAACAGACGCCCCACGCGCGAGCGCAGCCGCTCCAGCTCGATCCGCTCAAGGCCCGTCGTGTGCGCGATTCTTTTCATTCAAGAGACGTCAATCGTCAATCGTCAATCGAAAAAGCAATCGTCGATGCACGGCCCGTGACCCTTATGAACGTCTGCGGAGCCACAGCCGCGAGTTACGATTCACGATTTACGATTTCTTTCCCGCGCTTGAGCGCGCGCGCACCAGCGTCTTCAGCTCGTGCATGAACTCGGACACGTCCTCGAATTCGAGGTAGACGGAGGCGAAGCGCACGTAGGCCACCTTATCGAGTTCCTTGAGTCGCCGCATGATCATCTCGCCCACCTTCGAGGTCGGCCGCTCGCGCTCGGACGACTCCTGCACGTACTTCTCGATGGAGGTGACAATGGCGTCGAGCTTCGCCGACGGCACGGGGCGCTTCTCGCAGGCGCGCAGGAGTCCGGCCATCACCTTGTTGCGGTCGAACGGCTCGCGCCGGCCGTCCTTCTTGACGACCATGTAGGGGATTTCGTCGATCCGCTCGTAGGTGGTGAACCGGCGCTCGCAGCGCAGACACTCGCGCCGCCGCCGGATGGCGTCGCCCTCACGCGACTCGCGCGAGTCAACCACCTTGTCCTCAAGATAGGCGCAGAACGGGCACATCATAAGAGCAACTCCGTCAGGATCGAAGATGTAAGAGCGTCCGCTCGCAAAACCGTCCCCTTGCGCGAAATTCACACGGCCGCGTCTCTTCGTCACCCACGCCGGCCGCGCCGGACATTTCAAGTGCGGTCGAAGCGCAGGGCCGTCGCTGCACTACCGCCGCCGCCCGCCTCCCTGTCGCCCGGTGTCGCCGGGGCGGCCGGGTGCGATTCTCCCTCCAACTCAGCTCGCTCCTCGTCCGACATCTCTCGCAGCCGGGCCAGCGCGACGTGACTGCGGAAGAAGTAATAGGCGCCGAAGAAGAGCGCGGAGCCGAAGACGACGAGGTGCAGGACGATGGTCGCCGCCTTGGCCTGCGTCTCGTCGACGTTGAGGAAGGCCGTCATGCCGTAGGCGGTCGCCGCGTGGAAAGTCCCGGCCCCGCCGCCCGGCGTCGGCGCCACCGAGCCGACCAGCGACCAGCCCAGCACGAAGACCACGCCGCTCACGCCGACCGACAGCCCGAAGGCGCGCATGACGAGCATGTTCGCCGCGACAATCGTCGCCCACAGCGCCACCGTCCAGCCGGCGGTGACTAATAGCTCGCGCGTGTCGGTGAGCACGCCGAGCGCGTGCGAGAGTTGTTCGATTAATCCGGTCAGAATTTTTCCGGCGCGGCGCAGGAGCGCGGGCGCTTTCGTGAGCCGCGCGTCAATCCAACGCGTGACCGCCGCCGTGTGACGCCGCAGGTAGACGAGCGCGGCCACGCCGGCGAGCGCGCCCAGCAGCAGGACGAATCCCGCCTCGCGCACGCGCTCGTAGGAGGCGGCGTCGGCGCCGGGCGCGCGGAAGACGAGAAGGTTGACGGCGAAGAGCACGATCACGGCCACCATGTCGTAGATGCGCTCGACGGCGATGGTGACGAAGGCCGCGCCGGGCCGCACATTTTTGTCGCGCAGCGGCAAGTAGGCGGGGCGGACGAACTCGCCGGCGCGACCCGCCAGAAAGATGGCGCTGAAGCCGACCGTGGTCGCGGCGAAAATCTCACGCAGCGAAGCCCCCGGCGCGAGCGGCCCGAGGAAGGCGCGCCAGCGGTAGGCCCGTATCAGGTACGTGACCCAGATGAGGACGACGCCCCCGGCGATCAGACGCCAGTCGGCCCGCCCGATGGACGCGGACACTTCGGCCCAGTCGAGGTTGTGCCCGAACCACCACAGCAGCAGCACGGCCACGAGACTCAGGGCGATGAACTTTAAGTATTTACGCAAGCGACAATTTTTCCGGCGTGCGAGCGGATGACAGATGGCCTCCGGCCGTCGCAGGTGTGCCTTCTCTTCTCCCGAAGCGGCGCACTCGTTAACTTCTTCGGCCGCGGCCACCTCAAAGATGTGGTGTAAACAGTTTAAGGCTATAATATTAGCCGCGCAGGCGCAAGGCAGGGTGAAAGTAAGCACTAAGCAGTGAGCGGTGAGCAGTCAGTCGCGCTTTCCGAAAGAACTCTGCCGGCGGGGAGAAGGGTTTTTACTGCTTACCGCTCACTGCTTACCGCTTACAGTTTCCGGGGGAACTTTACCCTTCTGACCGTCGTATCCCGGCTTGGAACAAGGGGTTTGCCGGAACCACCCGAAGACATTTTCGGCGGGACTGACGGGAAGGGGCACGCGAGGTGGGAGCAGCGAACGCAGTGGCTGTCAGCGACGGGGCGGAGTTGGTCAGGAGATGCCGGACGGGCGACGGCGCCGCGTGGGAGGAGATCGTCCAGACCTTTTCGCGGCGCATCTATAACCTCGCCTACCGTTTCACCTCCCGCGCCGACGCGGCGGAGGATTTGACGCAGGAGGTCTTCGTCCGCGTCTATCGCTCGCTCGAACAGTACGATCCCCGGCAGGGCGATTTGCAAAACTGGCTGATGCGCCTCGCCCGCAATCTCATCATCGACGACTACCGTCGCCGCCAGCGCGCCCCGCAGGACACCCACGCCGAAGACCTCGAAGGCCACGCCTATCACCTCCGGGCCGCCGGCGGCTCCCCGCAACGCGAGCTTGAGAGGCAGGAACTCGGCCGACAGGTGCAGGCCGGCATCGACAAGCTGCCCACCGACTTGAGGACGTGCGTGATCTTGCGCGACATCGAGGAGTTGAGCTACCAGGAGATCGTCGATCTTTTGAAGATACCCGAGGGCACGGTGAAGTCGCGCATCAATCGGGGGCGAATTGAGCTGGCGAAAATCCTGCGCCGCATGCGCGTCGTCGCGATGAGCGACGTTTGACAGAAGAAGACGGCCGCGCGAGGGTCAGGTAGGAAAATCGAAGGGGTGAAGGGATGGAGCGAGACTGATGCTTTGCACAGAGTTTGAAGATCGTCTGACCGATTACCTTGACGGCGCGCTCGCCGTCGAGGTTCAGCGTGCTTTTGGCGAGCACGCGCTGCGCTGTCCCCTCTGCCACGAGATTCTGAACGAGGTCAGGAACACGATCAGCGAGTGCCGCGCCTCGGAAGCGCCGGCCCCTTCGCGCGAGTTCGAGGCGCGCATACTCCTTCGCACCGCGCCCGAGACCTCGATGACGTGCGAGGATTTCGAGACGCACCTGACCGACTATCTCGACGGATTCCTCCCCGCCACACTCTTCCACCGCTGGGAGCGCCACGCCGCGCTCTGCGAACGCTGCACCGAGCTTCCCGGTCAGGTCGTGCGCTCCATCGGCGCCTGCTACTCCTACATCAACATCGAACAGGCCGTCCCCGCGGGACTCCACGAGCGTATCCTTCAGGCCACGCTCGGCACCACGCAGGCGCAGGAGGTGCGCCCGCCCTTGGCCGCTCGCCTCGCCGAGCGCCTGCGCGGGTGGCTCGACGTGGTCGTCCAGCCGCAGTTCGCCACCGTCGCAACGATGGTTCTGCTCGCCGTCTTCGTCGGCACGAACACGATCTCCGAGGACGGCTCCATCGGCGGGATGTACCGCGCCAGCGTGCGCCTCGCCGCAGAGACCTACAGCCGAGGCGCCAGCAGCCCTGACCTCAAGCGCGTCGCCGAGGGCCTTGAGACATTTGTCGGCACGCCCGCGCGCGATGGCGCGGCCGCCGTGACGGCCAACGATAACAAGTCGCAGCCCGCAGCCGAGACGCCAAAGGACGAGCCGAAGAAGTAGTAGTAATAGCGGCGCGAAGTTCTCGGTAGGCGTGGGCCTCCGGCGACCGTGGAACGAAAAGTTAGACAGAGGTTTCCAAGTCTTGCTGACGAATTGCTCATACCACCTGACGAACCGGGCCGTCGTGCAGTGCAGCCACTGCGCGCGCCCGCTGTGCCCGGCGTGCGACCACCGCATCCGCGGCTTCCCGCACTGTCAGGATTGCATCGTCGCGGGCGTCGAACTGCTGCAACAGCAGCAGGCGCGCTCGGTCGCGAGCAGCCCGCAGGTCGTCCGTCGCAAGACCTCGCCCTTCGTCGCGCTGCTTTTGTCGCTGCTGACGCCGGGACTCGGCGCGGCCTACAACGGCCAGACCTCGAAGGCGCTCGTCCACTTCACTATCTTCGCCAGCTTCTTCCAGATGGCGACGGTCACGAACGGCACCGCCTTCTTCCTCCTCGGCATGGTCGGCACGTGGCTCTTCGCCGCCATCGACGCCGTCCGCACGGCGCAGCTCATCCGCGCCGGCCTTGCGCCCGACGCCGAGTCCGACGCCATCGCCAGACGTCTTTACGGCAACCCGCTCGCCTGGGGCTTCGTGCTCATCGCCCTCGGCACAGTCTTCCTGCTCCACACGCTCTTCGGCATCCAGCTCCCCGTGAAGCAGGTGCTCCCCGTCGTGCTCGTCATCCTCGGCGCTTACATGCTCTTCGACTGGACGCGCAACCGGCAGCAGAAGCGCGAGGCTCCGTACAGCTTCGAGCACCTGACGCACCGGCCGTCGGCCATCGGGACGGGGACGTTCGGCGCGGAGGCGACGCGGTTCGGCACGGGCGAGGTCGTGACGCAGGTCTCGGCGCGAGAGAGCAACATCTGGCCGGCGGGGCCGCGCGCCTGAAGCTTGATTGACGCGCGCGGCTTCGCGCGGGCGCGCCACCATCTGCTATCATGCGAATCGCCGGGGGCGATTTAAGGGTAACGAACAAGGGTTTCTGACTCCGGCGGCCTTCAAAGGAGTCAGTCGGCACAGGTTAAGGAGATTTAAAAGATGTCAGCTATCTTCAGTGTTGCGGCCAGGTGGGGTGGAGTCCTGACCATCATTCTGCTCGTCATCACGCTCCTCAAGCAGCTCATCGCGCTCGTCGGCTTCGTGATGGTGGCCATCAAGATCGCCCTCATCATCCTGTTCGTCGGGCTGATGCTCCTCATCGTGCTGTCGATGCTGCGCGGTCGCGGGCGCCGGCGGCGCGAAGAGGCCGAGGAGCTTTAAATAGAAACTTAACTACCCCGGCCGAGGAACACTAAAAGGCCCACGGGGGCCGCGCAAATCCTGTGTGCGGCCCCCGCGGGCCTTCGGCTTTTCACGGCCGGCCCGGCGCATCGCAGGACGCCGAGCGGTTGCAATACATATTTTCGTGTGATAGGGTTTGCCACCTTGTGCGACTCACAGTCTTTACGCCTGTCCTTGAGACTCTTGTTTTGAGAATTGGCCCGGCGGGTCGCACACCTTCAGAAGGGTTCACGCACCAGGTTTAAGAACCACAAGCAATCAGTTTTTTTCGCACTCGTCGCCCCTCGTTCGGCAGACAGTGCCTTTCGCGCTCATCCGTGCGGGTCTTTCCCCGTTAATTCCCGCCCGGACGGAGCCCCAAGGAACACACTCCGATGATGAAGGACGAGCGTATCTACGCTTTTATTGTCGCCCACACTTCGCGCTCCCGCGCCGGCATCCGCCGGATTTCCATACATAAACGCTGGGTAAAGGTCTCGGCCTGCGCGGCCACGCTGGTCGTCTGCGCCGCGCTCTACGGCGTCTACGGCCTCGCGCGGCAGACCGCACACCTCCGCATCGAGCGCGAGTACAACCGCCTGCGTCTGGAGAACGAGCGCCAGCGCCAGAAACTCGACGAGCTGAAGACGCGCATCGACGCCATCGAGACGGACGCGCGCCGACTCTCCGAGATTTCCGGCGTCCCGGCCGAAGAGGGCACCAGCCCGCACGGCGCGGGCGGCCCGCAGGTGCTCGCCGACGAGGCGACCGTGACGGCCGTCGAGGTGCGCGCTTCGCAGCTCGAAGGGCAGTTGCGCGCCTACGAGGACGCGCTCCGGCGCAAGCTTGAGCTTGAGCGCATCCCTTCGATCTGGCCGGTCGGCGGCGAGATCACGGACGACTTCGGGGTGCGCGGCAACCCGTTCGGCGGAGGCTCGGCCGAGTTCCACGATGGCCTCGACATCGCCACCGCATGGGGCACGCCCGTGGTCGCCACCGGCAACGGGACGATCAGCTTCGCCGGCGTCAAAAACGGCTACGGCCTGATCGTCATCGTCGATCACGGCGACGGTCTTTCGAGCGCCTACGGCCACCTCTCGAAGATTGAAGTGGAGCTGGGACAACCGATTAAGCGCGGCGACGCGTTGGGGCGCGTCGGCTCCACGGGCCGTTCGACGGGGCCACACCTTCATTACGAAGTCCGCATGGGCGAGTCGGCCGTCAGCCCCGCGCGTTATCTGCCGATGCCCTGAGATTTCATAAGGAGTCGCGCCGGGAGCAGGGCGGTTTTACGCGCATTTTGTGCTTGACACTTTTGCCTGCTTTCGCTTAGTATGCGCGTTCGTTTGCGGACGGGCTTGTTGTTTAACCTCGTCCCCGCGTTAGACTTGCAGGCATTACCGCAATGAGTTCGGAGCAGTTTCCCCGTCAGTTGTAGACCCGTACTTGGTGAGCCTCTCGGTCTCACCGGGCGCGGGTCTTTTAGTTTGAGTTAGTTGGCGCGCGCAAAGGCTCAGGGCCGCGCCGGCTCGCAGGCGTTAACAATCCGGGCGAGTGGGGTTTCTCTCTTCCCTTCGGCCCGTTCACCGAATCGTTAGGAGGATTCGTTAGCTATGTCTAGAATTACCGGTAAGGTTAAGTGGTTCAACAACGCGAAGGGCTACGGCTTCATCGAGCAGCCCGGCTCTTCCGACATCTTCGTCCACTACAGCGCCATTCAGGGCGACGGCTTCAAGACCCTCGAAGAGGGTCAGGAGGTCGAGTTCGAGGTCACGCAGGGTCCGAAAGGCCCGCAGGCCGAGAAAGTGATGAAGGTGTGAGTCTCCCCTCACACGCCAGCTTTCGTTGAAGGCCACTGACCGCCTCCGGTTTTTCCGAAGCCGGCACACGCAGCCCGAAGCAAGGCACTCAAGAAAGCAGTAGACAGTAAGCAGTAAGCAGTGAGCGGTGAGCAGTAGAAACGAGACTTAGTCTCTACTGCTCACCGCTCACTGCTTACTGCTTACTTTTTTTTACTTCTCCGCCTTCGCCTTGAAGTTCACGCGCCCGTCCTTGACGCTGACCGAGAACTGCACGCGCTCGCAGTCGAGCTTTTCCTTGATGGAGTCGGTCTTGGCGGCGATCATGCGATGGAAGCGCGGGAACGAGAGGTCGTCGGTTCCCTCGCCGCACTGCCGCTTGGCCTCGACGAGCGCCTCGAAGAGCCTTTTGACGGTCGGCACGTCCGTGTGCGGATCGGCGCAGACGAAGGTGTTCGGCGCGGCCACGCTCGCCGGCGGCTCCGGCTTGGCGTGCGTGGCGGCGCGGGCGGCTGAAAGAGGGTCGCGCCCCTCCTCGCGCCCCTGCATGGTGCGGCGCCAGAGTTGGAGGAAGGACGTGTGACGCGCCACCAGGGAGTTGTAGCGGTAGCGTTGCGCGTAGGTGAGCGTGCGGTCGTCGGCCAGACGCTTGATGAGCGTCTCGACGCGCCCCTTCGTGTCGTAGGGCGGTCGCTTGGCCCCGCCGTTGAAAAAGATGTCGAACTCGACCTTGAGGCGGCGGACATCGTCATCGAGTCGCGTGAGCTGTTCATCGACGGTCGGCTGCGCGTCGCGCGCGACGACCGACCTCTTCTCCCGCTCCTGCGCCTGCCGCGTAAACTTGTTTCCACCTTTAGCCAACTGTTTCACCTCTCCTCGCGCACCGCGCCGGGTCGTTGCCGGGCACCCCTTCGAGTCTATGAGCCGGCGGGTGGGGGTGTCAACGATTATGATAAGCTATCAGCTATGAGCTATCAGCTTTCAGCTTTTTTGTCAGTGGTCAACAGTCAGTTGTTCGTCTAGCGCGCCTCGCTTCCTTCAATGAAACGTACAAGCCGGCAAACGGAAATGACTGACAACTCCCTACCAACCATCGACAAAGAACAGCTTTCAGCTAACAGCTAACAGCTTCCATATGCCCGACGAAACCACTGCCAACGTCTTGCGCGCCCTGCCGTCGGTGGACGCGCTTTTGCGAACGCCCGAGGCGCAGGAGCTGCGCGAGCGGACGGGCGCGGTGCGTCTGACGGCGCTGGCGCGCTCCGTCACGGAGGAGTTGCGGGCGGAGTTGTCGGCGCGCGGGGCGGATGGCAACGGCGCGGCGGCGCGCGATGAACTTTTAGCGGAGGCCGCGCGCAGGCTGCAACGTGAGGCGGCGCGCGAAGGATTGGCGGGGGTGCGCCGCGTCATCAACGCGACGGGCGTCGTCCTGCACACGAATTTGGGACGCGCGCCGCTCTCGGAGGCCGCGCGGGCGGCGGTCGCGCGTGAGGCCGCGAGCTATTGCACGCTCGAATACGATCTCGCGAAGGGCGAGCGCGGGCGACGCGGGGCGCGCGCCGAGAAACTGCTCGCGGAGTTGACCGGCGCCGAGGACGCGCTCGTCGTCAACAACTGCGCCGCCGCCGCCCTGCTCGTGCTCTCGGTGCTGGCGCGCGGCGGCGAGACCATCGTCTCGCGCGGCGAGCTGGTCGAGATCGGCGGCGACTTCCGCGTCCCCGACGTGATGGCGCAGTCTGCCACCACGATGATCGAGGTCGGGACGACGAACCGCACGCGCCTCTCCGACTACGAGCGCGCCATCACGGAGCGCACGCGTCTCATCCTCCGCGTTCATCCCTCGAACTACCGCATCGTCGGCTTCACGGCCGCGCCCTCGCTCGCCGAACTCGCCGAACTCGCGCACCGCGCCGGTCTCCCGCTCTATGAAGACGCCGGCTCCGGCGCGCTCATCGACCTCACGCCCTACGGACTCGGCGACGAGCCGGTCATCCGCGACTCAATCGAGGGCGGCGCCGACGTTGTGACCTTCAGCGGCGACAAGCTTCTGGGCGCGGCGCAGGCGGGCCTCATCGTGGGCCGCGGAGACGTGGTCGAACGCCTGCGCCGGCACTCGCTCTACCGCGCGCTGCGCGCCGACAAGCTGGCCCTCGCCGCGCTCGAAGCCACGCTCGAAGCCTACCGACGCGGCACGGCCACGTCCGAAGTGCCGGCGCTACGGATGCTCTCCGCCACACGCGAGGAGATCGAGGTGCGCGCCCGCGCCTTCGCCGAAGGTCTGCGCGCGAGGTCTGAGGCGGGCGCGCTCCGCGTCGAGGTCGTCGAGGGGCGCTCGGCCGTCGGCGGCGGCTCCGCGCCGACCACGCACCCGCCCACGGCGCTCGTCGCGCTCTCCCACCCGGTGCTCTCCGCCGACGCGCTCGAAGAGGCCCTGCGCCACGCGCGCCCGCCCGTCATCGCGCGCATTCTCGATGGGCGCGTGGCGCTCGACCTGCGAACCGTCGCGGAAGACGAAGAGGCCGAGTTGCTCGACGCAGTTGCCTGTGCCTGCCTGTCTTGAGTGAATTCTGAAACTCAAGCCTCCGCGTTTCCTCTGCGTCCTCTGCGCCTCTGCGGTGAGTCCAGTTACTTCACACTCAACTAATTCACTGGAAGTCGCCCCCGCAAAACCAACTCTTGTTTTAGTCACGCCCCGCGTTGTATAGTTTTTGACAGGGCCGGCGTACACTTCCGGCCGAGCCTTTCCGGGTCCCGCCTCCGACCTCGTCCTCCGAACACATCGCCTTGAAACATTTCGTCGTTCCTACGCTCAAGTCACGTCTCGTCTCGGTCGCGCTCTCGCTCGCCGTCTCCGCCTTCGCCTTCGCTTTGTGGAGCAGCGGGGCGCTTGTCCTCATCGGCGGGATGTTCCTGCTGAGCGGCGACGCGGCCCCCGCGATTGCGCCGCAGTGGTGGGTGGCCGCGCTGCTCATCGGCGCGGCGGGCGCGTGCGCCGGGTTCCTCGTGGAGATCGTCGGCGCGCGCCGCACCTCACTCCTCCTGGCCTGCGCCCTCGCGCTGATGTGCGCGGCCAGCTACCTCGCCTCTTATTTCCTGAACATCGACATCGCCTTCGCTCCGGCCGCGCTCGCCACGCTCGGCGCCTTCCTCGCCGTGCAGGCATGGCGACTGTGGATCGTGGACGTGGCGCTCTCGGGGAGCGTGCGGCGTGTGGCCTCGCGCTCTTCCGCGCTCGAAGGCCGCGAGGCGCGTGCGCGGATGCAGAGTGGACTGCGTCTGCTCGCCACCGTGCTGCCGCTCGACGAAGCGGTCGTCTGCTGTCTTGACGAGGACGGCAGGCCGACGCCCGCGGCCTACATGCGCCCCGACGCCGGCGGCGCGGCGACTGCCGCATCGAACCGCAACACGGCCTGGCGCGAGGGCATCCGACTCTGCGAGCGCGCCATACGCTCCGGCCAGATGGTCGTCCAACCGCAAACCCAAGCGACAGGCAACGACAGTGATGCACACGCGCACAGAGACGACGCGCACACGACGACGAGCGTCGTCGTGCCCCTGCGCCACGAGGGCCGCGCCGTCGGGGCGCTCCTCATCCGCCTGCGCGGCGGGTTCGACGAGACCGACCGGCCGCTCCTCGCCAACGTGGCCGCGCAGCTCGCCCGCGACCTCCAGCGCGACGAGGCGCGCGCTCACTCCGTCGGTGCGCCGTCCGAAACCTTCTACTCGGTGCGCGCCGCCGAGCGCCGGCTCGAATCCTTCGGCATGCTGAGCGGCCTTCTCACCGAGCAGAGGTTCGCCGCGCACGCGCTCTCCGAGTCGCACGACGGCCACGCCGTCGCCTACCTCGACGGCACCATCGCCTACGTCAACGCCCCGATGCGCGAGGCCGCGCGCATGGCGGAAGGCGACTGCGACACGCTCGACCTCTTCGGCCTGCTCGACCGCTTCCGCGCCGGCGTCTTCGACGAGCCTTCCATCGCCGTCCGCCGCGTCCTCCAGAGCGGCAGCGCCTATGAGTGCGAACTCCCCTTCTCCGAGCGCGGTCAGACGCTCAGCCTCCGCATCGCCCTCGTCACCGACGCGGGCGAGGACGGCTCACCGGCCGCCCGCCCCTTGTGCCTCGCCGTGACCGTGCGCGACGTGACGGAGATGAAGGAGTACGAAAAGCTCAAGAGCGACATGGTCTCGCTCATGTCGCACGAGTTGCGCACGCCCATCACCTCCATCAACGGCTTCGCCGAGCTGCTCGCGACCGACGATACTCTGCCCGAGTCGGCGCGCGAATTCCTCGGCATCATCCACAGCGAGTCGCAGCGGCTCGTGCGGATGATCAACACCTTCCTGTCGGTGACGAAGCTGGAGCAGAAGGATCGACAGGAGGTTCTGAAGATTCCGCTGATGCTGAGCGACGTGGTGCGCGAGACAGTCCTCTGCATGCAGCCCGTCGCCAAGCGTAAACGCATCCGACTCGTCGGCTCAGACGGCTCGGGCAAGCTCCCGCCCGTGGCCGCCGACCGCGCGCTCGTCACGCAGGCCGTGATGAACATCGTGGACAACGCCATCCGCTACAGCCCCGAGCGCACCACCGTCACGCTCACGACGGCGCTCGAATCCGAGGCCGTGCGCGTCACCGTAGAGGATTGCGGCTACGGCATCCCGCCCGATGCCGTGGATCGCGTCTGGGAGAAGTTCTACCGCGTGGTGCGCGACGGGCAGGACAAGGAGGAAGACTCGGCGGGACTCGGCCTCTCCTTCGTCCGCGAAGTCGTCGAACAGCACGGCGGCCGCGTCGGACTCGAATCCGAAGTGGGCCGCGGCTCGAAGTTCAGCTTCACGCTTCCGAGACTGTGAAGGCGTGATAAGTGATAAGTGATGAGTGATAAGAAAGAGCAGACGGTCTTTGTCTTTCTTATCACTCATCACTTATCACTTATCACGCCTTTTGTTGATTGTGCCGCGACACGTCGGCGCTTTGCAGTGGCAGCGCTTGGTGTCGGGGTGGTGGGTGGAGAAGTAGTCGATGGTGATCTCTTCGCCGGGGCGGATGTCGCGCAGGGCCATGAAGAGGATGTGGCCGCGCGTGAGCCGCATGTAGGCGTTGGGCGTGCAGGAGTGGTTGATGTAGTGGGTGCCGTTGCCGCCGCGTGCGCCGTCGAGGTAGCGGCCCGTTTCGAGTGGGCAGACGCGGTGAACTTCGCGCCCGCGCATCCGCCGCTCCGCCTCACGGCCCGAGATCAGCTCGCCCGCGTACTCGGCGATCTTGCGCCCCTTCGGGAACGGGGCGGCGGCGAAACAGCCGCGGCCGTGAATCTTCGACTCGCCGACGGCAAGCCCCGGAGCCAGTTGTAGTTTCATCGGGATGAGAAATCAGTACCGCGAGCGGGTCTCGCTTGAGCGGTGCGGGCCTCCCATCGTAGGCCGCACCCGCGAGGCTTCCGCTCGCGGTACTGATTTATTGAGTCGATGAATAATAGTTCAGCCGCCCGGCGCTGGCAAAGCGCGCGGGCGGCTGATTCGTGTGCGTCGCTTCTGTCTCAGGAGTTACTGTTTGAGACGGAAGCTGCGGGCGATGCTGTCCGTCTGGTTGCGGGCGCGCTGGAGCTTTTCGCGCAGGCCCGTGAAGTGGAGCGCGTAGACGGTGTGGTCGTCGGCCTGGAGGTAGTAGACGCGGCCGGCCATCTGCTTCCCGGCCTCGGTGTACTCGTAGCCCATCGTCACGCCCTTCAGGCGCCCGGCGAACGACTCCGGCTTGCCGCCGCCGACGTAGCCGGACTTGTAGCGGAGCTTGAGGTCGGCGTGGCGGGCGGCAATCGCGGCGGGCGTCTCATCGTGATTGATGGCTTCCTTGCGGATGCGCAGGTAGCCGTCCATCCGGTCGCCGTTGACGAACTCGACGCGCTGATAGACGCCGTCGGCCCGGCTCGTGGTCTTCCACGTCGGCGTCGGCAACTCCAGCGTGTATTCGACGTTCGGGTCGGCGAAGACTTCCTGCGCCCGCGCTTGCGCCCCGCACACGCCGAGCGTCAACACGCAGGCCAGCAAAAACATGTTGCGTCTCATATGTGGGGATTCAACTCCTGTCTCGTGTCGGTAATTGTTGGGGTTCGGGATTCATCTTTTTCCCGCCTGACTGTTCAATCAGATGCGCCGGCCGCGCCCAAATGTTGCCCGCTTCGTGAGCCGCTGGCAACTGTCCGAGCGGCTCGGCCGTGGTTCGCTAAGACAACTTTTCGCGGCTCAGGGCTGCGGCGCTTCGAGCGCGGCGCGCTGCGCGGCGAAGAGTTGCGTGAGGCCGGCGCCGGCGAGTGCGAGGAGTTCGTCCATCTGATCGCGGCTGAACGGCTCGCCCTCGGCCGTGCCCTGTATCTCGATGAAGCGGCCGTCGCCCGTGCCGACGACGTTCATGTCCACACCGGCGCGCGAGTCTTCGTCGTACTTGAGGTCGAGCAGGGCCGCGCCGCCGACTATCCCGACGCTGACGGCGGCCATCTCGCCCGAGATGGGCAAGCGCGCGATCTGGCCCGCATTCTTGAGCCGGCGGCAGGCGAGGACGAAGGCGACGTAAGCGCCGGTGATCGCGGCGGTGCGCGTGCCGCCGTCGGCCTGGAGCACGTCGCAATCGACGGTGAGCGTGCGCTCGCCCAAAGCGCCGAGGTCGCAGACGGCGCGCAAGGAGCGGCCGATGAGACGCTGGATTTCGTGCGTCCGGCCCGAGGGCCCGCCCCGACCGGTCTCGCGTTGCGTGCGCTGCTGCGTGGCGCGCGGCAGCATTGCATACTCGGCGGTGAGCCAGCCCTGCCCCGAGTTGCGCTTGAAGAATGGCACGCGCTCTTCGAGCGTGGCCGCGCAGATGACGCGCGTCTGCCCCATCTCGATGAGCGCCGAGCCTTCGGCATAAGGCATGAAGTGCGGCGTGATGCGGACGCTTCGTAACTCTTCAGGGCGCCGCCCGTCGCTACGTTTGAACTGTTCGCTCCGCGGTGTTGAGTCCATCCGTCCCCCAGACTTCGACGGCTTCGAGAACTCGCGGCGCCGTCCCCAGAAACCTTTCGGCGACGCGCGCGAAACGCTCCGCCGCGTCCGTCACGTAGAAATGATCGAGGTCGTCGCACAGTCGGCCGACGCGCGCGCGCTCCTTCAAGAGCCGCCCCGTGTGCGTGTCGTACTCGCGCCGGCGCAAGCCCTCCGCGTCCAGCACCTCAGCCACAGCCTCCGAAGCCGCCTCGCCCGAATCGACGAGGCGCACGTCTTCGCCCATCGTCTCCTGAATCACGCGGCGCAGGATCGGATAGTGTGTGCAGCCGAGCACGAGCGCGCCGACGCTCCCGCCCCGCAGGTCTTGCAGGTATTCGGCGGCGACCGTGCGCGCCACCTCCGTCTCGGCCCACCCCTCTTCAGCGAGCGACACGAAGAGCGGGCACGCGCGCTCGACCACTTCCGCGCCGGGCGCGAGGCGTGCGATCTCGCGTGCGTAGGCGCCGCTCCTGATGGTGGACTCGGTGGCGATGACGCCGATCCGGCGGCCCGCCGCAGCGCGCACGACGGCGCGCGCCCCCGGCCCCACCATCCCGACCACGCTCACGCCGACGCTTTCCCGAATGGCGGGCAGCGCCAGCGCCGAGGCCGTGTTGCAGGCGACGACTAAAAGCTTGATGCCGTGTGCTTCGAGAAAGCGCGCGTTCTCAATGGCGTAGCGTTCCACGGTCGCCAATGACTTCGTCCCGTAGGGCACGCGCGCCGTGTCGCCGAGGTAGACGAAACGCTCCTCGGGCAGTCGGTCGTGCAGCGCGCGGTAGACGGTCAGACCGCCCACGCCGCTGTCAAAAATTCCGATTGGCAGATCGTTCATCGGCGCTTCGTCGGAGGTCTCACAAGCGAGACGCGCACGGGCGCGTCGGGCAGATGGTATCACACGCCGTGGCCGGCTCGCGCCGGCTCGCGACGAAGGCGGGAAAGCGCGTGAACATTTCCCGTCTTCTTCCGTATTGGAATGACAGACAAAGAGGGTGAACAAGGTCTCGGGGCGAGTTTAACCATAAACATTCAGCGAACGACCTACCTAGAGGACTCGACTCATGGAGTGGAAACCGGACCGACTTCTGCGGCTCATTCTGGCCCTCACGATGTTTACCATGCTTACCTTCTGGCTCCCGACGGTGCGCGGCTTGTTGGACGGCGACACGTACAGTTGGGGCTGGACGCTCTGGGGCATCAACTTCGGCGGGCGCGGCCTGCGCGGCGACTACTGGGTGCTGCCGCTCGTGGCCGCCTTCGGCGTCACGATGCTCTACACGGGCTGGCGCGGCGCGCGGCCGCCCTTCCACTGGATGCTCCTGCTGTGGAACGTCCCGGCCGCCGTCGAGGCCACGTATAACGCCGTGCGTTTCCCCGATGAGTATCGCTTCCGTGGCGACACGATGGGCATCGACATATCGCTCGCGTGGGTCGGGCCGCTCATCTTCGGCTCCATCGCGCTCGCGTCTCTCGCGTGGGTCGTGCGCGACCTGCGGCGGCGCGAGCGGCGCGAGGCCCCGCCGTGGACGGGGCGCAACACAGCCCTTCTCATCGCCACGATCTCCCTGCTTCCCCTCCAACTCTTCTTGCTTCGCTCCGGCGAGCCGCACGGCACGACTGACAAGATCGGCGTCGTCATCACGATGCTGCAATGGCTCCTCTTGAGCCTCTCGTTCGTCCCGTGGCAACGGCGGGGCGGCGCAGCGCAACGGGCCGACGTGGCGAAAAGTGTTAAAGAGTCGAAGGCCGCCGGCTCCGATCACAACAAACTCTCGGCGGCGGCGCCCGCCTGAGTCGCCACGAAGTAGATTCGACACACGTCACATGAAAATACGCATCACGTTCCTTCTCCTCCTCGTGCTCATGCTCTCAACTGCCGCGCGAGGCGGACAGGGCGACTCCGGGGCGGTTCGCGTCAGCGCACACCCGCGCCGGGTCATCGTCGAGCGCAGCGCGGCGGGGCAGCTCGTCAACTGCGACCTCGCCGTCGAGAACCTGACCGACGAGCCGCTCACGATCAACGAGATCGAGGTCTCGGTCTTCGACGCGCGCGGCGCGCTCGTGCTGCGCAAGTTCGTCAACGACAACGGCGGACGGCCGAGCATCCACGTCGTCCCCGTCCGCGAGGTCGAGCCGAAGCAGACCATACTCGTCTTCAATCCGCTCTACTTCTTCGACCACGGCGTTGACCTCACACGCCTGCGCTTCCGTGTCTCCCTCGCGTCGAAGGACGGGAAGAAAAAGCAGGAGGCCACAACGGACGTGTCGCCCGTCGCCTACGAGACGAAGACCGATCTCGTGCTGCCGCTCGTGGGCCGCGTGCTCGTCTGGGACGGGCACGACTTCTACTCGCATCACCGGCGCTGGGACTACCTCCACCCCTTCCTCCAACAGCTCGGCTTCAGGACGAACGCCGGACGCTTCGGCTACGACTTCGTCCACGTCAACGAGCGCGGCGAGATGCGCGACGGCCCCGCGGAGCGCAACGAGAGTTGGTTCGCCTTCGGCCGTCCCGTGCTGGCCGCGGGCGCGGGCCGCGTCGCCGACGCCTACGACCGCATGGCCGACGACCGGCGCTTCGACGAGGCCGAGATCATGACGCGCGAGCTGGCCCCGGCGGGCAACTACGTCGTCATCGACCACGGCAACGGCGAGTTCAGCATCTTCATGCACCTCAAGCGCGGCAGCGTGAAGGTGAAGCGAGGCGACGCGGTCACGCGCGGCCAGCAGATTGCCGAGGTCGGCGCCTCGGGCAGTTCCCTGTTCCCGCACCTGCACTACGAGCTGCGCGACGGCGCGGGCTACAAGACCGTCGAGGGTTTGCCCTCCTACTTCCGCGGCTTCCGCCGTCACCTCGGCTCGAAGTCCGTCGAGGTGCGGCGCGGGCAGATCGACTCGGGCGACATCATCGAGGGCCGTTAAGGCCACAGAAGGCAAAAGGAAAAAGGGAGAAGGCCCGTCGCCTCTTCACTTTTGCCTTTTGCCTTTTTACTTTTGCCTTCCTTCGGTTGTGTACTCAAGCGCGACCTGAATGTTCTACAAGCGTTCGCCCCCTTCCTCGGGAGAGCGCGCCTCCCCGGCGCTTGCCGTCGTATCCGCCTGTATTTCCAACTTGTTAACGGGGCGGTGGGAAGTGTCGGACCGGGCCGTTTGCTGGCATCCCGTTTGCACTTTTATCTGCCGATGCCACGCAAATTAAATCATCGTATCGGATTCGTTACGGGTGTGGCCGTGGTGCTCGCCTTAAGTTTCTCGCCCGCTTCGTCCGCCCGGTCTGCTTTCGCGCAGCAGGTTCACGACGCCCCGCCCGAGATTCCCGTCAAGTATAGGAAGGGGGTCGCGGCCTTCGAGGGGCGCGTGAAGGAATACGCCGTGATGCGCGAGGGGATGGAGGAGAAGCTGCCGAAGCTGCCCAAGGAGAGCACGCCCGAGCAGATACAGGCGCACAAGACGGCCTTCGAGGAGATGGTGCGGGCCGCTCGCATCGGCGCCAAACCCGGCGACGCGTTCAAGCCAGATGTCGCCGGCTACATCCGCGCCACCATTCGCAAAGAGTTTCAGGGCAAGGAGCGGCAGAAGCTGCGCGAGACGGTTCTGGAGGCGGACACGAAGGGCGTACCCCTGCGCGTCAACTACACCTATCCGGAGGCGAAGGAGTTGGTGGAGATGCCGCCGACGCTGTTGCTGAAGCTCCCGCAGTTGCCCAAGCAGGTGAGGTATCGTTTCGTCGGCCGGAACCTGCTGCTCGTCGATAGAGAGAACGGTCTGATCGTTGACTACATGCTCAACGCCGTCCCGTAGTCCGTCGCAATCATGGGAGAAAAGATTATGAGACAGTTTCTCGCTTCGTTGATGACCGCCGCAGCGCTCGCCCTCGGCGGCGGCCTCGCGCCAGACGCCCTCGGCCAGAACGCACCCGCCGGCGAGCCGGTCGGCAGCACGCGTGCCGCCTCGCCCGTCAAGCTCACGCTGCCTTTGAAGGACGGTTCCGTCCGCTTCATGGTCGTCGGCGATACGGGGACGGGCACGGAGCAGCAGAAGGAGTTGGCCGACGTCATGCTCCGCTACCGCGAAGCCTTCCCCTTCGAGTTCGTCCTGCTGATGGGCGACAACATGTACGGCGGGGAGAAGCCCGCGGACTTCAAGCTGAAGTTCGAGGACATCTACAAGCGTCTGCTCGACGACAAGGTGATGTTCTACGCCTCGCTCGGGAATCATGACGAGTCGAACCAGCGTTTCTACGAGCACTTCAACATGAAGGGCGAGGAATATTACCGTCTCCAGAAGGGCAACATCGCCTTCTACGCGCTCAACAGCAACTACATGGACAAGCGTCAGCTGAAGTGGCTCGAAGAGGAGCTGGCGAAGGACGCCTCGGAATGGAAGATCGCCTTCTTCCATCACCCGCCTTATTCTTCGGGCGGCAAGCATGGCTCCTCGACGGGGGTGCGTGAGATCGTCGAGCCGATATTTTTGAAGTATGGGGTCAACGCCGTCTTTGCCGGCCACGAGCACTTCTACGAGCGGCTCAAGCCGCAAAAAGGTATCTACTATTTCATCTCGGGCGCGGGCGGCAAACTCCGCCCCGGCGACGTGAAGGACAACTCGCCGCTCACCGAGAAGGCGTTCGACAAAGACATGTCCTTCATGCTCCTCGAAATCGCCGGCGACCAGATGCACTTCCAGGTCATCACGCGCGCCGGCGAGACCGTGGACTCGGGCGTTCTGGCGAACCAGCGAAAGAAAGCCACGGCGGCTTCGGCGGCTTCCAACTAACAACGCATGTCAGACCTGTAGGGGCAGGGACAAGCTCTGCCCCTACACTCGTCACGAACGCCGAATAAGTCTTGCAACGAACTCTAAAGTCTCGACAGAGAAAAAGGCGATGACTCTTTCAAAAGAGCCACCGCCTTTTCGCGTAACGATGGAGGCGCCGAGAATCGAACTCGGGTCCAAAGGCCGACGCCGCAGGAATCTACATGCTTAGACGCTTCTCCGCTACCCGTCTCACTCGGGCGCGTTCGCTGCCGGCGGGTAAGTGAAGCGTCGAAGACCCCGCCGGCGGCTAGCCCAGATTTTTCTCGCCCACCACACCTGAGCACATGTGTCGGGCCAGCTCAAATAAGTGACACCTCACTCCGCGCGCTTGAGCGACTTGCGGCGAGGCGCTCACTGGTTAAGGTTAATTAAGCAGCGAGAGCCAAGTTGTTGTTGGCATTTGAGTTTCCCCATGCTTTTTAACGAGCCGCATAGAGTAAGCCCGGCATGCATCCGTGCGACGATCCCGACCCCTGTCGAAACCTTTCGCCCCCGTAAAGGCTTCTTGCGAAGCCCCACCGAATTATAACCGCCGCCGCGCCGTTCGGACAAACACCGGCGCGACAAAGATTTAGATGCTGCGCGCCGCCGGCCGGGTGCCCGCCCCGCCGGCCAGCCACGGCCCGGCGGTGTGGCTCCCCACACTGCCCGCCGAAACGGTTCGCCCGCCCGCCCGCGCGTGCGTTATAATTTCTCGACCGCGCTACCCCGGTCTCAGCGAGCATCAAAGCCTTTGGAGACACGTCAGCAGATACACGCTCGTTTCACTTGAGGGATTTTTGTTCATGTCCTCTAAGAAATCGCTCTCGATCACAGACACCAGCGCGCCGGCCCCGCGACGACGCATGCCGCCGCCGCCCGCGCGCCGTCGCGGCATCCTGAGCCGCTTCTGGCTGCCGGCCGTGATTCTTCTGGCCATCACCGCCGGCGGATTGACCGGCATCGTGCTCGCCTATCAGCTCAACTACTCGAAGGCCGCCGAGGAGGTCAAATCCCTCGCCACCTACAAGCCGAGCCTGATTACGCGCATCTACGCCGACGACGGCGAGACCGTCATCGGCGAGTTCGCGCTGGAACGTCGCATCCCGCTCAAGTACGAGGAGATTCCGCCGCTCATTCACAAGGCGATCCTCTCCGTCGAGGACGTGCGTTTCTACGACCACGTCGGCATCGACCCCGTCCGCATCGCCGGCGCCACCTGGAAGAACATCACGACGGGCAGCCGCGAGGGCGGCTCGACCCTGACGCAACAGCTCTCGAAAAACCTCTTCCTGTCGCGCAAGCAGACCTACGAGCGCAAGATTACCGAGTGGGTCGTCGCCCTCCAGATCGAGCGCTATTACACCAAGCAGCAGATCATGGAGATGTACGTCAACCACATCTTCCTCGGCGCCAACGCCTACGGCTTCGAGGCCGCCGCGCGCACCTACTTCAACAAGCCCGCGAAGGACTTGACCCTTGAAGAGGCGGCCCTCCTCGCCGGCATCCCCCGCGCGCCCTCGCAGTACTCGCCCACGGTCAGCATGGAGACGGCCAAGGAGCGGCGCGACCTCGTCCTCGACCTGATGGCCCGCAACGAGTTCGTCTCGGCGTCGGACGCACAGGCCGCGAAGGCCAAACCGATCAAGCTCGCCGGCACGGCCCACGGCACCGTCCAGACGCGCTCCTCCATCTTCAACTATCCCGTGGAGGAGATTCGCCAGTATCTCGAAGACAAGTACACGACGCGTGTCGCGCAGAGCGGGCTGACGGTCTACTCGACCATCAACGTCGAGGCGCAGAAGCTCGCCTACGACACGCTGCGTAAGGGCCTGCGCAAATACGACCGCGGGCGCGGCTGGCGCTCCGAGTTTCGGAACATCGCCGGTGAGGGCACGAACGGAAACGGCAACGGGAATGGCAACGGAACCGCCGCTGGCCCGACGACGAACGGGGCCGCGCCCACGCCGCAGCAGCTCGCCGCCTATCGCCACCCGGACTGGTACGTCGAGAAGTTCGAGGTGGACGAGTATCTGATGGGCCTCGTCGTCGAGGTGAACCGTGCGAAGAACGAGGCGGCCGTGAGGTTCGGCCCCTACCGCGCCGTCGTCACGGCGAAGGACATGGGGTGGTCTGCACGCCAGCCGAAAGACCAGTTCAAGCTGGGCGATCTCGCCGAGTTCAAAATCAAGGAGGTTGACGAGAACGCTCGCACGCTCAAGATCGAACTCTCGCAGGTGCCCGAAGTCTCGGGCGCGATGATGACGATCAACGCCAAGGACGGCGAGATCGTCTCGATGATCGGCGGCTACGACTTCAACCTCAACAAGTTCAACACCGCCACGCAGGCTTACCGCCAGACCGGCTCCTGCTTCAAGCCCTTCGTCTACGCCGCGGCCGTCGAGTGGGGTCTGACGCCCGACTCGATAGTCTCGGGCGCGCCCTTCCGTGACCGCTCCTCGGGCTGGCAGCCGCACAACTACGACGGAAGCTTGAGCCACGGCAACGTCCCGATGAAGACGGCGCTGGCCAAGAGTCTGAATCTCGCGGCCGTCCACCTGCTTCAGATGGTCGGCATCCAGACGGGCGCGCAGATGGTCCGCCGCTTCGGCATCACCTCGCCGATGGCGCCCTATCTCCCTTCCGCACTCGGCGCCACCGAGGTGCCCCTCGACGAAATGGTCTCGGCCTACTCGGCCTTCGCCAATAAGGGCATCCGCCATGAGAAGCACCTCATCCGTCGCGTCACCGACCGCGACGGCACGGTCCTGGAAGAGTGGGAGAAGACGACCTTCAAGGTGATGAACGAGTACGTCGCGATGTCGATGGCCGAGATGATGCGCGGCGTCACTTCCGGGGGCGGGACGGCGGCCGCGGCGTCGTCCGTCGGCCATCAGGTGGCCGGCAAGACCGGCACCGTCAACGACCACACGGACGTGTGGTTCATCGGCTACACGCCGACCTACGTTACGGGTGTCTGGATGGGCTACCCCGAGCGCAAGCAATCTCTGGGCGCGGGCTTCACGGGCGGGCACGGCGCGCTCCCGATCTGGGTCGATTACATGAAGGAGTTCCTCAAGGACAAGCCGAAGGAGACTTTCGCCAAGGCGCCGAAGATGCCCGAGGACATCCGCGAGCTGTACCTCCAGCGGCAGCGTGAGATGGCCGAGGAGCGCGAGTCGCAGATGGCTCTGCGCTCGTCGTACAAGAGCGGCGACGACGACTCGTCGCTGCCCGCGACCGTCACCGACCCGAAGCTTGAGCAGTTGACGCTGCCGCCCACCATCGGCGGCGAGACGAAATCGTCCGCCCCGGCGGACGCAACTCCGAGCAAGTCCGAGCCGGCCGCCCCACGCGACGACAAGAAGGACGACGCCCCGCCCCCCAGGCCCGCCACCCAACCGCGCCCACGCGGCGACACCGATGCGCCGCAAAAGAAGAGTGGCAAAAAAGGCTCAGACGAGCCGTAAGGCAGAGAGGTCAGAGGTCAGAGGTTAGAGGCCAGTTAAAAACCAAGAGGCCGGAGGTTAGTGTCCGAAACACAACCTCCGGCCTCTTCATCTTGCTTTTACTAACCTCTGACCTCTGAACTCTGACCTCTGTCCTTA
>DASVES010000031.1:0-14086 GCA_036380435.1 Pyrinomonadaceae bacterium | reverse complement strand
AAGTTCGCCGAGTACGCGCAACGCGCGGGGGTCTCCGACGTGGAGCGTTTCAAGACCGACCTCGAAAGCCAGAGCGTGAGCGCGCGCATCGTGGCCGACGTGCGCCGCGCCTCTTCGCTCGGCATCACCGGTACGCCTTCCGTCCTCATCAACGGCGTGCAGGTTCGCGGGGTGACCGAATCGGAACTGCGCCGGGAGATCGAGACGGCGCTCGCCGGGGCGGGGAAGTGAGTACGCGCCGTGCGGACGCGGGCGAAGTCGGTGCACACGCCGAGGCGGATGGCGGCGACGACGACCACGCGGCGCGGCGGTCGCAGCGTCTCGACGCGCTGACCGCCGTCCTCGCGCTCGTCGGCCTGGCCGACGCCGTCTACCTGACGGCCGAACACCTCTCGGGGCGCAGCGTCGTCTGCATGGTCACCTCTGGCTGCGACGCGGTGCTGCAAAGCCAGTACGCGTCTCTGCCGGGCGGCTGGCCTCTCGCCTCGCTCGGCGCGCTCGCCTACTTCGCGGTCTTTTCGCTCGCCACCCTCTCCGCCTTCGGCTATGCACACACCTCGACGCTGCTGCGCGTCGTCGTGGCCGCGATGTTCGCCTTCACGCTCTGGCTTCTCTACGTGCAGGCGTTCGTCCTCGAAGCGTTCTGCTCCTATTGCCTGCTCTCGGCCGCCGTCACCACAACCCTCGCCGCGTTACAAGTCGCCCGCCTGTTGCTGCGCCCGAAAAATGCCTAGTGCAGTGTTAAGTTGAGTGTACGGAGTGGTAGTTCACCGCGGAGGCGCAGAGAACGCAGAGGAGGCGCGGAGGCTGGAATCAACTCTGCGTGAACTCTGCGTTCTCTGCGCCTCTGCGGTGAGTCTGAGTCACTAAACACTCAACTAAACACTGAAGTCGCGCCGCATGGCGCAAGAAAGTCCGTTGGGGGCGTTCTCCAAAATGGGGAGATTGTATCTTTGAGGAGGGTTCGAGCGATGAAGTCCGTATTTTCTTTAGTCAGCGCGCTAAGTCTGTTTTTCAGCTTCACTTCGGCCCCGGCAGCCGGCAGTGGGCCGCAGGAGCGTCGAATCTACTACCCGCCCGCCTACTCGAATTTCACGGTTGACGTTCTCATCAACGGGTCGCCGGCCGAAAAGCTTTACGGGCGTGGTCGAAGCTACGTCGAGGCCGCCGAGGGGGCCGAGTACGAGCTGCGCGTCAGGAATCCGCTGCCGGTGCGCGTGGCCGTCGCCCTCTCCGTCGATGGCCTCAACACCATCGACGCGCGCCGCACGTCGAGCTGGGACGCCAAGAAGTGGGTCATCGAGCCTTACGGGACGATTCGCATCGGCGGCTGGCAGATGAGCACGGAGCGCGCCCGCAAGTTTTACTTCACGACCGAGCGCGACTCTTACGCGGCGCGTCTCGGACGCGCGTCAGACCTCGGCGTCATCACGGCCGTCTTCTACCGCGAGACCGCGCCGGCCGTCACCTACGGGAGGGGGCGGACGCCTTACCCCGCCGATGAACCGATGCGTAGAGGCGAAGACGAGAGAGATGAAAGGGCGACGAATGCGCCCGCCCCGCAAAGCGCGGGCAAGGGTAAGACGAACAGAAACACCGCCCCGTCCGAGGGGCTTCGGACGGATGACGATTACGCGGCGACCGGCATCGGCCGCTCGGTCAACAACCACGTCTATCGCGTGGACATGAGCCTGGAGCGCCGCGCCGCCGCCGAGATCACGATTCGCTACGAGTATCGCCCGGCGCTCGTCCGGCTCGGACTCCTCCCGCGCCCCCGCCCCTACAACGACGACCCGCTGCGCCGCCGCGAGCGAGCACGCGGCTTCAACGACACGGACTTCAGTCCCGAGCCGTAAAAGCTCGTCAATCGTCAATCGTCAATCGTCAATCCATTTAGTTGAGTAGCCGCCCGGCTTGAGTTCCACAACTCAAGCCGGGCGGCTACTCAATCGCGATTCACTATTCACGATTGACGATTGACGAGCTTTCGTCTTACTTGCGCGCGAGCTTATCCGAGTAGAGCAGTGTGTAGGCGCGGTAGTTGGCGAGCACCTTTTGGGCGTAGTCCTTGGATTCGGTGAAGCCCACGTCGGCGGTGAAGACGCCGTTGTCCTTCTGGCCGACGCGCTTGACCCAGCGCGCCACGTTGTCTTCGCCGCCGTTGTAGGAGGCGGCGACGGCCTCGGGCAACCCCGGAAACATCTTCGCCAGCTCGTCGAGGTAAGCGGCGGCCACCGTGATGGAGACCTCTGGGCGATAGAGTGCGTCCTCGTTGAGATTGTTCATCTGGACGCCCGGCCCGAATCTGTTGGCGGCGTCCATCGTCAACTGCATCAGGCCGCGTGCGCCCGCGCCCGACTTGGCCGTCGGCTTAAAGCCGCTCTCCTGCCGCATGATCGCGAGCATCAAACGCGGATCGACCGCGCGCCCGCGCACCGCGCGCAGGATGATCTCGCGAAAGGGAGCGGGGTAGTCGGCCGCGGCCCTCTGCGCCTCGGAGCGCACGCGCGCCTCGCGCTCGGCGGCGGCGTTTCGCGCGTCACCGCCGAACTCGCGCAGGCGCGCCGTGGCCAGCCCGCCGAAATAGGAACTGAGCGAATCGGGAATCGAACGGTAGGCGGCCGCCGCCTCCTCCCTCCGGCCCAGCCGTTCGAGGCTGTAGGCGCGCAGGTAAGTGACCTCGTTCTTGCTCGTCGCGACGCCGCGCTGAAAGCCTACGCGGCTCAACTCGTCACCCGTCTGGAGCGCCGACTGCCAGTCGCCGCGCGAAACGTCCAGGCGCAGGCGCGCAAACAGCGCGTTCGTGTCCGACACGGTTCCGGGGTAACGCTGTCGCGTGCGCGCGACCCAGGGAATCGCCTCGTCGTGGCGACCGGCCTCGCGCAGAGAGTCGATGATATTCAGATACGACTGTTCGGCCCGCTCGCCGTTCGGGAATTTCTCGACGTACTCGATGTAACGTTGCGCGGCCTCGGCGGCGCGTCCGAGACGCAGCTTCGTGGCGGCGACGTAGTAAAAGCCGTCGCGCCCGGCCGGAGTGCCCGGCGACTCCGTGCCGAGACGCTCGAAGTGCGGGAGCGCCTCCTCGTAGCGGCGCTCCTGAAAGAGCGAGCGGCCGATGAGGAAGAGGGCCATCGGAGCGTTCGGATCGGAGGCGTAGCGCGCAAGCACGATGCGCCAGTGGGCGCGGGCCTCCTCGAAGGCGCGGTTGGCGTGGTAGATGGCGCCGCGGCGCATGTGCTCCTGCGGCGTCAGCGCGGGTAGTTGCCCGTTGGCCCCGAGCGCGTCGCGGTCGGCGCGGCGCACGGAGTCGAGCGCGGCCTCCGTCTGCTCCTCGGGCGTGAGCACGATGGGGTCGGCCGACTCGGTGTAGACAATCGCGGCGACGGGCGGCGCGGCGGCGTTGGTCGTGGAGGCCGTCTCCATGCGCGCGCAGGCGGGCGTGAAGGAGAGCGCCGAGGCGCAGACGAGTAGAAGTTGGGCGGTCACAGCCATCATTCCGTAGTCCGTGAAAACGTCTGTGGGGGAGATTCGCGGACGCGCCCACAAAGGGAACCGTGCGCGGGCAATTCGAGGCCGCGCGCATTGTGTGGGCGGGCGCGTCCGCGCCTTGCGGGAGAGGTGAGTCGTTCGTGCGCGCACGCGCGGGGCTTATTGAAGTCCCGGCGCGGGGACGAGCGCGGACGACTTAGATGTTCGAGCCGCAGCTTTCGCAGCCGCAGTTGCAATCGATGGTAGTGGCGTTGCGGCCGATTCCCTCGCAATAGGCCGAGCAGTACTTGCTGCCTTCGTCCGCCGGGCAGGTGCAGACGGCGTTGGCGCAGGTCTTTTGTTCTTTGTCAGACATTTTATAAATTCTCCTGGGAGCTGGAAGAGCTTGTGCCACTCATTCTAGCAGCAGGGCGGGCGCGTCCGCACGCCGTCTCGGCTTTGATGCGCGCCGGCGCCGGACAAGCACGCCGCTTCGTCACGCGCCGCCATCCTCCTCGACGATCTCGTAACTCGAAACGATCTCGGCGGCCGGGCGCAGCGTGGCGGCGACGCTACAGTACTTTTCCTCGGATAGCTCGACGGCCTGACGCACCGCCTTCTCCGAAACATTGTGCCCGCGCACGACGTGTCGCACGACGAGGCGCGTGTACTTCCGCGGGTGCTCGTCGCGCCGGTCGCCACTGACTTCGACGTGGTAGCCCGTCACGCGCTCGCGCTTCTTGTGCAGAATTGAAATCACGTCCACGGCCGTACAACCGCCGAGCGCGAGCAGCAGCATCTCCATCGGCGTGGCCGCGCTCGCGCGAGCCGAGTCGGTCTCGATAACTTGCGCGTGGCCGCCGGGACTCGTGCCGATGAAGAGTCCATCGCCCGCGAAGTGGACGACCGCCTTCCTGTCTTCTCCTGCCATGCTCTGACGCACCTCCGAAGTGGGATGCTCCCAAGCATATCACGCGCGCGCCGCGCGTCACACAGGCCCGAAAATGCGGGCTTTCGCCTTGTATGCTACTCGGACGCCGGCTGTCACTATTCGTACATTTCCGCCTGAATAGAGCGCGACAACAAAAAGCTCTCCTTCAACAATTAGCGGCAACCCCACGCTTGGTCTGCCGAATCCCAGACACGGAATGCACTCCCCGGCGCGCTTGTGGGCGGCGCGCACCCTCCCCGGTCATTTTAAACGTCTTGTCGGCACAGGGCTTGCCTCGTAACGGGTTTGATAAAGCACGCCTTGCCCCGACCAAACTACTCTCCCGGTGTTTGTAACTCCCTATCAAGAACGGGGTGAGGTGGGCCGAAGACTTTCAAACCGCCCGACGCGATCCTTACTTCGAGGTGGACTTCTAAAAGCTGGAGGGACGAATTAAATGAACAGAGTAAGACAAACAATTTCTGCCGCACTGGTGGTAGCCTTAGTGTCACTTGGCATGGTCAGCACGGCGCAGGCACAACGCCGCACGTACCGCCTGGGCGACCGCCAGGTAGACAGTCTCATCACCCGCATCGAACAGAACACCGACCGCTTCCGCGCCAGCGTGGACGCGGGCCTCGACCGCAGCCGCTACGACGGCACGCGCGCCGAGGACAACGTCAACAACTTCATCCGCGACTTCGAGGCCGCCACCGACCAACTGCGTGAGCGCTTCAACGGCCGCCGCTCCGTCGCGGCCGATGTGGAGAACGTCCTCGCGAAGGCGGCCTTCATCAACGACTTCATGGCGCGCACGCGTTTGACGACGCGCGCGCAAAACGATTGGGCGCTCGTCCGCACCGATCTGAGCGCGCTCGCCAGCGCCTACAACGTCGTCTGGGCCTGGGATCGCCAGCAGTCCACCTACCCGACGCCGGGAACTTACCCGACGACCGGAGGGGACCAGCGCGCCTATCGTCTCGGCGACCGTGAGGTTGATACGATCATCCGCCGCGTCGAGCAGAACACCGACCGCTTCCGCGCGAGCATCGACGCGGCGCTCGACCGCAGCCGCTACGACAACACGCGGGCCGAGAACAACATCAACGAGTTCGTCCGCAACTTCGAGACCTCGACCGACCGCCTCCGCTCGCGCTTCAACAGCCGGCAGTCGGTGGACGAAGATGTGCTGGGCGTGCTCAACGCCGGCGCCAGCATCGACACCTTCATGCGTAACAACCGGCTGACGAACCGCGTGCAGACCGACTGGTCAACCGTCCGTACAGACCTGACGGCACTGGCCGACGCCTACGCCGTCGCCTGGAACTGGAACAACTACCCGAACAACAATCCGACGTACCCGACGAACACTTACCCCGGCACGGGCGTCGGCGTCGGCACGAACCGCCTGACGGGCACCTACCGTCTCGACCCTTCGCGCAGCAGCAACCCGCGCGATGAAGCCGAGCGCGCCACCAGCAGCCTGCCCGCCGGCGACCGCCAGCGCGTCTACGACCGCGTGCTCGCGCGTCTCGAAGCGCCCGAGCAGATCGCCATCGACCGCCGCGGCCGCACCGTCCAGATCGCCTCGACGCGCGCCCCGCAGGCGACCTTCGAGGCCGACGGCACGGAGCGCGAGGAGCCTTTGCCCAACGGCCGGACTTCGCGCGTGCGGGCCAACCTTGTCGGCGACCGTCTGGAAGTGCGCTCGACCGGCTTCCGCGAGAGCGACTTCACGGTGATGTTCGACCCCATCGACCGGGGCCGCGGTCTGCAAGTCACGCGTAGCTTTTACTCGGAGCGCCTGACGCAGCCCGTACAGGTGGTTGATTACTACACTAAGGTCTCGGACGTGGCGCAGTTCGACATCTACAACGGCTCGGGCGGTAACTACCCGTCGGGCACATCATCGACCCTGCCTACGGGCGAGTTCCTCTTCCGCGACGGCGAGACGGTCGTCGCCACGCTTGAGAGCGAACTCTCGACCAGAACCGTCCAGCCGGGCCAGCGCATCACGCTGGTCGTGCGGCAGCCCTCGCAGTATGAGGGGGCCGTGATCGAGGGCGCGGTCGCCAGCAGCGGCCGCGGCGGGCGCGTCACGGGCCGCTCCGAGATGTCGTTCGACTTCGACACCATCCGCCTGCGCGACGGGCGCAGCTATCGCTTCGCGGGCTTCGTCGAGAGCGTCCGCACCGCCAACGGCGAAGTCGTCAAGGTGGACAACGAGGGCACGGTGCGTGACAACGACCAGACCAACAAGACCGTGCAGCGCACCGCCATCGGCACGGCCGTCGGCGCGATCATCGGCGCCATTGCCGGCGGCGGTAAGGGCGCGGCCATCGGCGCGATTGTCGGCGCCGCGGGCGGCGCGGGCTCCGTCTACGTCCAGGGACGCGACGAGCTTGATCTGCCGCTCGGCACGGAGTTCACCCTCCGCTCCAGCGCCCCGCGCAACAGGTAAGGGCCGAGGCCCGGTTAACCGGCTGACAAGCGGGAGAAGTTCCGAAGGCCCGCCGCGCATGTCCCTTGACACGCGCGGCGGGCCTTCGGATGTCCACGCCTTTCACTATTCGCGACAGATTGTCGCGACAGATTATTTGGCTGCGCCGTCAAAGATTCGATGTTAGAATCTCTTCCCGGACAGGGAGCGCCCAGACCTTGCTGGCGACCTCGCAACTCCGCCGTCCACGGCCGACCTCACGGATTTCCGTTAGCGATCTCATCCGGCGTCTAGTAGGGGAGTTGCCGGGTTGAAGTATCGGCCGCGATCAAAGAAATACCTCACCCCAGGAGTATTCCTGCATGTCCTCCCTCTTGATCGTCGATGACGATGAAGCCGTCCGCGACACGCTCTTAGACTTGTTCTCCGATAATCACCTCTGCCACGGGGCGCCGACCGTCGAGACCGCCCTGTCTTTTCTGGAAGTCGAGACCTACGACGTGGTGCTCACAGACATCTCCATGCCCGGCCTGAGCGGCGTGGAGCTTCTCGGCATCATTCGGCAAAGGCAGCCGGAGACGCCCGTCATCATCATCTCCGGGATCAGCGACCCCGCTCACGCCGAGGGGCTTATCAAGCTCGGAGCCTTCGACTACATCCTGAAGCCCTTCCGGCTGGAGCAGATCGAGGCCAGCGTCGCGCGCGCCGTCGAGCACCGCCGGCTGGCCCGGCAGGGCTGAACGACACACGGCCACCGCCCGCACACCTTTCGACAGACAAGGTGATTCGCAAATCGCCCTCAGCCGCCACCGCGCGAAGGGATGGGAGTTCGTGTGTAAGGTGACCCGGACGCTCAGACGACGGGCGGGAGCAGAGAGGCTTACTGTGCGACAGCGACCGCGCCGGGCAATACGCGCAGAAGAATCTTGCGCCCGTCGGTCGCCATCAGGTGAACGTCTTCCGCCCCGAAGCTGATGTCGCACGCGCCGGGGGCGACGGCCTCGATCTCGATGTTGAGGAGCACGCCGGCGCCCGTGAAAGCCTTCCGGCCCGTGGGCGGCGCGACGGAGAAGATCAGTACGCCCTCCGTCGAGACCGAGTAAGTGACGTTGGGGAGCGCCGTGGGATCGGCGAAGATGTTCCCGTGCGAGACGGCGCGGACGGTGATGACGCGCGGGTCGAAGCGCAGCGACGAGGCGATCATCCCGAGTGGCGCATCGGTCTTCAGGACAAGCTTGAGCTGTCGCCTCTCACCCACCTTGAGCCGCTGGGGTTCCGGCATGAGCATCAACTGCGCGGCGCTACGCGGCGGGGCGGCGGGCGCGCTGACAGGTGCGGAGTAAAGTGAGGCGTCGGGCGAGAAGGGGCGCGCGTTGTCGCCGGCCGAAATATTGTCACTGGCCGGGATTTTTTCGACCGACTGAGCGCCGCCGGGCGAGTCGAACTTAGCCTCGACGACTCGGGGTCTGGTAGTGGCCGGGACTTCCGGCGAGTTGTCCACGGGCGAGCCGGTTTCCTTTATGACAACGGCGGCAGACATCGTCGCTTCTCGCGCCGCGTTGCCTTCGTCGATGCGAGCGCCGCTGTTCATCAGTGCCCTCGGCGCGGGGACGAAAGAGGGTTGGTCAACGGGTGTGTGCTGGATGGCGGTGTCATGTGCGGCGACGGCGGTGTTGTGTTGGACGGCGAGGGCCGGCTGTCGCACGGCGTCGGGAAGTTCGACCTTCGAGTGGGTCGGGAGACTGCGCGCGGCGGCAATCTGCTCCTCGCGCTCCACGTCGTGAACCATCGCTTCGAGCGTGTCGGAGTTCGGCGTCTGCATCGTCCCGCTCGGCCGCATCTCCTCGTCGCGCGGCGTGTAAGTGGGCGCGCGCAGGACGTGCGGGGTGACGGCGATGACGATGTCGGTCTGCTGGTCGTTGCGGCGCGGCGCGGTGAAGAGGCGGCCGAGGATAGGAACGAGTCCGAGCAGCGGGAGTCCCTGCCGGCCGCGCGACTGCTGGTTCTGCGCCACGCTCGCAATCATCATCGTGCGGTTGTTCTGGATGCGCGCCGTGCCTTCGATGTTGCGCTCCGTGAAGGTCGGCGTGAGCGTCGCGTTGGCGACGCTCGACACGTCGTTCGACTTGATGCTCATCTTCACCTGCACGTCGAGGTTCGGGGCGACCTGCGGCGTGAACTCAAGCGTCAGCCCGGTCTTCTCATACTGGATGACGGGGTAGCCGTTAGCGCCGAACAACCCTTGCGCGACGCCCTCCTGCGGCTTGGACTCGCCGCCGCCGGCCGTGCCGAACGGCGTGATGGTGGCCGTCTGCACGGGCACGCGCTGGCCGATGTGCGCCGTTGACTTCTCACCGTCGAAGGCGTGAACCTGCGTGGAGGCAATGAGGCGCGTGTTGTCCTTGCGCTGGAAGGCGCTCAGGGACGACTGCGGGATGAGAAGGCCGATGCCGGTCGAGAGCGGCAGGACGGAGCTGGCCGCGCTGGCGAGCTGGCGTGCGCCGCCGAGGAGAACCGAGCCGGGCTGGATGCCGCCGAAGTTCGTCAGCGACGACTCGCCGCCGACCTGGTTGCCGATCTGCATCAGGTCGGTGCGTGAGACTTCATAAATCTGCACGTCCATCACGACCTCGGCGCGATCCTTGTCCACACTCCTAATCAACTCGGAGACGAGACGGACGTTCTCGACCGTGTCGCGCACGGTGATGCTGTTCGTTGTCTTGTTGGCGGTGATGACGGGCTGGCGTCCGGCCTGCGGCGGGATCGACGCCTGAATGAGCGTGCGCGCTTCGTTCGGGTCGATGTTCGAGAGATAGAAGGTCTTCAGCACAAGCTGTTGATACTGCGGGCGCTTCGTCTGGTCGGCGACGAGGATGGTGCGGCTGGTGAGCTTCTGGAAGAAGAGGCCCTGCGTGAGAAAGACGTAGTCGAGCGCCTGCGCGGCCGTCACGTCCGAGAGATCAACCTCGATTGCCCGCCGCGGAAAGTCTTTGTCGAAGACGGCGTTCAGGCGGAGCTGCTTGGCGAGATACTTGATGAAGCTTTCGAGGTCGCCGCTGTAGGTGATGACCTGAAGCTGTTCGGCGCGGCCGCTCTGTTGGGGCAGCTCGGACTGCCGCTGCTGCGCGGGCGTGCGCGAGGGCCGGCGTGCGGGGGCGGCGGGTTCGTAGCCGGCCGGCGAGACGGTGGCGACGGAAGGGTCGTTCGCGATGGCTACTTCACCGCCCGCGCCGGCTGTCGCCTTGTTGAGCTGCACGGCGTACATGCGCTCCATCATGGAGCGGGCGAGGGCGTTGGCCTGATCGTAGTCGTGCGCGCGGCGGAAGGCGTTGTAGGCTCCGATATAGTCGCCTCGTTCGGCGAGCGCGCCGCCCTGCCGCATGAAGAGCTGCGAGGCGTTGAAGACGGAGCGTCGGTAGTGGAGCTGGTACTCGGCGTTTGAGGGGTCGGCCGCCACGGCGAGGGCGAACTCTTCGACCGCCTTCTCCCATTGCTGCGCCGCCTCGTGCTCCATGCCGCGCTTGAAATTCTTCTGGCCCTTCGATGAAAGCGCCGCCGCCGGTGAACAGAGCAGACACGCGACGACGACAACAGCCGCTAACTTCCGTGCGGCCGCGCGGAGGAGTGCGGCGGAGGTGTTGCGTCTCTGTGCGTTAACTCTGGGAGAAGGGTGGGAGAGTTGCTGCCCTGTGGAAACTTCGTTCAGCACTTTTCACCTCCAACGGTTCAGGCGACAATCGCGTTCGGCAGAGAGCATGGGCGGGGTCGATCAATCCGGGGCGGGTCGTGGTCAGACGTTCGTGCTCGTGTTTTACTTAGACGGGGAGACGCCCCGGCTTTCGTGTGAGTGAAGGGGCGGCGGGCGGCTGGCTCTCGAAAGTTATAGTCTGGAACAGGTCCGAAGTCTTCCAAAAAAAAGACCATTTGCAAGGCTAACTGTTGCCGCTTAAAACCCTTGCAGGTTGCGGTCAACATTGATTAAACAGAGTTGGCCGAAGTTTGTCAAGGATTGATGGGCTTAATTTGCCGGGGTGTCGGGTGAGGCTGATGGATGTAGATTTGCCGGAGGAGGTCGAGGCGTATCGCGACCGGGTGTGGAGGCGAGAGCCTGAGCGTCGGGTGGAGAGCGCGTTGGAGGCGGAAAAGTTGGTGGAGGAGGTGGGCTTCTGCGCGTCGATGACGGACGCGCGGCGGCCCGGCCCTTCGCTCTATATCGCCGTCTGCGGGCGGCGCGACGCGCACATGCCGCGCAACGTGCAGAAAGACCCGGAGAGCAGTCAGACGTGGGTCTTGAAGGATGAGGTGATGCGGCGTGGGCGCGTCTACTACGCGAAGATCGCGAAGGCGCGGACGGTCTTCGTCGCGCCGCGATTGATACCCCACTTCAACGCGCTGTGGGGCGTGCCGCGCAGGAAAGAGTCGGAGGTGTTGTCGGCGGAAGCGCGCGCGATTTTGAAGGTCTTGCGGCGCGAGTGGGAGATGGCGACGGCCGACCTGCGGCGCGCGTCGAAGGTGGAGGAGCGCAACAGGTTCACGCGCGCGCTCGACGAGCTACAGCGGACATTCAAAGTGGCCCCGCAGGAGGTTCTCTACGAGCCGTGGTTCACGTACATCTGGGCGTTGCCCGAGGCGCGTTTTCACCGGGAGCTTTCCGTGAAGGTGAGCCGGGCCGAAGCGTTGCGCGAAGTAGCCCGCGCTTTTCTCGACGGCGCCGGGATGACCATCCGTGGGGAGTTGGCGAAGGTGACGGGGCTGTCGCGTCCCGACGCCGGACTGGGCAACCGCGCGCTCGTCGCAGAAGGATACGCGGTGCGCGTCGGGGATGGAGTCTACCGGCTGGCCGACCTTGAGGAGCGCGTTCGGGCGCACGTCGAATTGTAAAAACTCGCGGGAGTGAGCATTCGGCCTGACGGCAAGCTATAATGTTTCGCAGTCCGGCGAACCAAAGGAATTCGGGAGACGCAATGAGAGCCGAACGCAGTGTGATGAGGGCCTTGGTGAGTGTGTTGTTCGTGTGCCTGGCGTGCGCGGCTGGCTACGGTCAGGCCGGCAGGGGCACGGATGGCGAGAGACGGCGGGGCGTGAGGAGCGTCACGATACCCGTGACGGTACGGCTCCCGAAGGAGCGCGCGCAGCCCGAGGAGTTTCAATACATCGAAGGCATCAAGGTCTTCGAGGACGGAGAGCCGCAGGAGATTCTGTCCATCCGCGGGATGGCGCAGTCGCCGCTCACGCTCGCCGTGCTGATCCAGGACGATGTCGTTCCCTCGGTCGGCAACGAAATTAAGGGTCTCGCCGAGTTCATCCGCCGGCTGCCTCCGAACTCGCGCGTGTTAGTGGGATACATGAGGGCGGGATCGATTCAGGTGCGGCAGAAGTTCACGGTCGATCTGGAGCGCGCCGCCAAGTCGTTGCGTATCCCCATCGGCTCGACGAGCGTGTCGCCGTATAACCCGTTCTCGACGCTGCGCGAGGCCATCAAGCGTTTCGAGGGGCAGCCGATTGGGCGACGCGCGGTGCTGCTCGTCAGCGACGGTCTCGACCTCTCGCACGGCGTTAGCGGCTCCACCCCCGGGCAAAGCCCCGACCTGCAACGCGCCATCGAGGAGGCGCAGCGGCGGAGTATCGCCGTCTACTCGATCTATGCGCCGACCGTCGGCGGCGCCGCGAGCGCCGTGGGGCTTGCGGGCAACGGCCAGAGCGCGCTCAACCGCCTCTCGACCGAGACGGGGGGCCGCGCCTACTTCCAGGGCACGGGCGCGCCCGTCAGCTTCGACCCGTTCCTGCGCGAAGTCAGCCAACTGCTCTCGCGCCAGTTCGCCATCACGTACCTCTCGACGCACCCCATGAAGGGCTTCCACCGCATCCGCGTGGCGTCGGAGATGACCGAGGGCGACATCGTCCACCCGACCGGCTATCCGCGCTAAAGAAGGCAAAAGTAAAAAGGAAAAGGCAAAAGTGAGGAGCGTCTCGCCTCTTCACTTTTGCCTTTTGCCTTTTTACTTTTGCCTTCTTCTCTACTCCGTGCGCCAGCCCTTCGGCGCCCCGCCCAACAGGCTCGCCATCTCGCGCAGTGCTTCGAGGTGGTTCTGAGTCAGCTCGAACTCCTCGCCGCCCACGCGCGCCGTCACCTTGCGCGCGCCCGTGACGCCGGCCAGATCGTCGGCCGAGAGCGAGAGCTGGAACACTTCAAAAATCACCCCCTGATCGCCGGGCCGCGACTGGTAGCGCGCCGCCACCGAGAGCGGGACGGGCCTGCCGTCGCCGACGAGCACCACGCCGTGCGAGTCGCGGTACTTCTGCGTCTTGAGGGCGGAGACGAGGGCCAACTCGACCGTGGGCCGCACGCCGCGCCTCGGGTCCTGATGAATGAAGGAGGCCGTCAGGTAGATGGTTTCATGCGAGCCGCCGAGTGGGCGCGGGTGTTGGAGCGTCGTCCGCATCCCTCGGGCCGCGGAGTCGAAGCTCGTGACTATCTGCCCGCTGTGCTTAAACGGGGAAGGGGGGGCGGCCACGCAATACTTCTTCTTCTGCGCGAACGCGCCGGTGTTGATGAGGAGTAAGAGGGCTGTGCAAAGAACGAGACTCGATTTTCTCATCATGGGGGTAAACAGGTCTCCCGGTGTCAGGGGTAAAAAACTCGATGAGGTTACGCGAGGCAAAAATCATTGCGGTCAGGGCGGCCCTGTTCCAGACGATCCAACTGGCCAGCCCACCGGCGCAGTAAGCCACAACGTCCCACGCGTCGGAGCGCGCCGCGCGGACGAAGATGGGCGCGAGGATTTCAAAAAAGACCGACCAGACCGCCACGTGTACCGCGACCTCAGAGGCCGTCGGCGGGGCGTCGGCGTAGCGCAGGCCGAGCCGGCGGTGGAGAAGGAGCAGCGGCGGCAGGGCGCAGGGGATGACGAGCAGATCGTTGAAGTGGCCGCTGAAGAAGAGTTCGCCCGCGGGAAGGGAAGGCTTCACGACCCAGCGGTTGAGGGCGTAGAGCGCGACGCTCGTCAGGAATAGTGGGTCTCGGAGATATCTAAACATCCTACTCGCTCAGCAAAAGAATCCGAGAATGATGCAGGCGGCGATGACCGCCAGCAGGATCATCATCATTTGATCGTTCTTGCTCCGCCCTCCGGGGCCGGGCAGAGGGGGCGGCGGGCCGAACGGCGGCGGTGCTTTCTGTTGAGGAGAAAACTGCTGCGCCGACTGCTGAAGGTTGCGCCCACACTGCGGGCAGAATGAAGCGG